>JAPJNH010000063.1 GCA_026461075.1 Chitinophagales bacterium
CGCATTTAACCTTCATTCCTAAAAACAAAAAATCCTCTCACGGTTCCGCAAGAGGATTTTTATTTCGTATTAGAATTAAAGAAAGAAGAATAACAATCTTTAATTCTTAATTCTTAATTTTTAATTCTTAATTAAGCAACAGTCCAAGTCTCTTTACCAGCAATCAATGCATCTAAATCGGCTTTCTTGCCTTTTACAGATTCGATTTGAGTATGGAAAGCAGATTCGTAAGTAGGACGCTCATTCTGATAGAATACGCCGAAAGGACGAGGTAAATGATCGCCTTCCAACATAGGATTATCGAACATGCGCACCAAGATAGATGCCTTGCTCAAATCCTTTTCATCATGAATCCATAAGTCGTCCATTGAATGACCTTCGTTCAAGTTTACAACTGTTGGTGTGAAACCATTCAATTTGATACCGAACTCATTGTTTTCACCGAACACTAATGGCTTACCTTGTTCTACGAACAATGTTTGCATTTTCTTAGAGCTCTTCTCAGTGAAGATTTCAAACGCGCCATCATTGAAGATGTTACAGTTTTGATAGATCTCTAAGAAAGAAGTTCCTTTGTGATTGTACGAACGCTTCAACATCTCTTGAAGATGTTTAGGATCGCGATCCATAGAACGAGCTACGAAACTAGCATCCGCTCCCAAAGCCAAAGCCGCAGGATTAAATGGATGGTCGATCGAACCCATCGGAGATGATTTCGTTATTTTATTCTCTTCAGAAGTTGGAGAGTATTGACCTTTCGTCAAACCGTAAATTTGGTTATTGAACACCAACATATTTACGTTAAGGTTACGACGAAGTAAGTGAATCGTATGACCAGCACCGATAGACATAGAGTCGCCATCACCAGAGATGATCCAAACGTCTAAGTCAGGACGAGAAGCTTTCAAACCAGAAGCTACTGCTGTTGCACGACCGTGGATGGTATGCAAACCATACGTGTTCATATAATACGGGAAACGGCTAGAACAACCGATACCACTCACAAATACGGTATTTTCAATAGAAGCACCTAATTGTGGAAGAACGGTTTGAACTTGCTTAAGGATGGAATAGTCACCACATCCTGGGCACCAACGAATATCTAAATCGTTAGCGAAATCTTTAGCTGTTAAAACTGCTGCTGTACTCATGATAATTTATTTTGCGCTGTTTCGACAATTATTTAGAAAAGTAATTTTCAATGATGAACGACTTCAATTCAGTTTTTGAAATCGGTGTACCTTGAATTTTGTTGTATCCTTTTGCGTCAACCAAGAACTTATCACGAACGATCTTTATGAACTGTCCGTTATTAATTTCTGGCATCAATACATGATCGAATTGCTTCAACAAATCACCTAAGTTCTTAGGAAGCGGATTCATATAACGTACGTGCGCATGTGACACTGAATGTCCTTCTGCGATTAATTCCAAAACAGTTGATTTGATAGAACCGTAAGTAGAACCCCATCCTAAGACAAGAACTTTACCTTTTTCAGCACCTACTTCAATCTTTTGTTCTGGGATAAAGTCTGCTACTCTATCTACTTTCTCTTGACGCACTTTCACCATTCTTTCGTGGTTCTCTGCATCGTAAGAAACAG
This sequence comes from Chitinophagales bacterium, assembly GCA_026461075.1. Classification (GTDB taxonomy): domain Bacteria; phylum Bacteroidota; class Bacteroidia; order Chitinophagales; family CAIODY01; genus JAHEYX01. Next base: position 1,605 of record JAPJNH010000063.1, read on the forward strand.
CACCTGTCAAGAAATCTTTTTCCAAACCACCTAAGCGATGTTGTAAATCAGGAGTACCAGGCAATACCCAAGCACGCGCTAATTTTTCATTACGCTTGTATGGCAAATATTTCTCTTCACCTTCTTCTAAGGCTTTCTTAAACTTCACATTGATTTTTGGTAAATCCGCTGCTTTAGGGAATTTCCAAGGTTCAGCACCATTCGCAATATAACCATCACTCAACAACATAACTGGCGTCATGTGTTCCAAGCTCAAACGAGAAGCTTCGATAGCTACATCAAAACAGTCAGATGGCGTGCTACAAGAGATAACGATCATCGGACATTCGCCGTTACGACCGTAGATTGCTTGTAACAAATCTGCTTGTTCTGTTTTTGTTGGCAAACCTGTAGAAGGACCACCACGTTGGATGTTCACCACTACTAATGGTAATTCCATCATTACTGCCAAGCCCATTGCTTCACCTTTCAAGGCGATACCAGGACCAGAAGAAGTAGTGATTGCTAAATTTCCACCATAAGAAGCACCGATAGAAGCACAGATTGAAGCGATTTCGTCTTCGCACTGCATCGTTTCTACGCCAAAGTTTTTGTACTTCGACAAATCGTGTAAGATATCCGTTGCTGGAGTGATCGGATAAGAAGCAAGGAACAAAGGTAAGTTAGCTTGTTGTGCAGCGGCTACAAAACCAATTGCAATCGCCTGATTACCCATGATACTACGGTAAGTACCTGCTCCAACTTTCGCCTTCGGTACATCGTAACGATTCATGAAAGTTTCGGTAGTATCACCATAGTTATAACCTGCTTTCAATACGCGCAAGTTAGCTTCTAAGATATCTGGCTTCTTGCCGAACTTCTCATTCAAGAAGTTAACGGTGAAGTCCATATTACGATTGTACATCCAATAAAGGAAGCCCAATACGAACATGTTCTTAGAACGATCTTTTTCTTTCATACCCAATCCTGCCACTTCAGCCAAAGACTCACGTGTAAGACGAGTAACGTCGATTTTATAAACTTTATAACCATCTAAAGAACCATCTTCTAAAGGATTAACTCCTTCAGGATAGTTGGCTAGACGAAGGTTTTTAGTATCATAACCATCGGTATTAGCGATGATGATACCTCCTTTCTTTAAGTTCTTCAAGTTAGCTTTCAAGGCAGCAGCATTCATAGCAACCAACACGTCGCAAAAGTCGCCCGGGGTAAATACCTCGTTCGAGCTAAAATGCAACTGGAAACCAGAAACCCCAGGAATAGTTCCTTGCGGAGCACGGATTTCCGCCGGATAGTCCGGGAAAGTCGCTAAATCGTTACCATACAATGCGGCAGCGTTCGTAAATTGACCACCGGTCAATTGCATACCGTCTCCCGAGTCACCGGCAAACTTGATGACCACTTCACTTAATTTTTCAATAGTGGCTGACATTTCAATTGGTTTTCTATTTTTCTTACAACAAACAAGTGAGCAAGTAGTTCATTTCGACCTAACTCACCTGTAAAATGACGTGCAAAGGTACACAGAAAAATAGAAAAAGGGGCTTATTTTTTCATCTTTTCCACCTAAATCGGCGAATAGAACGCAAAAAGCCCCAAACATTTGCTGTTCGGGGCTTTTCCATATTCGTAAAAAACTTAGTTCAAACTACGGAAGTCAACCGGTACCAATCTCGAAACCCCCGGCTCCGTCATCGTAACTCCATAGATTACGTCTACGCTAGCCATGGTGCTCTTATTGTGCGTTACAATAATGAATTGCGATTTATTACTAAACTCGCGAATCATATTGTTGAACTTGCCTACGTTATTATCGTCCAACGGTGCATCTACCTCATCCAGTACGCAGAATGGTGCTGGCTTCAACAAATAAAGCGAGAACAATAAAGCAATCGCAGTAAGTGCTTTCTCCCCTCCCGACAACTGTGTAATCGTACTCGGACGCTTACCCTTCGGCTTTGCAACCACCTCAATGCGGCTATCCAAAACATCATTCGGATTCTCTAAGTACAAATCGCACTGATCGCCTTCGTTGAACAACTTCTGGAATACATCGATGAAGTTGGCTTTGATTTGCGTAAAGGCCGCCATAAACTTCTCACTCGCAGAAGATTCAATCTCAGCCATCGTCTGCTCTAAGGCCGTTTTAGCTGCCACTAAATCATTTTTCTGACCAATGATAAATTGATAGCGCGTGTTCATCTCCTCAAAAGCTTCTACCGCCATTGGATTGATCTCTCCAAATTTATCAATACGCTCTTTATTCTTCGATACCTCACGTTGTAATTCCTCGAAATCCAATTCAGGATTCGGTCCGCGCTCGATTAAGGTTTCGATTTCAATTTGGAACTCCAAATTCAAACGCTCACGCAAAGAACTCATTTGCAAACGCAAGTTATTGTTCTTGTCTTTGATATCATTCAAAACCTGATCTAACAATTCCTTACTTTTTTGTAGCGAGCGGAATTTATTTTCATTCTCTTCTACAATAGCACGATGACCTGCAAAGGCTTGTTCAATCGTCGTTAGCTCTGTTTGTTGTGTAGTACGACGCTCAAACATTTCATTCATCTCATTCGCCAACACTTCGATAGTCTTCAACAATTGAGCAATCTCTACATCTGCACCAGCTAATTGCTGCTGATAGTTTTCAGATTGTGTTTGTAGACTCTTTATTTGATTTTGTTTGAACTGCAACTCCTGTTCTATCGTCTGCAATTGGTTTTGCTGTTGGATAAAACTAATATTCGTTTGATTGAACGCTTCCGACTCCGATTGCAATTTGGCATTCGCATCGTTATACGCTACCGTCAATTCATCGACTCTTAATTGGAACGCATCACGTTCGGTGCGCAAGCCTTCTAATTTCTCTGACTGCACCTTTTGATCTGCGTCAACCGCTTCAATTTTCTGCTTCAAAACCGCCTGACGTTCTTCATTGGTTTTTGTCTGCAAAGAGACGTTCTCCAACTTAGTACGAACCGTGATTAAAGCATTATTTTTTTGATTCACCGCATTACGCTGTGCGTTCAGATTAAATCCTTGTAAAGCCTGATTTAAGGTCGATAATTTATCTTGGGCAGCCTTGATTGCAACATCTTTAATTTCAACGTCTTTTTGTAAGGCTTCGATTTGCTCGGCTAATTTCTCGAGATTCTTCAATCGTCCCAAACGCTTTCCTTCAAACAATCCTACGCTACCGCCACTTAATGAAAAACGACTACGTTGATATTGCGCATTGGTCGTTAAGAACAAACAATCTGCGTTTTCTTTTACAGGCGCTTCTTCAATATTATCTACGAAATAAACTTTTCCTAAAAGGTAATGAATTAGATTCTGATAGCGCGCATCCGACTCCGTGATACTAAGTGCTGAAAACGCATTATTAATCAACTTTCCATCTGCTTTGAAGTCTTTTAACTCTTCTAGAATAAAGAAATTTGCCTTTCCTTTTTTAGCATCACTCAAACTGTTCACCGCACGAATTGCATCCCCTAAAGCATTCACCACATAATAGTTCAAATACGGTTCCAATAGGTTCTCTACGGCCGCTTTATATTCTTCCTTCACCGCGATGATATCACTCAACAAAGGAGCATCTTTTGGAAAATCCGCTTGTTGTTTCAAGAACTTGATAGAATCTGGAAAACCTTCCAATTTATCTACCATGCTCTTCGTTAAGTTATATTCGTTTTGCTTTTGATCCAACTGACGCGCCTCACCAGCAAGGGCTTGGCGTAAGGTATCTAACTCGTCACGTGTTTGACGAACCTGCTGTTGTAAACTTTGCTCTTGCGCTTCAGCCTCTTTTAATGCCGCATCCAAAACACCCACCTCTTCAGTTAACTGCGCCAATTGCTTTTCTAGTTCAACCTTTTGTTCGGCAGTGGTAGTCATCCATTGCGAGCCTTGATTGATTTCATTCGTCAAGCTATTCTTCTGCGCATCTTTTACGGCAACTTCCTTCTCAACTTCAAAATATTGTTTGTCGACGATTTGCTTACGTTGATTTTCGTCTGCAAGGGCTTTACGCTTTTGATCGTGTGCCGCTCTTACCTCATCCAATTTAGTTTTAGCGGCTTCCAATGATTCTTGTGCAGTAGAAAGAATCACGTGAATTTCCTCACGACGAGTGTTCGCTCTTTGCACTTCCTCTTCCAATACCGTGAGCGTGCTTTGATTGGTCTTAATCTGCTCGTTTAAGGTACTTTGCTTTTCTTGTAAGAACTTGCTCTTTTCTTCTGCTAACTTCTTCTCTCCTTCCTTACCAGCAATTTGCGTCAAGAGCTCATTAAAATCTTTCTGCTTCTGTGCTACCTCGCGCTCTTGCTCCGAAAGAACATTTTTCTCCGCCAATAAAGCAGTCTCCATTTGCTGCAATTCAGCTTCCATCTGCACACGCTTATCCGACTCTTGCTCTTGCTGCCCATTAATCGCTTCGAATTGCTCTTTATACTGAACCACATTAAAGGCTGCCAACTCGATACTATCGCGTTTGTAGACATCCTTTAACTCATAATACTTCTTCGTTTTCTTCGCCTGATTCTCTAGATTCTTCAAGTTCCCTTCGATCTCAAATAATAAGTCCTCCACACGATTTAAATCGCCTTGTGTGGACTCTAATTTTGAAATCGTTTCTTTTTTACGCTCTTTAAATTTTGAAATTCCCGCCGCTTGTTCAAAAAGATGACGTCTTGAATTTTCTTTATCGGTGATGATTTCTTCAATCATTTTCAACTCGATAATCGCGTAAGAATCTGAACTAACCCCTGTATCTAAAAACAAGTTATGAATATCCTTCAATCGACAAGGAACGTCGTTGATACGATATTCCGACTCACCATCACGAAAATACATACGTGTAATGCGTACGGTGCTAAACTCAGTCCCTAAGCGCTGTTGGTCGTTTTCGAAGGTTAAAGAAACCTCGGCCAACTGACTAGCATGACGGGATTTTGATCCGTTGAAAATCAAATCTTCCATTTTGTTAGAACGCAACATTCTTGCTTTCTGCTCACCGATTACCCAACGTATGGCATCCACAACATTGGATTTACCACAACCATTCGGTCCAACAATACCAGTCATATTTTCATTAAAATGAACGACCGTTTTGTCGGCGAAGCTTTTGAATCCTTTTACTTCAAGAGATGTCAGTTTCACGGGAAGAATGATTTTGAACTTTTGCCAAAATTAGGCAAGGAGGACAAAGTTAAAAAGTTCCTTAAAAAAAACTAAAATTCCGAGATAAAATAGCTTGAAAAACAAGGCTTTTGAGATTTTCGCGAAAGGGCGCATTTTAGGACAAAAAGGATGAGAAAATCCCTTGATTTTTAGTATTTTTGAATGTTTATACCCTATAAAAATGCGTTTTAGATTACTCAGCTCTCTATTTTTAGCCTTTTTAGCTACTGCTTCCCTTGCACAGAACCATTTGCTACCGTCTGGTGGGCATATTAGCGGCAGCTTCCAACTTAATCAAAACTTCTATCAGCGAGATTCGACTATCGGAGCCGCAGGTAATCCTCTTTATGACAATGTACTGAGTGGTGGTGAAGGTTGGTTGAACTTATTGTACGCTTCTAACAACGGCTTCAACGCCAATGTCCGCTTTGACTTATTCAACAATTCTAATTTGCATAATCCATCACAAAATTACTCGGCACAGGGTGTTGGATTTTGGAATGCCTCCAAAGAAATAGGAAATGGAATCACCATATTAGGCGGTTATTTCTATGATCAATTCGGAAGTGGAATCGTGTATCGTTCGTATGAAGACCGCGGATTAGGTATTGACAACTCAACCTTCGGCTTTCAAGTAAAAGGTAAATTCTTACACGACAACCTTTATATCAAGGCTTTCTCTGGACGTCAGAAAAATCTTTTCACAACCTATAATCCTGTTATCAAAGGAGCGAATGCTGAGTATTATGTTGATTTTGGTCCGGTACAAATAACTCCCGGAGCTTCGATAGTTAACCGCACGCTAGATGCCAACAGCATGGCTGCTATCGTGACGACGATTAACTCCTACACAAATCTTGACTCGGCAGGTAATTACGTAGATCGCTTTATCCCTAAATACAACTCTTACGCCTACTCGTTCTACAACACATTAAACTTGGGCAACTTCAGCTGGTATGCCGAATATGCGGGCAAAACAAGTGAGGCTATTTATAACAATGTCGGAAAGCTTACGAATACTCCCGGCTCCGTTATGTTTACCTCGTTAAACTACTCTGTTAAAGGATTTGGTGCCACCGCACAATTCAAACGCACCGACCATTTTGTATTCCGCACCTCGCCTAATGAGCAATTACTAAAAGGAATGATTTCCTTCCAGCCACCTTTATCCAAGCAAAATTCGCTTCGTCTTCCAGCACGTTATATGCCAGCGACACAAGAACTAGGAGAATTGGCTTACGAAGCCGACTTCTTCTATACCCCTAAAAAAGGGATTAAAACGAACGGTAACTATACCTACATCACCTTGTTGAACAAACAAAAAATCTATGAAGAGATTTCAGCGGAAATTGAAATAAAAAAATCAAAAAACAATTTCTACGATTTTGGCTTTCAATACATGAATTATAGTCTGGCCATCTACAGAGGAAAACCTCTTGAACCAATGTTGGTGTCTTATATTCCGTATGCAGAATGGACACATAAATTCACTGAAAAGAAATCTATTCGTGTAGAAGCACAATACCAAGAAACCAAACAAGATTACGGTTCTTGGGTGTTCGGATTGATTGAGTATAATATTGCACCGCGTTGGTCATTTGCGCTTTCAGACATGTACAATATTAAACCTAACCCTGATCACAGCAGCAACCACGAACAAGCCCATTATTACAACTGTTTTGTTTCTTGTACCGAACATGCAACTCGTCTTACCTTAGCGTATGTGAAGCAAGTAGACGGTATCGTTTGTACCGGAGGCGTTTGTCGTTATGAACCAGCCTTCAGCGGATTGAAATTCACCTTAAACACTACATTCTAAACGTATGAAAAAGATTTATTTATTCAGCTTAGGCCTATTTGCAGCAGCGAGTATTTTCAGCGAATGTACACCCGAAAAAGGACCAAAAATCGACTTGGTAAAACAGAGTGGTATCGCACTCGACTCCTATTACGTTGATGCAATCACACAAACCCCTGAAATCAGACGCGTTCTTCTTGAAGAGTTTTCTGGCGTTCGTTGCACCAATTGTTGGACCGGTCATGACGCAACAGAATCTATCCTACAAGCACAAGGCGACAAAGTGGTGAGCGTTACCTTGCATGTGGCGGATGAAAACATTGAACCACTAACCCACCCTTATAATTTTGCTAATGCGCAAAACTTCCAAACAGTAGAATCCACAGATATCGATAAATTATTTGGAACATACAGTGGTATGCCTACTGCATTAATTAATCGACATATTTTCCCTCCTGCAAGCAAAGCCTTTCAATCACCACCTGCAGTATGGGAAGGCCTAGTAACAAGCGAATTGAACGGAACAACACCTGTCAATATTACCATGAGCAATTCATGGAACCCTTCAACTCGTTCGATTAAAAGTCGTGTTGAATTGCATTATACTTCTGATGTCGTTGACCCACAATATATCAGCTTTATGATAGTGGAAGACCATATCGTGAATCCACAATATGTAAGTAACCAAATCGACACCTTCTACGATAAACACCACAATATTCTTCGTAAGATGTTGACCAACTCTACAGGAACTTTGATTACACACGAAACTAAAAAAGGTTCTGTACCTGTTTATGTTTTCCAAATGGATAATATCCCTACCTTATGGAATGCAGAACATATCAACTTGGTTGCTTTTGTTCATGGAAGTGGTGATAAAGCGGATGTGGTACAAGTGATCGAAAAACCATTGAAATAATTTCCCAATCGAACATGAAAATTAAACAACATATACTTGACGCTCACGCGAACAACAAAAAGTTATTTGCGGTGCTTATCGATCCGGATAAGGTCGATAACGCTTCATTGACTGGAATAATCGAACGCGGAGTAGCAGCCAAAGTTGATTTATTTTTTCTTGGAGGAAGCTTGCTAACGAAGGATGTATTAGAATCCGTTGCACAGCAAATAAAAGCAAACTGCACGATCCCTGTAATTTTATTTCCAGGCAATGGTATGCAAGTAACGGCAGCCGCAGATGCCATCTTATTTTTATCCTTGATTAGCGGACGTAACCCTGATTTATTAATCGGGCAACAAGTACAAGCGGCTCCGATGGTGAAGCAAAGCGGAATAGAAGTTTTGTCGACAGGCTACATGCTCATCGACGGAGGAACTGCTACGACTGTTTCCTATATCAGCAATACCATGCCTATTCCTGCAAACAAGCCTGACATCGCAGCTTGTACAGCAATGGCAGGAGAAATGTTAGGACTTTCTCTTTTCTATCTAGACGCTGGAAGTGGTGCAAAAGAAGCGATCCCAACTAATCTTATTCAAAAGGTTCGTAATCATATCAGCGCGCCAATCGTGGTTGGTGGCGGTATTCGTAGCGCAGAAGCTGCGCTTGCAGCATGTAATGCCGGAGCAGATATTATCGTAGTTGGAAACGCGATTGAAAAGGATCCAAGTTTACTCAATACTATTGCAGCAGCTATTCATCAAGTGAACGCCTAATGGAAACGGGAATTGTTATTAAGTCAACGGGCAGCTGGTACCTCATTCATACAAATCAAAAAACGACAGTTAAAGCGCGTCTGAAAGGCAAGCTTCGACTCTCCGATAGCAAATCATCCAACCCTATCGCGGTAGGTGATAAAGTCGAATTTGAAATGGAAGCAAGTGGAGAATTTGCGACTATCATTCGTCCTTTACCACGTAAGAATTTAATCACGCGCTCCGATCCTCATAAAAAAGCACATCGTCAAATTATCGCCGCTAACATCGATCAAACCTTATTGGTAACAAGCTTGGTTCAACCCCGCGTTCCATTAGGATTTATCGATCGTTTCACGACAATGGCGGAGGCCTTTCATGTGCCTGTCATTCTTGTTTTTAACAAGGTAGATTTATACGACGAGGATGCAATCGATAAGCTAGCAGAAGCAGAAGATATTTATCAGCAGATAGGCTATCAAGTGCATATCATCTCCGTTAGAGAGCAAATCGGTTTGGAAGTTTTAGAGCCTATTTTAAAGAGCAAAACAACCTTATTAAGCGGTCATAGTGGTGTAGGCAAATCAGCCCTCATCAATCACCTCATTCCGAGCTTAAGACTAAAAACACAATCCGTCTCCGATCATAATGAAAAGGGACAACATACTACCACATTCGCTGAACGCCATGCGCTGAGCTATGACGATAACAGCTATGTAATCGACACACCGGGGGTTAAGGAATTGGGCATCTATGATATCGAAAGTCATGAGATCGCTCAATATTTCCCAGAAATGCGCGCCTTAATGTCGCAATGTAAGTTCAATAATTGCAAGCATGTCAATGAGCCTAACTGCGCGGTGAAAGAAGCTGTCAACGACGGCCGTATAGCAGAAACCCGCTTCGGCAGTTATATCAGCATGCTGAACGAACTGGAAAGCGGGCTTACTTTCTGGCAGAAGAAATAATCTTATTCCTTCACAAAACGGATATTTTCATTCCCAATACGCAATACATACATTGCAGGCACTAAGGCATTCACTGCAATAGTATTGTCCGCAGACAATTCCCCATTCATCACTTCACGACCGTCAGCAGCCAGTATTGTCCAATGCTTTGCTTTCGCATTTTGCACGGTTAATGTTGTATTACACATACTCGGGAAAACGTTTAATGACGCAAGCGATAATTCATTCATTCCGACATTAGAGCTAATGCTAAAAGTCGCTGCACTCATCGATGTCAAGGTAGTATTAGCCGCATCAGAGATACGTACTTTACAATTTGTAGAATTAATCTGAGGAACAGTCCATGTGTACATATTCACGTTAGGGACGCTATTTGCGATCGCATTCCAGTTATTACCTCCATTCGTCGTGTATTCGATCTTAACATTCGCAACCTGATAGCTCGACCAATTGATTGTATAGTTGGTACCGCCTAGTAATGTTTCTCCGCCATTCGGATTCGCCAAGGTTAGTTGCGGACTCGTTACAAACGGGGTTCCACTATAGAAATACATGCCTGGGAAAGTAGCTGCTTGCGCCGCATCACGATAGCCACCGCTCCAAATAGTATTCGCATCCCAAATAGCAAAGGCATTGTGATAAACCAATTGATCCAACATCGTCCATGATAAGCCACCATCAGTGGAATAGGCCGAACCTTCCATCGTTCCAGTAGCCAAATCACGTCCTGCAGCGATATAGGTGTTCGTTGTTCCCGGAACATAACGAATCAAGAAAGAGTAATAATCTCCCGTAGCACCTAGACTGGTCCAAGTATTTCCGCCATCTACCGTTTTGTAGAGTGTACTGACTGAATCTAAAGCCAAGCCTTCCAAGTTATTTTTGAAAGCTACAGAAGTAATATAATTCGCTCCGGTATTTGCTGCAGTCCATGTAGCACCGAAATCTGTTGTACGATAAACGCGACCCGTAGTTGTACCAAACCAAATCGTATTTCCCATTGCACAATAGTTCGCTGTCAAACCATATTCTGTGCCCCCTGCATTCGGCATAGTAGAGCCCGGCACTAATGTCCAAGTAGCTCCGGCGTCTGCAGTGGTATAAATTTCGAAATCAGTTCCTACAGGATCACCTACAACCATTCCATTATTTGCGTCTTTGAAATAGATGAAATCCGGGAAGCTATTCGCATTCGTGAAACCATTCGTGCAACGACGAGTCCAATTGCTACCACCGTTAGTGGTTTGATAAACGCCGCCACCGCCGCCATTCGGATTATACATACAAACCCAAGCGGTATTGCTATCGATGCCGTAGATGCTAGAATTACTATAGGCACTTGCGCCAGCGCCATTAATAAGACCTGCTGTCCAAGTTATACCGCCATCATTGGTATGCGTAAAATCATAAGATGCGGTGCCAGCACCCGCAGGCTGCGGATTAGCGACGGCCCAAACGTTCGTCGCGCTGGTGGCATGCATATCAATGATCGATTTAGTACCTGGCAATGCATTATCTTGCGAAGTCCACTGCGCCCATGCACTAAAGGTGAAAAGGCACAAGAAAAAGAGAGTGCTTAATTTTTTCATTTTGCTGTGGTTGTTTGAACGAATATAACAAAATAAAAGAAATTGTTAAACTGACAAAATGTCAGCAACAGAGCTTAATTTTGCTTAAAATCAACGGACGTGGAATTGCAGACATTAAAACAACGATTTGGGATACTAGGAAACACGCCAGCACTCAACTATGCCTTGCAAGTGGCGATGCAAGTGGCTCCGACCGATTTATCTGTATTGATAACGGGCGAGAGCGGTGTCGGTAAGGAGGTTTTTTCGCAAGTGATTCATCAGCTTTCGTCGCGCAAACATAATCCGTTTATCGCAGTCAATTGTGGCGCGATACCAGAAGGTACGATCGACTCGGAATTATTCGGACATGAAAAGGGATCTTTTACCGGAGCAACGGATGCACGTAAAGGTTATTTTGAAACGGTCAATGGCGGAACGATCTTTTTGGATGAAATCGCAGAGATGCCTTTAGGGACACAAGCTCGATTGCTACGTGTGTTAGAAACAGGCGAGTTTATTAAAGTCGGCTCTTCCAAAGTTCAAAAAACAGAAGTGCGTGTGATAGCCGCAACTAATGTGAACCTGAAAGAAATGATTAGCCTCGGCAAGTTTAGAGAGGATTTATATTATCGTTTGAGTACGGTGCCCATTAAAGTGCCCGCACTACGAGAACGTAAAGAGGACATCTTATTATTATTTAGAAAGTTTTGTATAAGCTTCGCAGAGAAATATAGAAGCAATCCAATTAGTTTGGATGAAGCCGCTAAAAATTTGCTACTCGCCTACCCCTTTCCTGGTAATATTCGTGAACTAAAGAATATGGCTGAACAGATTTCGGTATTATCTGATAAGCGCGAGTTGAGTGCGCCGGAATTAAAATCATTTTTACCTGAAGCAGGTAATACTACTTTGCCTGCGGCACTTGGAGATACAAGAACCAATACTAATAACAACTTCGCGAACGAACGTGAATTGATGTATAAGGTTTTGTTTGACATGAAAAAAGATGTAAACGACCTCAAACAAGCCTTTGCCAATATCCTACAAGGACAGCCGATGGTAAGCAATTCTAGTATGAATGATATGCATTATTTCGAAGCATCGAATACGGCAATGAATATTCATCCTAGCAATAGCAACTCTAATCTTCCTGCTCCGATCAATACCAATACTCCGAATACTTTAGTCGTACATACTTCTCCGGTAGAGGATGAGTCGTTAAATTTAGCAGAGCGTGAAAAAGAGTTGATTGAAAAAGCGCTGAAAAAGCATAAGAACAGAAGAAGAAATGCAGCCCAAGAGTTAGGCATTTCAGAGCGAACCTTATACAGAAAAGTAAAAGAATACAATATCAATGAAGACTAGAATTTATGTGTTGCTGCTACTTGCGTTCATGCCCTTGATGATGGCGTGTGGCTTTTATTCTTTTACCGGAGCATCGATCGCTCCGAACATACGTAGTGTAACGGTAAAATATTTTCCGAACACGGCGATGAAAGTCAATCCTGCTTTAAGTCAGTTAATGACAGAAACCTTAAAGGATAAATTTAATCGCGAGACCCGTTTACAGATAGTTGATAAAGGAGGAGATTTAGAATTCAGTGGAACTATTAGCGATTATAGTATTATGGCTATCGGTAGAAATGGAAACCAAGCCGCGTCGAATCAGCTGTCAATCAGTGTTAAAGTAGATTATGTGAATCGCGTGAATACGAAAGAATCTTGGAGCACAACGATAACGAAAACAAGTACCTACGACGCTTCTCAATCACTCGCAACCGTAGAGAACGATCTATGCAACCAAATCTGTAAGCTCATTGCAGACGAGATTTTTAATCGTTCGGTAGCGAATTGGTAGAATAAAAAACGGCCTTCAAAATTGAAAGCCGTTTTTTATTTAGTACCAATTAAAAATTCTCAATTCTCAATTCTCAATTCTCAATTCTTAATTCATAATTTTTAATTACTCACCATTCGGTGTCATCGGCTTAAACTCCGGCTGATCGAATAAATAAGTTTCAATGATTTTAATATCCGGATGTAAAGAGTAGCGCACCGGACAAGTACGCCCCACACGTTCAATCACCGTTTGATCAGCGGCAGTCCAGGTGTTTTCTGGAAACTGAATATCCAAATAAATTTCTCCGATACGACGAGGGTTGTTATACATCACCTTTGCTACTTTTACGGTAGTACCGGTGAAGTCCCATTTACGATTTTCTTTTTTACCAAAAATCGCCAAGGTAGTCAGGATACAAGCGCCTAAGGAAGTTGCGGTTAAATCTGTTGGAGAAAAATATTCACCTTTACCCTGATTATCAGGTGGTGCATCCGTGATAATTCCGTTTTTGGAAAGTAAGTGTATACATTCCGTACGGAGATCGCCTTTGTATTCAACGCGTGCTGTCATATTCGTAGTTTTACACGGCTAATTTATTAAGAATTTCCTTACCTTAGAGCTATGCGTCGCACATTGTTTTTAATGTTGGCCTTATTGCCCTTTATAAACGCGTTTGGACAGGCAAAAAAAGCAGCCCCTCCAAGTAAGCCCGTTTATGGCGAGAACGCAGGATTTTATTATACCAAGGATCACTCTTGGGGTTTCCGTTTCAAAAATAATGGTTGGTCGTATTTTCAACAAAACGCTAAAATTGTGGCTGAACGCAAACGCCGTTTCGTAGAATATGAATTTGGACGAATCAAGCATGAGAAGGAAACGAGAATGAGTTCATTCTTCACCGGCGGGATAACGACAAAACCAAAGGCCTACGTCTTCGGTAAACAATACTCTTTATACAACTTCGATGTACGTTGGGGTAATGCCCACCTCCTCGGCTATAAAGCCAATAGAAACGGCGTCTCCTTATGGGTTAATTACGCAGCAGGTCCTTCCCTAGCCCTTTTGAAACCCTATCAGTTGATTTTATTTTATCCCGATTCCAATAGCACAAATGGGATCACGAGTGCAAACCTCGTTACCACTGCCTATAAAGAAAGTGTTGCCGACCACTTCCTCGACCCGAATTTCATTTACGGAGCCGCAGGATTTTGGAAAGGATGGGCCATCAAGCCCGTGCCAGGAATCAGCGCTAGAATTGGCTTCCAAGTCGATTTCTCAAGCGCTCCTGATGGAATTAATTTAGTAGAATTTGGCGTAGAAAATCATACCTATTTTTGGGCTACACCGCTCATGGCGAGTGGCCCTAACCACCAGAGCTGGACCAGCATTTATTTGTCGTTCCAGTTCGGTAGTAAAAAATAATTAGGGGAATTTCTTCTAGCCACCTACCTTTGCTTAAATTTTTGAACGATGGCGGATGTTAACGAAACAATAGTTGAGAATACAGAAAGTAAACCTCGCACGCCGAAACCGGAATGGTTGCGCGTGAAACTGCCTGTAGGAACGAATTACCAGCACGTAAGAAGTCTTGTAGATAAATATAATTTACACACCATTTGTCAGAGCGGACACTGTCCGAATATGGGAGAATGTTGGGGTGCAGGAACTGCCACCTTTATGATTCTAGGAAATATCTGTACCCGTAGCTGTGGCTTTTGTAATGTATTCACCGGCCGACCAACAGAATTGGATTGGGACGAACCACGCCGTGTTGCAGAAGCGATATTCTTGATGAAAGTAAAACATGCGGTGCTTACTTCTGTCAACCGCGACGAATTAAAAGATGGCGGCGCCTCTATTTGGGCAGCTACTATCAAAGCGGTTCGTGAACAAAACCCTACAACGACGATGGAAACTTTGATTCCTGACTTCATGGGAAAGACAGAATCTTTAGATCTTGTAATCGAAGCTCATCCGAACGTTGTTTCACATAATATTGAAACCGTAGAACGTCTGACGAAGCAAGTGCGTATCCAAGCGAAGTACCAACGCAGTTTGGAGGTTATAAAATATTTGAAAGAAAAAGGAATGCGTACCAAGTCGGGGATTATGCTCGGACTAGGTGAAACAAAAGAAGAGGTAGAACAAACGATTCGTGATTTACATGCGCACGGTTGCGATGTTATCACGATTGGTCAATATTTACAACCAACGCCGAAACACCTTCCTGTAGAGCGTTTCGTACCGCCAGCGGAATTTGCAGCGCATAAATTATTCGCACAATCCATCGGTTGTAAATGTGTAGAGAGTGGGCCACTCGTTCGCTCTTCTTATCACTCGGAGCGCCATTTATTTGACGAAGCATAATGATGCAAGCGGCTAGCTTTCGCAAAAAACTTTTCTATTGGTTTGCCCAAACTTCTCGTCCTATGCCCTGGCATGGACAAGGGGCTTATGCCGTATGGTTGAGCGAGATCATCTTACAACAAACCCGTTTTGAGCAAGGGCTTCCCTATTATCTTCGCTTTATTGAAAACTTTCCGACAGTCAATGATCTAGCCAATGCGCCCTCTGAGAAGGTGATGCAGCTCTGGCAAGGACTAGGCTATTATTCACGGGCAAGAAACTTACATAAGTCGGCGCAAACCATTCGAGATCAGTTCGGAGGCGAGTTCCCGAACACCTATGAAGATATTTTAAGTTTGACCGGCATTGGTCCTTATTCAGCTGCTGCGATATCCTCTTTTGCTTTTGGCTTACCACACGCGGTGGTAGATGGGAATGTATATCGTGTTTTAAGTCGTATTTTCGGTATTGAAGCCGCGATCGACAGCACCCAAGGCAAGAAGGAGTTTCAGCGCTTAGCCGACGAATTATTAGACCAAAAACGACCGGGTGATTTCAACCAGGCGATTATGAACTTTGGTGCAACACATTGCACGCCGCAACAGCCTAAATGTGCAGATTGTCCCTTCCAAAAGGAATGTCAAGCCTTTTTAACGAACCGCATACAGGATTTGCCTTTTAAGGAGAAGAAGATTAAACTGAAAAACCGCTATTTCCATTTCTTTTTGATGGAGAGCAAGGATTCAATTTTAATTCAGCAAAGGACAGGAAAAGATATTTGGGAAGGACTCTTTACCTTACCCCTTTGGGAAGGCAATGCGGATGAAGGGATAAGCAAACATGAGTGGTCGGAATTCTGTGCAAAGCAGGGCTGGAAAGATGCGAAGTATAGTCTAGAACTAGTCGCAGAGGAAAAGCAGTTATTATCGCATCAAAAACTGAAGATGCGTTTTTATAAAGTAAAGGTACCGGCTCTTTTTGTCGAAGAATATGGCGTCGCGAAGGAACGCTTGGAAGAGTACGGCTATCCAAAGGCGATAGCAGCATTTTTAAAAATAAAAAAGGCTCAGTAAACTGAGCCTTTTTCAAAGAAGTAACCTAATATTAGTAGTCACGACGACCACCTCCACCGAAACCACGGTTGAAGTTGTTGCGCGGACGTTCTTCACGAGGACGAGCTTCTTTAACTGAGATAGGGCGATCGTTGATCATAGCGCCATTCAAGCCATCTACGGCTTTTTGACCAGCAGCATCATCTGCCATTTCTACGAAGGCGAAGCCTCTTGCGCGACCTGTTTCACGATCGGTAACAATTTTAACTGAAGTCACATTTCCAACTTGTTCGAAAAGTGCTCTCAATTGATCTTCCCCGGCTCTGTAGTCGAGGTTTCCAATGAATAAATTCATGATTAAAAATTAAAAAAATTAAATGATAAGGCACAAGGTAGTATAAAAACAACTTGCTAGTTACTTTTTTGCAATATTTATTATTAGCCCAATAATTCCTTAATTCTCATTAATAAGGAAAAGAACATGCTAATTTTGAAATACAGCGCTTACAAAACTGAAAATCTACTTACTTAAATGAACCAACTCAAATTAGATAGGTTGTATTCCAATTTCATCAACACGTTGTACGTCCTTTTGGCAATCCCTTTGGGTATTCTTTCTGCAATATACGCGAGCTACCTGTTTATGGTATACATTTGCCCAATTCTACCCTTTGAAATAACGATTCACAACAACTACATAAACCAGGCCATAGGGATTGTGCTTCTAGGCGTATCATTTGGTGACAACGAGGTATTCATGATTATATTCACCATTCTGTTCGTATCAATGATTTTAGCAAAAAAACTATCAAGTAGAACAAAACAGCTATTAGAATAAAAGAGGGAATATTATTGACTTAATAATTCCTTTACCCAGGCATCCACCCCTTCGGTAGCCGGCGCTTCTATTATTTTCATGTTCGGAAAGCTTCCAACACTCGGAATGCGTTTGTCGATGACCACCAATTCAGCATCATAAGGCTTCGCATACAATAAGCCTGCTGCAGGATATACTTGCAGGGATGTGCCGATTACAGCGAGGATATCTGCCGAGGAAACCAGCTGCTCGGCACGGAACATATTAGGGACATCTTCGCCAAACCATACGATATCGGGACGAAAATCGTATCCATCAGGACCTTTGCTTCCATGGACTAGATCTTCAGCAATTTCAGCATAATGTGGCTTAATAGGATGTAAAGTGCGGATACTATTCAATCGCCCATGGAGATGCAAAATATTACTCGACCCTGCCCTTTCATGTAAATCATCCACATTTTGTGTAATGATGTGTACGTCGTGCGATTGCTCTAAGTCCTTTAATGCGAAATGCGCCGCATTGGGCTTGGCCGCATTTGCCTGCCGGCGACGCTCGTTATAAAATTGCACCACCAATTCAGGATTACGCTCATACGCATCGATGGTGGCAACATCCATCACATTATAATTCTCCCACAAACCATCCGAGTCACGGAAGGTTTTGATACCGCTTTCAGCCGAGATACCGGCTCCGGTTAATATGACGATTTTTTTACGACTCATTCTTCAGCTAGGAATTGTTCCCATTCCTCCATCATACGCGACAAATCCGTTTTTATTTTATTGTAGTCGGATTGCAATTGTTGCCATTCCGCGCCTTTAAAGTCAGTAACGGTAGCCATTTTCACCTCCAAAGCACTCTTCTCCTTCTCTTTATCATGAATCTTCTGCTCCAACTGATCGATTAGCTTTTTACGCTTTTGCGCATCTTTATCTGAATCGCGCTTATCACTCGTACGAGAATCTTCGTTCTTCTCTTTCTTGCTTCCTTTTGTATTCGACATTTCAAATTCACGAATCGAATTCAAACGTCTTTGCTCCAAGAAATAGTTGATATCGCCCAAATATTCTTTTACGCCACCATCTTTAAACTCGAACACCTTCTCGGTAAGTCCTGTCAAGAAATCACGATCGTGGGAGATAACGATTAAGGTGCCGTTGAAGTGCGTTACCGCTTCTTTCAAGACATCGATACTAATCATATCCAAGTGGTTGGTAGGCTCATCCAGAATCAATAGATTATGTTCTTCTAACAACAACTTCGCAAGCGAAAGACGGCTCTTTTCACCTCCGGAAAGCACTTTTACCTTTTTATAAACATTGTCGCCGCTGAACAAGAAGGCGCCTAGTAAGGTACGCGCGTTTTGACCCGTTCCAGGACGCATCGCACGTTCAATCGTTTCAAGAACTGTATAATCGAGATTTAATTTCTCTGCCTGGTGCTGCGCATAGTATCCGATAGATACATTCGCTCCGACATTTAATACGCCTTCAAAATTCTCCTCCCCTACAATCATCTTACCCATGGTGGTTTTACCCATACCATTCTTCCCTACGAAAGCTACTTTCTGTCCGCGTTCTACCAAAAGTTTAATATTATCTAAGATCACGCGATCACCGAAACGCTTCGTCATACCTAAAGCCTCCACCACATTCAGTCCACTACGCGGCGCATCTGGGAAGCGAAACTTCATCGCTGCGATTTGATCTTCATCCACGTCAATCACTTCCATTTTATCCAAACGCTTGATCAAGGATTGAGCGAAGGATGCTTTATTTGCTTTTGCACGGAACTTATCAATCAATGCTTGTGTCTGCTCAATTTCTTTCTCTTGATTCTTCTTTGTCGCCATCTGTAAATCACGTTGGATCTTACGTTCTCCCACATATTGCGTATAGGCACATTTGAAATCATAGATGGTACGATTCGCGATTTCGATGGTACGGTTCGTAACCATATCCAGGAAGGTCTTATCGTGCGAAACAAGGACTACGCAACCAGGATAGTTGCGCAAGAAACCTTCTAACCATTGAATACTCTCGATATCCAAGTGGTTGGTAGGCTCATCTAGCAAGATTACATCTGGACAACGCAAAAGGATTTTAGCGAGCTCGATACGCATACGCCAACCTCCAGAAAGCTCACGAGTTGGACGGTTGAGGTCTTTTTGTTCGAAGCCCAAACCTTCCAAAATCTTTACAATTTGGGAGTCAATATCATCACCCCCTAGATTGGTCATACGCTCGATGATATCCGATTGCTCTTCTAACATCGGCATGAATTTATCGTCGGCCGGATCCATGGTTTCTAGTTCGGCAGAGATTTTCTCTAGGCGATCTTGTAATTCAATCAATTCTTTGAACGCGGTGCGTGTTTCATCGATAACGGTTTTATCGAGATCCACCAAAAGGTCCTGCGGAAGATAGGCAACGGTTGTTGCTTTGGCTGTATCGATAGAACCTGAGGTGGCTTTATCCCAACCAGCCATGATTTTCATCAGGGTAGATTTCCCTGCCCCATTCTTTCCTACCAAGCCTACACGCTCTTTAGGATTTACTACAAAACTAATGTCTTCAAATAAAACTGTGGCTCCGAAGAGCACAGAAACTGAGTTTACCGCGATCATAAATTAAAAATGTCCGCGAAAATAAGGATTTCTTGGCGCTTATTCGCCTTTGTCCGTAAGTAGTTCTTTAGAAACTACTTTTACCGGCATTCCTGCTTTCAATAAACGGCTGATGGCGGTATAAGGTGCTACGACCACTTCGTCTTCGGGAGCTAATCCGCTTTGAATTTCATAATAAAGCTCATTTTGGATACCCGCTTTCACGACCTTCTGTTCGATCTTGCCATTCTTCACCACAAAGACAACCGTTAACTGTGCATCGGCCTTCTTCTGGTAATTGGCACGCATCGAGTCTTCACGTAATGTCAGACATTGAATTGGCACACTCAGAACATTCTTCACGGTTTTTACGAGAATTTCTACAGCGGCATTCATACCAGGACGGAAAGGACGAGCCTTTGGATGTTCTGCTAACAAATCAGCATAAGAAGCCGGTAAAATTTTAATACGCACCACGAAAGTCGTTGCTTGATCCGTGCTCGCGTTAGAAGAGGAGTTGGCAATTTTAGTCACAATCCCTTTGAACTTACGATCCGGATAAGCGTCCAATGAAATATTGGTGCTATCCCCTTCGTGAATCTTTATCACGTCGTTTTCATTTACATTCACACGCACTTCAAAGGTTCTAAAATCTGCTACGCGAAGCATTTCCGTTCCTGCCATCTGCGAAGTCCCTACCACACGTTCTCCCTTTTCTACATTCAACTTCGAAATAATACCACTTTTAGGTGCAGTAATGATAGTCTTAGAAAGATTCCCTTGCGACTCCTTCACATTTGCCTTCGCGCTATTTGCATTGAACCTAGCACTCTGCACATTTTCGTGTGCTTGAGATACCTGCGCTTTCGCATTTTTATAATTCGCCTGTGCCGTATTCCAATCTTGCACAGAAATAATATGCTCGTTATATAATTTTTGCTGACGATCATAATCCGCTTTCGCTTTGTCGAAAGCTGCATTCGCCTGATCCAAGCCCGCTTTAGCACTTTCAATAGCGGCCAACGCCGATTGATAAGCCGCATCTGAACGCTCTACATAGCTCTGATAAATTTCAGGCTTAATTTTCGCCAATAACTGACCAGCAATCACACTATCCCCTTCTTGTACATACAATTCAGTAATCTCGCCGCTCACGTCGGAAGAGACTTTCACCTCCACCTCTGGATAGATGGTTCCACTCGCATTCACCGTCTGCGTGATATCGCGCTTGGAAGGCTTTTCTATTGCCACCTGCATTTCTTTTTTACCACCCACAAAGCCGCACGCTTTGGCAACTATTCCCAAAACCAATATCACAGCGACAATGATTAGAATCCATCTTACTTTTTTATTCTTGAACATAGTTTAGTTTTTAAGCGCTTGTATCATTTCTTCTAAAGTCAGCAATTGTTGATCGCCGCTTTGCATGTTTTTCAAAATAAGCTTCGACTGAGCCACCTCTTCATCACCAATCAAAACTACAAAAGGAATCTGCTTTTTGTTCGCATATTCCATCTGCTTCTTAATTTTTTCTGCACTCGGATAAATTTCTGCAGGAATACCATTCAAACGTAATTGACGAATGGCGTTCAGACAAACAGATTCAGCTATTCCGCCAAATTGTATCAATAACACTTTAGTGGCACTCACCACTTCTTGCGGGAATAAATTCAATTCGTCCATCACCGCATAGATACGATCTAGTCCGAAAGAAATTCCTACGCCGCTCATATTCGGAAAGCCAAAAATTCCTGTCAAGTCATCATAGCGACCACCGCCTCCGATACTGCCCATCGCCACGTCCTTAGCCTTCACTTCTATGATTGTACCGGTATAATAATTCAATCCGCGCGCTAAGGTAAGATCCAATACGATTCCGTCGTTGTTTCCAACCATCAATCGGTAAAGTGTCATTACTTCTTCAAATTCTGCAATCCCTTTAGCAACCATCTCATCCGATGCCAAGCCTATTTCACGAAGACGAGTGAGCTGCGTCTTCCAATCACCGCTGATAGAAAGATACGCTTGAATCTTTTCACATTGTTCTGCGGTAAAAGCTGCTTTCTCCAATTCTTGCATCACCCCACTCAATTCAATTTTATCCAGCTTATCGATCAGGATAGTCATATCTGTCAACCGATCAGCGGCACCAATGCAATTGGCTAAGCCCGCTAAGATTTTGCGATTGTTCAAACGTATTTCGACGTTTAAGTTTAAAGTTCTGAACACATCGAGATACAAGGCAATCAACTCTGCTTCATTCAGCAAGGCATTACTACCTACAATATCCGCATCACATTGATAGAATTCTCTAAAACGTCCTTTTTGTGGACGGTCGGCACGCCATACCGCCTGCATTTGATAGCGACGGAATGGGAATGCTAAGGTTCCTCTGTTCATCGCCACATAGCGAGCGAAAGGAATGGTAAGGTCGTAACGTAAAGCTTTTTCGGAAACGTTTTTGATGAGCGCGTTATTGTTTTCAGACGACTTTGCCTTTTCCAAAATCTCTCCATTATTCAAAATACGAAACATGAGCTTATCGCCTTCGTCACCGTATTTGCCTGTGAGCGTTTCAATATTCTCCATCGCTGGTGTCTCCAACGGCTCAAAACCATACTGAATAAAGGCATTGCGGATTACAGCAAAGAGATAATTACGTTTGCGCATCACTTCCGGACCGAAGTCGCGGGTGCCCTTAGGAATACTTACATTCGACATGTGGCAAATATACAGCCGATTCATCGGATAATGAAAGAAAAGAGCTTTTGACAGATACGTTTTTATGGTAAAGTTCCGTTAATACGTAATGAATGCTGCGCATACTTGGTGGAAGAAGTTGCCATTGCTGCGTCCCTTAGTAATTTTCGGAGGCGGGATACTCGCTGCACGCCACTGGGCTGCGCATGGCTTTACACCAGTTTGGGTATTGTTCGGAGTGGCGGTGGTCTATCAAACCGGACTACTACTCTATCAGCGTTATAGAGCTATTCCCTATGCCAAGGAATATTTGAAACAG
>JAPJNH010000064.1 GCA_026461075.1 Chitinophagales bacterium
TACTATGCCTTGAATTTGTCTGATAAAGCGGCTTGCGCTAAGGTGTTTACCGACTTGAGTCAGCAATGGCCTCAGCTAGATGTTTTGGTGAACAATGCGGGTAGTTTTCAGCCGGGGAATTTGATGGATGAGGCGGATGGCTTGTTTGAAGAAATGTTAGGGAGCAATTTGTATTCGGCCTATTATCTAACGCGAGCGATGTTTCCTTTGTTGCAAAAAGGCACGCTCAAAATGATTATTAATATTTGTTCTGTCGCAAGTTTGAATGCTTACCCTAGAGGAGGCAGCTACGGGATTGCGAAGTTTGGAATGCTTGGCTTCTCGCGCAATTTACGTTTAGAATTAGCAGAACAAGGGTATCGTGTAAGTGCTATAATGCCTGGGCCAGTACTCACAGATTCGTGGGGCGACATCGATCTTCCGAAGGAGCGCTTCATCATGCCTGAAGACATTGCAAAAGTAGTGATCGCTGGCTTGGAGATGAGTCCACAAGCCTTTCCAGAAGAGATTTTAATGAATCCTATCGCAGGAAAAATCTAAGCAGTTTTGTTTTGTGCATGACGAGCTGCATTCTTCTGATACATCAGTTGAATGAGCATAAATAGTACAAAGAAATAGCCGATGCTGAGTGCATTCGCATATTTCGTTTCTAATTGCATCGCATGGATACTAATGATGATGGCTGCACTAATTATGGACAACAGCAAATAGATAAAGGCTACGGTAGAATCTTTAAATCCTAGGAATGCCAAGTGATGTGTGATATGGTCTTTCCCTCCAACGAACGGCGAAGATCCGCGCATGATTCGGCGAATGGATACTGTCGTAGTATCAATTAAAGGAATAGCAAAAACTAATAGGGGAGTTGTGAATTGACGGATCTGAAATTCAGGTCCATTTAAATCTCTGAAATTCCAGATAAAGTGAATACTTGCTGCGGATAGGAAAGCGCCTAAAAACTGACTGCCTGTATCCCCCATATACATTTTAGAGGGGTGCCAATTGTAAAAGAGAAAGCCAATCAAGGCTGCGACAACCCCAAGGCTGGTGATGAAAAAGAAAGGATCTAATTTGCCTTGTAAGTTGGCAAAAAGAAGAATAGCAAGGATAATCACACCAGAGATCGAACTCACGATACCATCCATATTGTCGAGCATATTAATAGAATTCATTACGCCAACCACCCAAAGAATTGTGAACAAATAATTCACAATACGAAACGGGGTGACATCAATGATAATACCTGCACTCAAGAGTATGATTCCGCAAAAGAGCTGCCCAGAAAACTTTAATAATGGCTTCGTATTATACGCATCATCTGCCAAGCCAATAAGGAAGCCCACTGTAGAACAAAGTAAAATAGCTAGTTGACGCTTGTTCACTCCAATAGCCTGTACTTCTGAATCTATTTGAGGATAGATCGCACATAGGGCAAAGGAAAATAGAAATAAAATAAAAAATGAAATCCCTCCAAAAGCAGGTTTGGTAGTACTTGCCCAGCGCACAATTTCTCTTTCAGCACCATTACGCATCCCTAAATTCTTAGAGAAGTGCAAAAACAAGCTATTGACAAGAATAGACAAGAATACGCCTACGATAAAAAGTATGAAGGCGGTAAGGGAAAGATCTAGGTTGTTAAGATTCATTTGGTTTAGGGTTGGGTGTTTGTCAGGTGAATCCGTACCAAATTTACAAAAATTTATGAAAGCACTTAATCTTTCAAATGCGACCAGGCGATATAGGTCATTAAGCCCACGCCAGTCTCATAAGCATCCGTGCTGATATCGAAGGAAGGGGTATGCACAGGTGCTGTAAAGCGACCGTCTGCACTCGAAGTCCCTAAGCGATAATAGCAAATAGGAATCTCATGACCAAAGAAAGCGAAGTCTTCCGCCGTCATGCGCAAGTCTAATTCTTTCACCTGTTCATTTCCCAAATATTCTTTCGCGATATTTCTGCAATTGCTAGTCACCTTCGGATCGTTCACCAAACAAGGATAACCTTTAGAAATCTGAATATCCAAACTAGCGCCCATGCCTTCAGCAATACCTTTTGCAATGTTGATTATATTTTCATGGGCCTTCTTTCTCCACGTTTCATCCATCGTGCGGAAGGTACCAGCGATATGCACTTCGTCAGGAATCACGTTCGTAGCGCCGTTGGCAATGAATTTACCAAACGACAAAACGGAAGGGATAATTGGATACGCGTTTCTGCTCACAATCTGTTGCAGGGCAACGATAATATGAGAACCTATCAATACTGGATCAATGACTGTCTGCGGCAAAGCACCATGTCCTCCTTTCCCTTTTACTGTCATGTGAATCTCATCTGCGCTGGCCATGTATAAGCCTTCTCTAAAGCCCACTGTGCCTGCAGGGAGGTTAGGGTAGACATGTTGCGCGATCACGCATTCCGGACGGGGATTTTCAAGTGCTCCTTCTTTGATTAAAACGGAAGCGCCTCCTGGTTCTTTCTCTTCTCCTGGTTGAATGAATAACTTAATTGTTCCTTCCCATTCTTCTTTGGTGTCATGCAATATTTTTGCGGCGCCGAGTAAACAGGCGGTGTGAACATCATGACCGCACGCGTGCATCACGCCTTCGTTAACGGAGCAGTAGGCTTCCTGACTTTTTTCTACAATTGGTAAAGCGTCGAGTTCGCAACGGAGACCGATTACTTTCTTCGTTGGATTTTTTCCTTCGATTAAAACGATCAAGCCGGTATTAGCAATAGGTTTGATATTGCTGATTCCCCAGCTTCGTAAAGTGTCTTCTACAAAGCGAACGGTATTCACTTCTTGAAAAGACAGTTCTGGGTTTTTGTGAATATGTTCACGGATCTGTTTTACCTGCGGTATTACCGCTGCCGTAAGCGATTTAATGCGTTGGATCACGATGCGTAGTTGATTTATAAGACGATTTTTTCTTATTCGAAGCGCTGCTAGTCGATTTATTATTCGTGGTAGCGGCAGTACTTTCTTTGCTGGCAGAAGGGCTGTTTGTAGGCGTTTTTACTGGCTTAGCGACAGGCTTCGTTTGGACGCTATCGCGTGCTATGCTGGGGCTTGATTTCTTCTTTTTTGTACTCGCTTTTTTCGGAGCACTTTTACCTATGGTGTCGGATTTTAGACGTTCGAGAGAATCTTCTCTACGTTTATCTTCTAAACGTAACATTCTAATTTCGTTGCGCATCCATTCTGGTCGGTCGTTGACATTGTTATCCGGCTCCACGTTTACAATATCCGGAATAATGAAAGTGCCTTTGATGGTTTCGTTGATTTGCTTTTCTAGTTTATAAGCTTCTGCTTTGTTGGTGAAGTCGCCTACACGAAGTTTGAAGTTCGGTTGCTGATACGTGAGATAGGTAGGAACATCTGGAAATAAGTTAAGGAAGGCAACTTTAATGCGCAGCACCTCTTCTCTATCGGTAGAGGATTTGAGTTGTATACGCCATCCTGGCTGACGGCTTGCGCTTACATTGTTGGAGACAACGTGACGTTTCACTACTTTGTTTACTTCGTCTGGTTGCACTAAGGTGATGCCAGAAGTAGAGGTAGGCTGTGCTTGTACTTGAAAGAAAAAAGTACAGCAGATTAAGCAAGCGTAAAATAATTTCGTTTTCATCGTTCTCTACAAAAATACGAAACGAGACGGGTCTTGCTTAAAAAAACAAACCCGACTGTTGTGAATAACAATCGGGTTTGTGTGGTATAACAAACAGTCGAGGACTGTTGTGCTTAGTAATCCATACCCATTCCACCGCCAGGCATTGCCGGAGCAGCAGGCTTAGGTTCAGGTTTTTCAACGATCGTGCATTCTGTTGTTAACAACATACCTGCTACCGAAGATGCGTTCTCAAGGGCAACACGACTTACTTTCGTAGGGTCTATAACACCTGTGCTTAACAAGTTTTCGAAAGTCTCTGTACGTGCGTTGAAACCGAAATCTTTTTTGCCTTCACGAACTTTCATCACGATGACAGAACCTTCTAAACCAGCGTTAGCAACGATAGTACGTAATGGCTCTTCGATAGAGCGACGAACGATTTCGATACCTGTTTGCTCGTCTTCGTTAGTTCCTTTCAAATTATCCAAAACAGCTTGTGCACGAATGTAAGCGACACCGCCTCCTGGCACAATGCCTTCCTCTACGGCAGCACGCGTTGCGTGTAATGCGTCGTCGACACGGTCCTTCTTCTCTCTCATTTCAACTTCTGTAGCAGCTCCTACGTAAAGAACAGCCACACCACCAGATAATTTCGCTAAACGCTCTTGTAACTTCTCGCGATCGTAGTCAGAGGTAGTATTTTCGATTTGTGCTTTGATTTGTGCAACACGAGCAGCGATATCTGCTTTTTTGCCAGAACCGTTTACAACAGTTGTATTGTCTTTGTCAACGATGATCTTTTCTGCCTTACCTAAGAAAGTCAAGTCCGCGTTTTCTAATTTGAAACCACGCTCTTCGCTGATCACGGTACCGCCTGTTAATACTGCGATATCTTCCAACATCTCTTTACGACGATCTCCGAAACCAGGTGCTTTTACCGCACAGATTTTCAAGGTACCACGCATTTTGTTCACCACCAAGGTTGCTAAAGCTTCACCATCTACGTCTTCTGCGATGATTAATAAAGGACGACCTGTTTGTACAGATTTCTCCAATACAGGTAATAAGTCCTTCATGTTCGAAATCTTCTTGTCGTAGATTAATACTAATGGATTTTCTAATTCAGCCTCCATTTTCTCGCTATTCGTAACGAAGTAAGCTGACAAATAACCACGGTCGAATTGCATACCTTCCACCACTTCAACAGTTGTTTCGGTTCCTTTCGCTTCTTCAACGGTGATTACCCCTTCTTTCTTCACTTTCGCCATTGCTTCAGCGATCAATTTACCAATCGTATGGTCGTTGTTAGCAGAGATAGTAGCTACTGATTCGATCATGCTATTATCTTCACCTACTTTCTTCGACATCTTCTTCAATTCTTCTACAACAGCCTTCACTGCCATATCCATACCGCGTTTCAAATCCATTGGATTTGCACCTGCAGCTACGTTTTTCAAACCTTGTGTGATAAGTGCTTGCGCCAAAACAGTAGCGGTAGTTGTACCGTCACCTGCTGAGTCGTTGGTTTTAGAAGCAACTTCTTTCACCATCTGTGCACCCATGTTTTCTAATGGATCGCTTAATTCGATTTCTTTAGCGACAGATACACCATCTTTCGTTACTGAAGGAGCACCGAACTTACGTTCGATAACTACGTTACGTCCTTTAGGACCAAGGGTTACTTTAACGGCATTTGCCAATTGGTCAACGCCACGTTTCATACCTTCTCTAGAATCCACATTAAAGTTGATAATTTTAGCCATAATGATACTTTTAGTTTAGAGATTAAACAATTGCAAAAATGTCAGACTCGCGCATGATCAAATAGTCAGCGCCTTCGATAGACAATTCAGTTCCAGCGTATTTACCATACAAAACGGTATCACCCACTTTCACAGTCATTGGCTCATCTTTCTTTCCTGTACCTACAGCAACGACAGTGCCTTTCATTGGCTTTTCTTTCGCTGTATCAGGAATGATAATTCCAGAAGCAGTTTTTTCTTCGGCCGGTGCTGGTTGTACAAGCACTCGGTCAGCAAGCGGAGTTACTTTAACTTTTCCCATTGTTTTGATTTATGTTTTTTAATGTTTAAAAATTGATTAGCCACCTTTGATGGCGGCGTTACATCTTAGCGAAGAGTGTGCCAACACAAAAAATGCGACAAAATTGCCAAAAGCGGTCGCAATTTACGTTTTCTGCGCGACAAAATTTCTTATTTTCGCGTATGCGTCGGTTATTCTTGCTTATATCGGTCTGTCTTTTATGTCTGTTTTCCGCCTGTCATCGACATAATCCTTATAAGGGTCTGGGGAAGTACGATCGGCAGAAGATGAAAATGGTTCATAAGTTCAATAAAAAGGTAGCAGAAGACAATGCTTGTCCTGCTAAGAAGGCTTATATGAATCCTTATGAGCAAGACCAGGCAGTGATGGACAAGCGCGCTAAAAAAGCAAAGAAAAAAAAATGGCATTGGTTTCGTCGTACCTAAAACACATCCCTCGATGGGTGCAGTGGGCGTATCCTTCTCTCATTTGGCGAGTGGAAGGCGCTTCGAAGGAGGTCTTCTTGACCTTTGATGACGGTCCGCATCCTACGGTCACGCGTTTTGTGTTGGACTGTTTGGCGGAATATAATGCAAATGCCACTTTTTTTTGTGTGGGGGAGCAGATTGAAAAGCATCCTACTATTTTTGAAGAAATAAAGGCTGCCGGTCATGTGGTGGCGAACCATACGTTTCATCATGTCAATGGCTGGAAAACGCCTACGGATGAATATCTGAAGGATTTTGAAGCAACGGAGCGTCTGACGAAGACGAAATTATTTCGACCTCCTTATGGAAAAATAACGCCTTCGCAACGAAAGCGTATTGGGCAGGAAAGTAAAATTGTCATCTACAATAAGCTCTCTGCTGATTTTGATAAAAATATTTCTGCGGAGCAATGTCTGCAGAATGTAATTGGGAAAGGACTTGTGGCCGGGGATATCGTTCTTTTTCACGACAGTTTGAAGGCAGAAGACCGTCTTCGTTATGCACTTCCGAAAACCTTATCTTATATTTATAATCAGGGCTTAACAGTCGCCCCTTTGCGCTATGAACTATTCTCTTAAATCAATCGCCTGCAGCGTTTTTATATTGTTTTTCACGGGTATGAGCTTTGCCCAGTCTACTACGGAAGTATGGCGCGGCGCGACCATTCATATTGGCGATGGACAGACGGTGATTAATAATGGCTTTGTTACAATTTCGAACGGCAAAATCATTGCGGTAGGGACTTGTGATACTTTGAAGGTGGATGCAAGATCGAAAGTTCTCGACTTTAAAGGGAAGCATGTTTATCCAGCTTTGATTGCTTGTAATACCAATATCGGTTTGCAAGAGATTGAGTTGGCACGTCCAACGCGTGATGAGCAAGAGGTGGGTGATTTGAACCCGAATGTACGTTCCTTGATTGCTTATAATACGGATTCTAAGATCGGACCTACCTTAAGAACGAATGGGGTGTTGATGGTACAGACGGTGCCTGACGGAGGCTTGGTTTGTGGGCAGTCGTCGATTTTTAAATTGGATGCTTGGAATTGGGAGGATGCGGCGTATCGTATGGATGATGGTTTGCATATTCATTGGCCGAGTATGGAATTAGCTCGTTTGCCGGAAGGTAGTAACGAAGACCCGAACAAAGGATGGGCAGAGGCTTTGCGGACTTTGACTGTTTTGTTTGAAGATGCAAAAGCCTATGGTAAAAATCCAAATCCTGTTAATCTGAAACTCGCGGCGATGCAGAAAGCATTAAAGCGCGAACAGAAAGTGTATATCCATTTGCATAGTGCCAAAGAGATTTTAGCGGCAACGGAGTTTATCGCGAAATACAATCTGGACGCGGTATTGGTGGACGCGGAGGAGGCGTATTTGTTAGCGAGTGTCTTAGCAGAAAAAAAGATTCCGGTTATTATTTCTTCGACACATAATCTTCCGGCTCGTACGGATGAGGACATTCAGCAACCGTATAAGACGCCTGGGCAGTTGTATAAGGCGGGTGTTTTAGTGGCGATTCAACATAAAAACTGGAGTGGCAACCAGCGTAATCTAGCTTTTGCGGCGGGCACTGCGGCGGCCTATGGGTTGACAGCGGAGCAAGCTTTGCAGTGTATCACTCTGAACGCGGCAAAGGTGATGGGCATCGATCAAACGACTGGAAGTATTACGGTAGGGAAGGATGCCAATTTGATTGTCAGTGAAGGCGATGTTTTGGATATGAAGAGCTCTATTATAAGCTATGCTTGTTTGAAAGGGCAAGCGGTTCAGTTGCGCAATGGGCAGACAGAATTGTATGAAAAATATCTCAAGCACTATGAAGAGCTTGGCGTGCCGAAGCACTAATTAATTGGCTCTATAAGGCACTGTAAGGGTGAAGGCAGGAATATCCGCTTCAAACAAATGTTCGTCGATGGTACGAATCATGGTATAATAACCACTCATTTTACCAACTTCTTGCGACATGGGGCAGAAGGAGCTATAGGTATAGGTTTCACCTGGGAGGATGATGGGTTGCTGACCCACAACGCCCATTCCTTCTACTTCTCTTTTCTGTCCGTCACCATCTACGATAAACCAGTGGCGGCGTAATAGTTGCATGGCTTCAGCTGCATGGTTGGTGATACTGATTACATAGGAGAAAACATAAGGACCGTTTTGAATGCGATTACGTTCGCCTTCATATTGTGTCTTTACGGAAATTTCTACTAAATCTGTTTTTGCTGAATGCATGATGCGAAAATAGGGGAAAAAGAGAAATTAAGAATTAAAAATTAAGAATTAAAAATTAAGAA
>JAPJNH010000065.1 GCA_026461075.1 Chitinophagales bacterium
CGCTCAAATGAACTTCAGTACCCTTTGCAACAGCATTTGACGGAGATGCAGCTGCTGAACGCGCACCGGTTTGGGCGGCTGTAATGGTATTTATTTGATCTTGTAAGGACTTATTAGTTGAATCTAGGCTTTTAATGGCTGAAATCAATACAGGAATTAATTCTAGGTAATTAAGGCCTTTTACATCATAGGCTGCTGTGATGATATTCCCAACACTGTCTATTGTTGCGGGATGATGAATTAAACGAACTGCACTTGGGATCACTCTTTCAACTTCTTGGGCAAATAAGCCTATTTGTGGTTGACTGTTAAGTCCAAGAGATGGGTAGTTTGCTGAATCTAAGGTATAAGTTTTCGGATGTAATTGTGCTAATATGTGAAGTGAAGAATCGCTACTCAAATTGACAACACTTGTTTTAACGATGGAATCCGATACTTGAAAAAATCCAGCCGTTGTACCAATATTACCATTGAAATATCCTGCCCAAGAGTTTGTTTGTGAAGCTGCCTCACCATAAACACCTGCGAATAAACCCATAAGGCTACCAGATTGATTATTAGAGGAGTTCTCAACACCGCCATAAACCCCTATGTGCGCACCATATAAATTTAAACCTGAATTTAAAAAATGTGCATTATTCATGGTGTTGAAAGCACCGCTCTGATCATCATAGGTCATAAATAAACCCCCAACTGAAGTGAGAGTGTTTACAATTACATTACCTGTTTTAATACTTTGAGCGGCAACACCATGCACACCGACATTCATTGTATTACTATGCGCGATGCCTAAGACACCATCACCTTGAATATCTGATCCTGTTGCCATACCTAGAACTCCTGTTCCGTACTGATTAAGCATACCCAAATACGGCCTTGTTTCACTCAATGTACCTATATTATAAACTCTATTACCTAATGCAATGCTGTGCGTACCTATATTACGACTTTGGTTAATGCTAGGACTTGGGACTCCCATTGGCAGATAGTTATTAGATACATTATTCTCAACTAAAACGCCGACCATATCGGTGGTGCCTGCTAAATCATAATAATTTCCGGCATGCACAAATCGACCCGCATAGGCATTCGAATAGAACGGGGTAATTGGACTAGCTGTATTGTTTGTATAATTATACACATCCAATTTAGCTTGTAAAGGAGTACCGCAAGTATAGCCTATACCAAGGTCGGCAGGATTATTGGCACTCATATCCGATTGGCCACTCATATACATACTGTTTTGTATGTTAGGATTCGAAGGATCTACAAATGGAATCTCCCAATCTGTATTTAATGGAACAGGACTGCTATTGCATGGATTTCCTAAGGAAGCACCTGCAGATCCGCCTACTTGGTCGGGAACTAAAATCACATCACCATTTGCATCAACGGATAAAGCCAATCCATTGGATGATTGAGGTGTACTGGAAGATGTTAATTGACGAAAACGCAAGCCACTCCCGAAATTGATATTGTCATTAATTTCTAACTTATTCTGTGGTCCAAGAAGATTATTAGATAATCCAATTCCAACATTAATAAAATTGCTACCTAAAATCATTGTATTTCTTGTTGGTGCAATACAACCATACCCTATTGCATTAGAATTACTAGCACCAACACTAGCATTGGCACCTAAAACCACGGTACGATGAATACTATCAACAGTAATATCTGCATTAGCCCCTAAGATGGTATTAAAATTTCCACTCTTATTTGTTTGACCACTCTTAGCCCCCAAGAAGCTATTACTATTACCAAAAACACCTGGCGCAGTAGTGGTGGTATTCAAACCAGACTGAGAACCAATGAAGGTGTTAAAGTCTCCAAGAATATCATTTCTCCCTGCGTTATACCCCAAATACGTGTCATCTGCTCCATTACACGTAGCACCAGCATTATTCCCGACAAAGGTTAAACGATTCATGCCCCATGCCGCACCTGCCCCCCTACCAACAAATACACTAGAGGAATTTCCGCCGCCACCATACGACAAAATACGGCTCCCTCCCAAACTATAATATTGTGTAGCATTAACCAAATCAAGAATACCGAATGCATCGAGCACCATATGTTTGCTACCTGATGTAAAAAAGTTGATCGGCTGGTTTAAAGTAGTTTTAATATCCAATGCAGGATTACCAAGTGTACCATCCCAACCTAAATATGGGGTTAAGCTAGTTCCAGCATTATTACTTAAAATAGAAGCCTGAGGAAAAGATTTTAAAAAGAAAAAAAGAGCTATAACTAAGCTAAGACAGAACCTAAAAAGAGTTTTCATAAAATTGAATTAAATTTT
This sequence comes from Chitinophagales bacterium, assembly GCA_026461075.1. Classification (GTDB taxonomy): domain Bacteria; phylum Bacteroidota; class Bacteroidia; order Chitinophagales; family CAIODY01; genus JAHEYX01. Next base: position 2,303 of record JAPJNH010000065.1, read on the forward strand.
AATAATTTGTTTAAAGTAAAATTGATTATCCAAGGAGTTTATTTTAAGAATATAATGTCCAGGAGGAATATCATCTAATTTATTAGAACATGCTTGTTTGCCATATCCTTCTAAGACTTTAATCAAAAATCCAAGACTAGACCAAATCTCAATTTTTTTTATACCATAGTTTGCTGAAATAAATAAGTCATTAGCAACTGGATTTGGATAAATATTGGTTCGTTCATTTTGTTGCTCCATTCCATCAGCTTGATATGTAGTGTCCAAAATCACACTTATATCATCGAAAAAGTTACCTGAAATTATCGTTCGAGAATCAAACAATGTATGAATACTATCATAAAAATTTCCAAGGTATAAATATTCATAGGCAGAATCTGCTATAAAATATTTTTGAAAAAGGGTCCAATTCATCGTATCTCTATTAATTGAATCGGCTGATACATGGGCAAAATGGGGATTGTTTCCATAATAAAAAGTAGAGTCTCCAGCTGTAAAATCATGCTTTTTGGTGCTAAATAATATCCCTTGATCATTTGAGCATGTGAGGTAATTGGGAAAAGTATATGCGTTATAATAAAAAGACACCAAATAACGTTTGCCAATTTCTAAATCTGAATTCAACTTGCAACCTATAATTTCACGATAATGATAGGCGATATTAGCATATGCACGCCTATCAACCTCAAAAGCTAAATGCGCATAATTTGAACCTGAGTGTGGGTATTGAAAATAAATGAAACTTTGATGATTAAAATTAGGAGGGGCACAATTACTACACGACGCATTAGCAAAATCTGGAGTTGCTACCGCTATAAACCAATTTGCAACTTGATTAAAGTTATTCATACAACCCATGCTACAAAAGCTAGTATCCTCAAAACTGGGATTAGGTACTAAATTTTGCTGTGCCTGCACGGCTCGCGTAAAAAGAAGGGTGAAGATTAGTAGGTAGAAATGTTTCATAGTGCTATCACATTTAAATAATAGCAAATATAAACATAAAAAAAACACATTAAAAGAAAAAAAATACCCCTGTAAGGGGTATTTTTAATTCAGCGTATTAACTATGTCAAATTACGAGGCATTAATTTCAAAAAATGCATCAAAAAACACAGAAAAGAACGTAATTTCGCCACAATGAAAACGAGCTGGACACAACGTATTTTAATGCAGATCCCCAACCTAATTACCTTGGGTAATCTTTTCTGCGGGGTCTATGCAATCGTACTTTTGTTCGGAGAGAAAATTCACTGGGCTTGTATGCTTGTTTTCATAGCAGCCCTCCTCGATTTCTTAGATGGTTTCGCCGCGAAATTGCTTAACGCTAAATCACCCATGGGTGGGCAGCTCGACTCCCTAGCGGATGTCGTTACTTTCGGCGTAGTGCCAGGTATCATCATGTACCAATTATTAGCCTATGCGTATCAGTTGAAAGACAATGCCATCGGCTCCAACAACGCATGGTTTGCCATCGCATTTATCCTGCCTCTTGCTTCGGCATGGCGCTTGGCGCGTTACAACATCACAGAAGCGCCGGCAGACGGACGTTTCTTCGGTTTACCCACACCTATGATGGGCCTAACCGTAGCTTGCCTACCAATGACCCTATTCATGAACAACCCAATCATCAACGATTGGATTCTTCGACCTTGGATCCTACATTCCATTATCTTAGTATTAGCTTGGCTAATGATTTCCAAAGTGCCGATGATGAATTTGAAACCAGCTAAATGGACCATCGCTGGTAACGAATTACGCCTTTTACTAATCGTCCTTGCGGTAGCTGCTGCCATCTTTTTGCAATACGCCGCAGGTCCTATTATCTTAGTTTTGTACATCGGTTTATCCGCTTTACAGAACAAACCTGTTTTAGAAAATAACAATACGAACTAATATGAAATTTATCGCCGACATTAAAGTGATGCCTTTGAAAGAGTTGTTAGATCCTCAAGGGAAAGCTGTATTAAATGGATTGAAGAACATGAGTTTCCCGCAAATCAAGAATGTGCGCATTGGAAAACATATTCAATTGGAGATCGAAGCACGTGACGCACAAGAGGCGAACGCAAAGACACAAGCGGCTTGCAAGCAATTATTGGCAAACCCTGTGATGGAATATTTCGAATTCACGCTTTCTGGCTCTGGTATCTAATTAAAGATGGAGCCGGCAACGCTTTATATCGTTCCAACGCCTATCGGCAACTTGGAGGATATCACCTTGCGCGCCTTAAAGGTGCTGAAGGAGGTCGACACCATTCTGTGTGAAGACACGCGCACTAGCTCCTATTTATTGAAGCATTACGAAATCACGCGCCCGCTACAGGCCTATCACCAACACAACGAACATAAGGTTACGCAGCAGTTGGTGGAGCGTTTGTCGGCAGGAGAAAAAATGGCGATGATTAGTGATGCGGGCACCCCGGGCATTTCCGATGCTGCTTTTTTATTAATCCGCGCCTGCCATGTGGCGGGTGTTAAAGTAGTTTGCCTCCCTGGCGCTACAGCACTGATCCCCGCATTAGTTGCTACAGGATTCCCCACCGACCGATTTACATTTGAAGGCTTTTTGCCGCATAAAAAAGGAAGGCAAACACGCATTAAAGCCATCAGCCAGTCTGATTGCAGCGTAGTGATGTATGAGAGTCCGCACCGTTTGGTAAAACTCATTGATGAGTTTATCGAATTCGCTGGTCCGGAACGCATCGCTGCCGTAAGCCGTGAGCTTACCAAGCATTTTGAAGAAAACAAACGCGGCCCCCTAACGGAGCTCAAAGCGTATTACGAAAAACATCCCCCGAAAGGAGAGATCGTGTTTATTTTGATGGGAGAAAAACACTAATTTTTTTGAATTAAAAATTAAAAATGAAGAATTAAGAATTGTTTAATGGTTCACTTTTCTAAGAACATGACAAAACCAATTCTTAATCTTTAATTCTTAATACTTAATTAAAAATGGTTCCCCACTGCCCCATAGAAGGTAATGCGTCAAAATGGAGATTTGGTGTAGCGTAAAAGCGAAATCCCCGCTCACGAAGTGAGCTTTGTTCGCTGGCGAAACCAAACGAACATTTTAGCATTAGATTCTTTAAGGGCGATTTTTTACTCCACTTTTTGGGAAAAAGTGGAAAAGAAGCTAAAGAAAGTTTACATACACATTATTTTCAGATTCGTGAGACACGAACCTGTGGCAAGTATTTTAAATTAAAAATGAAGAATTAAGAATTGTTTAACTGTCCACTTTTCCTAGGATATGACAAAACCAATTCTTAATCTTTAATCCTTAATCCTTAATTAAAAAAAGGCCTTCAACTTGGTTCGTCCCGAATGTTCGGGACCCCACGAACCAATAACACGTTATTTTCAGGTTCGTGAGACACGAACCTGTGGCAAGTATTTTAAATTAAAAATGAAGAATTAAGAATTGTTTAGCTATCCACTTTTCCCAGGACATGACAAAACCTATTCTTAATCTTTAATTCTTAATACTTAATTCAAAAAAAAGGCCTCGCAATTTGCGAGGCCTTTTTTTAACTTATCCTTTCAAGTGATCAGCTAGGTTATCTTTATGAACCATTGCTTCTTTGAACACATAAGCACCAGACTTAGGTGAACGTTCACACTTAATAACTTTAGTGTAGGCCTTGGCATTCGGATCGATCGAACCTTTGGCCTTAATTGCGGTTTTTGCTTGCTTAGCCATACTACTATTTATTTAATTTCTTTATGAATGGTGTATTTGCGCAAAATTGCGTTGAACTTACGCAACTCAATACGCTCTGGATTGTTTTTCTTGTTCTTAGTGGTGATGTAACGGCTTGTACCCGCTGCTCCACTTGACTTATGTTCGCTGCATTCTAAGATAACTTGAACGCGATTTCCTTTCTTTGCCATTATCGTGTGCTGATTTTAGATTTAGCGCATTTCCTTCTCTTGAATCTCCTTCAAGTATTGGTAAATACCTTTTTTGTTAATGTTACGGATAGCTGCTGCTGAAACGCGCAACTCAATCCATTGATTGAATTCAGGAACGAAGAACTTCTTGCGTTGTAAATTCGGCAAGAAACGACGCTTCGTCTTGATATTGGAGTGCGACACATTGTGTCCGTACATTGGTCGCTTTCCGGTTAAGTCACATACTCGTGCCATGATACTTAAAGGCTTTATTTTATTATCGGGAGCGCAAATATCAAAAATTCTTCTCTTAAAAACAAACTTTTTCACTTTTATTTTAAAACAAAAGCGAAAATCTTTAATTTCAGGAAGCAAAACCTCTGCAGTATGCGCCTTTTAACTCGACAAAAATACATTTTTTTCGTCACCTTTTCGCTACTGATGGCGCTTTTAATTTTCTTAAACAGCAATTTTTTCAATTTACCACCCCTCGGCACCCTACTCGACCCCTTCCACGGACTCCTACAACAAGCCGAAGACACCCACCACCCATCCACCAGTCCACACCTTCAGCTCCCACAATTACAGGATAGCGCCACCGTCCTCTTCGACGCACAACGTCATCCGCATATCCTAGCACAAAACGATCACGACGCCTACTTCCTGCAAGGATACCTCAGCGCCCGCGACCGCCTTTGGCAAATGGATATTCAAACACGCGCCGCCGCCGGCAGAATCTCTGAAATCCTAGGTCCTTCCACCCTCGAATTCGATCGAAAACAGCGCCGCAAAGGTATCGCAAACGCCGCCCGCAAATCCCTCCCCCTCGTCATGGCCGACAGCAACAGCGCTTCCATGCTACAAGCCTATACCGACGGCGTCAACGCATTCATCAGCTCTCTATCCTACAAAGATTATCCCGTAGAATTCAAATTACTCAACTACCACCCCGAAAATTGGAGTGTCTACAAATCACTCCTCATGCTAAAATATATGGCCGACGACCTCAGCGGCTACTCCAATGACTTGCCAAATACCAATGCCCGCAAAACCCTTGGAATCGATCGCTACCGTCAGCTCTATCCCGACTTCCCAATCTATTCGCCTGTCATCGTGAGCAATGAAAATGCGCATTATTGGCATTTCAACTTAAAAGATATAGACCTCCATTTTCCAATTCAAATGACACCAACCGACTTCCATAATGAAGGTTCGGACGAGCTAGTGCCTTACAACTATCAACTAAAAAATCAATTTTCTCCTTTATCCATCAGCGCCGCTAGCACTCCAAATCCTGAAGCTCCGAACGGAAGCAATAACTGGGCCGTCGGTCCGTCTAAAACAACCGATAGCAGCGTCATCCTCTGTGGCGACCCTCACCTGCATCTCTCCCTGCCTTCCCTATGGTACGAAGTGCAACTCAATATCAAAGGCGCTTCCTTTACAGGCGCAAGCCTGCCAGGCCTACCAGGCATCATCATCGGCTTTAACGATTCGATCGCTTGGAGTCTTACCAACTCCGAAAGAGATGTCCGCGACTGGTATCATATCGAATTTAAAGATGCGACTCAAGGCGAATACAAACTGCAAGGAAAATGGACTAAAACACAATTCGCCTTCGATACTATTTCTATAAAAGGCAAGCCAATCTATATCGACACCATCCTGCAAACAGCTTTTGGAAGGGTCTTCTACGACCGTAGCTTCAGAGAAGAAGGAGTCCCTAACAATATGGCGATCCGTTGGATGGGCGAACAAGCCTCTAACGAAGTCGGGGCCTTATATCTTTTGAACCGAGCACAAGATTATGCCGACTTTCAAGAAGCCTTACAGCAATATCAATGTCCGGCACAAAACTTTCTATTCGCCGCACGCCGTGGGGATATCGGGATACAACAACAAGGAAAGTTTCAACTCTTAAAACAAGATGAAGGTGAATTTATTCAAGAGGCTGACACTAGCTCGCTGGTACAGATCTATATCCCTTTTAACGAAAACCCGCATCTGTTCAACCCGGCTTGCGGCTACGTGATGAGCGCCAATCAGCAACCGACCGACATCTTCTATCCTTACTTCTATTCAGGCGACTTCCACAACTATCGCGCCTTGCGCATCGATGAAGTGCTTAAATCAAAAGCGCGTTTCAATCTGGCAGAGATGATGCAATTGCAAAATGACGCCTATAACCTTTGGTTTGGCGACCTGAAAAACGTTTGCAGAAAGGCCTTTCATAACGAAGACGTGTTTAAACATCAACTATTAAGAAAAGGCCACGAAGCTTTCTTAGGTAAATTCTTCAACACTTGGAATCAACAAAACACCCTCGACAACCCATATACAGCCTTAGCGAAATTATGGTACGAGGCCTTGGTAAAAAGTGTCTATGATGATGAGTTGAAGAAAGATCAACAAATTATCGACTACCCAAAGAAGGATGTGGTGCTTCGTCTAAACTTGTTGGATAGCAATTTCGCCTTGATAGACAATATCAACACAAAAAAGAAAGAGAACTTGCGGGAGCTATTAATCAGCTCGCTAGATATCGCATTAGAAAAGTATGACGCCAATGCGAATGCCAAGAATTGGTCGAGCTATCGGCAGACAAAAATTGCGCATATCGCCAAGCTAGATGCCTTTGGCATAAATATCCAAGCCGCTGGTGAACTCAACTCCGTAAACGCCTTAGGCGCTGATTTTGGGGCCTCGTGGCGCATGATCGTCAAGCTCAGTAAAAACACTATCGAAGCGTATGGCACCTATCCTGGTGGCGCAAGTGGCAATCCAGGTTCTGCCTATTACTGCAATCAAGTGAAGGAGTGGGAACAAGGTAAATATCATGCATTACAGCACTGGAACCTCCACAATCGTAAAGACGCATTATTCATTCAAACCTTTTCAAAATGATTTTAGGCTATACTCAAGGCAAGCGGGTCAATAATGGAATTGGCAAAGGCGGTAATCGTAGAAAAAAGCAAAAAGGCCAACGAGCTTTTTGGATAGAATGGATCATCTTGCCTATCCTACTTTTACTGACGCAAGCGGGATTGCAATACTTTTTCTTTTGGTGGTTGATGGTGCTCCCCTATTTGATCTATGGCCTGCTCACCGATAAGCGTGAAGGCACGCGTAGCTTCTGGCTTCCCTTCGTCTGCTCCTTCTTACTATGGGGTGCTTATGGATTTTATCTATCGTATCAGAATGATCACATTTTAACGAATAAACTAGCGATGCTTTTCTTGAAAAGCGAACATCCCTATTTGTTCTTGGCCTTAGGACCTATTTTGGCGGGCCTATTAACAGGAATGGCCGGATATACCGGCCATCTGTTCAAAAAACTCTTATAAAGCTTTATTTCAAGCGACGATTCAATTCTTCGGCTACATTCTCCGGACGCATACCTGCTCCGATAATCGTGCCCTCTCCGTCGATCAAATAACATTGAGGAATAGACTCGATGCCATACATTCTTCCTGCTTCACTTCCCCAACCTTTTAAATCACTCACATGATAAGGCCAAGTTAAGCCATCCTTTTCGATAGCCGCTTTCCACGCGTTCATATCCTTATCTAAAGACACGCTATAGATTTCAAAGCCATTACCGCCATTGAATTTCTTGTTGTGATACTTCTTGTACATATCGACCACAAAAGGATTCGCACGACGACAAGGTCCGCACCAGCTAGCCCAGAAATCAATCATAACAATTTTACCTTTCAATTCTGAAAGTGCCATTACTTTTCCTTCTGGATTAGTAAAAATTAAATTAGGAGCCTTCTCCCCATTCATAGGACGGCTTTGCATAGGCTTGAAGGAATAAAGACCAACAACCACAGTCAAAAGCACAACGATACCAAGAATTATTTTTTTCATGCTTATTTTTTTTCAAATTTAGGATAAAATCGTGCCAAAAGCAAAGCTTTCGCTAAGCGAAAATCTAGCTTCACGCGATAATTTTGAACATATTCTTTAAGAAGTCGTCTAACCAACCAAGCCTCTTGCGGAGCGAATGAACTATTCCAGACTGGAAATACCCCTTCCTTCAATTGCAGTCCCTCCTCTTTCAACAGCGTGCGTTGATCTGTTAGCGTACCAAACCAAGTAGTTCGTCCTGCTAAAACCGTCCATAACCCATGCCAGAGCTTTGTTCGCTGCTGTTTATCCCACAATATTATGGCGAAGATTGGGACGAAGAAACAGCTTAGGATTACTACACTAAACAATACATCAAAAAGACGTTTATTCCGCTTGGCGAAGGTATTGTGTAAAGAGAAGCGTTGATCCCACAAATACGTGTCGCCAGCCGTTTCTTTACTATTACTACCGACAATCGCCGTTCCATTTTCTGCCAATACTTTAAAACTGCAGATCCCTTTTAATTCGGCCATCGCCGTAATCATCTCTTCTACTTGCACATCCTTCAAGCAAAACAAGACTTCATTCACTTGCAGTGTCAAAACCAACTTTTTCAAATCGCGCAAACTGCCGACATAGGCTTCGTTCGGAGTACTTTCCAATTTATCAGAACCCTGAATCGTTCCTAATACGGTATGCGGAATATGTAGGTCTTGAATCATTTTTTGAACGCGCGCGACTTCGGCTATTTCTCCGACAAACAACATTCGCTTCTCTTCGCTCTCTCTAAAGTTGGAAGCTGGGTTCATTCGCACCGCTAGGCGACGCCATCCCCAGAAACAGAGTCCGTTCAAAGAAGCACCTAACAAAATGATCGCTCGCGAAAACTGCAATTCTTTTGGCAAGAAGGCATAGACCGCGGAAATAATTACAGTACCCAATAACAAACCTCTTCCGAGATAACGCCATTTAAATTGCTTATCGTAGGCGCCGTTGAAATACAAGGAAACAACCCATACGAGCGCATAGATCGGCAATACGAAATAAGTATAGGTGGAAGGATAATAATGTTCAGGTATATCTGCAGAACGATGTAGCCATAGCCATTGCGCCGACCATACGCCGGTCACCGACAAGAGCGCATCGAACAGAAAGGGAGAGAGCTTTGCGCCAATTTGTGAAAAAAGACTCAACATGGCACGCAGATAAATCGCTAATTGCAAAAAGAGTATAAAGCTCGCAGAGAAAGCGCCTTTGAAGTGCTTCTTCGCAAAGATGATCATCGCCTGATAGAATAGCTTCACATAGTTGAAGGTCGCCTTCTTCGTGCTTTCGCCTTTATAGTGAATGATTGGATTCTCCGAAAAGTAAATATTTTTATAGCCGCCTTGAATGATACGCCAGCTGAGATCGATATCCTCGCCATACATAAAGAAGGTATCATCCAAAAGACCGATCTTATCGAGCGTTTCCTTACGGAGCAACATATAAGCGCCGGCTAATACTTCCGCTTCTTGAATTTGATTTTCGGAAAGATGACCGAGATAATAATGATTAAAGCGCGCCGATTTAGAGAAGAGCTTGTTCAGTCCACTCAACTTATAAAACGCCGTAGACGGCTTTGGAAAGCCACGCTTACTTTCCGGCAGATACTGCCCTTGGCCATCGAGCATTTTTATTCCTAGTCCACCCGCTTCTGGATGTGCATCCATATAATCGAGCGGCTCTGTAAAGGAGTGTTCTCCGACAATTGTATCTGGGTTGAGTAAAAGGATATATTCTCCTTTGGATTCGCGAATCGCTTGGTTATTGGCGGCAGAGAATCCGACGTTTTTAGCATTGGCAATCAGCTTGACTTCTGGAAAGCGTTCTTGCACCCATTCTACGGATCCGTCGTTAGAGGCGTTATCGACTACAAAGACCTCTGCTTCGATGTTGGCAGTGGCTTTACGCACCGACTGCAAGCAAGCTTCTAAGAAGTACTTGACTTTATAATTAACGATAACGATAGAAAGCTTCAACGTAGAATTTTTAACGCTTCAAGTTACTAAAAAAGATGGATACAATAAAAAACCGCGACTTCGTAACGGAGCCGCGGTTTTAGAATTTAAAAGGAGTTTATTACCAACCCAAGATCCAGGCGAACATCAAAGGTGCAACAATTGTCGCATCACTTTCAACGATGAATTTCGGTGTATTAATATCTAATTTACCCCAGGTAATTTTCTCATTCGGAACAGCGCCGCTATAAGAACCATAAGAGGTAGTGCTATCAGAGATCTGACAGAAATAGCTCCAGAAAGGCACATCATGCCATTCCAAATCTTGGTACATCATAGGTACTACGCAGATAGGGAAATCACCAGCGATACCGCCACCAATTTGGAAGAAGCCAACGCCTTTTCCAGAAGAGTTGTTACGATACCATTCTGTCAACCATACCATATATTCGATACCCGACTTCATCGTCGTAGCTTTCAATTCATTCTTCACCACATAAGAAGCGAAGATATTTCCCATGGTGCTATCTTCCCAACCTGGAACGACGATAGGAATATTCTTTTGCGCAGCTGCCAACATCCATGAATTCTTTGGATCGATTTCATAGTATTGCTCTAATTCTCCACTCAACAAAATTTTATACATGTACTCATGCGGGAAATAACGCTCCCCCTTATCTTCTGCACCTTTCCATACGCCATGGATATGCTTTTGCAAACGACGGAAAGCTTCTTCTTCAGGGATACAAGTATCTGTTACACGGTTGTAATGATTTTCCAATAGATCCCACTCTTCTTGCGGACTCAAATCGCGATAGTTTGGTACACGCTTATAATGGCTATGTGCTACCAAGTTCATGATATCTTCTTCCAAGTTAGCACCTGTACAAGAGATAATGCTCACTTTATCTTGACGAATCATTTCAGCAAGAGAAATGCCTAGCTCGGCAGTTGACATCGCACCCGCTAAGGTGATCATCATTTTTCCACCTGCATCTAGATGTTCTACATATCCTTTAGCCGCATCCATCATGGCTGCCGCATTGAAATGGCGATAGTGATGCGCCATGAATTGAGAAATAGGTCCTTGTTGCATAATTATTGTTTTGCGCCGCAAAGTTAATACTTCACAGCCGATTTTGTTAATATCCGAAGCTCTTTAACGAACGCTCATTATCGATCCAATTTTCTTTCACCTTCACACGCGTATCCAAAAAGACTTTCTTCCCTAAAAATTTCTCCATATCCGCACGAGCTTCCGTACTAATACGCTTTATAAGCGCACCACCTTTTCCAATCAACATACTCTTGTGCGACTCACGATTCACATAGATCTCCGCTGTAATCACGTCTATATCCTCCTTTTCCTTATAATCCACTACCACAACTTCCGTATGATAAGGGATTTCATCATGGGTATACAAGAAGATTTTTTCACGGATAAAGTCTGACATAAAGAAGCGCACATTACGATCACTGATATGTTCCTTATCGTAAAAGGCAGGACCTTCCGGAAGATATTTCAAGATCATCGCCTTCAAAATATCTAAGTTTCTTTTCTTCAAAGCAGAGACAGGCACCACTTCTTTAATCCCTTCAACACCCGCCCAGAAGCCCATCTTCATACGAAGCACCGGCTCCGTTATTTGATCAATCTTGTTCAAAACCAATATCACGGGCACCTTAAATTTCAGCTGATCGAATTGCGCTTTGGCAGCCATTTCATTCATATTCGCTTCGATCAAAAACAAAGCGATATCGACATCTTGCATCGCTTCCTGAATGACATTCGCCATGCTCTCTTGCAACTTATAATGCGGTTCTAAAATACCAGGCGTATCGTTGAACACCACCTGAAAACGCGGATCGTTCCAAATGCCAATGATACGCTTACGTGTCGTCTGTGCCTTCGGAGTTACAATCGATATTTTCTCATTGAGCAATGCATTTAACAAAGTCGACTTACCGACGTTCGGCAAGCCAAATATATTAACGAAGCCGGAATGATGTTTCGTCACCTTCACCTCTTTGAGGTCAGTTTGTTTTTTAGCCATGATTTGTTTCACTTAATTCGTTTTCCCACTTACTTACTGCTACGGTAGCTACTGCGTTTCCAATCACATTGGTAGCAGAGCGTCCCATATCTAGTAACTGATCGATTCCCATCAATAATAATAGTCCAGCCTCTGGGATGTGAAACTGTGCTAAAGCGCCTGAAATAACAACGAGAGAGGCGCGCGGTACGCCAGCAATTCCTTTAGAAGTCACCATCAAGGTAAGCAACAAAGAAATCTGTTCGTACAAAGGCATTTCAATATGATAAGCTTGCGCGATGAATAAGGACGCGAAGGTCATATACATCATACTTCCATCGAGGTTGAACGAGTAACCTAATGGCAAGGTAAAGCTGACAATTTTCTTTTGGCAACCGAATTTTTCCAGCTGTTGCATCAACTGCGGGAACGCCGATTCACTCGATGCGGTAGAGAAGGCCAATAAGACACTTTCTTTCACACCGAGGAATAAATCTTTAATGCGTTTACCTACCCAAAGAGAACCTAGGATATATAAAATAACCCAAAGCAAAAACAAGCCTAAATAAAACTCGCCAATCAGCTTTCCATAAGTGATGAGCACACCTAAGCCCGACTTCGCAATGATAGCGGATATCGCTGCAAAAACAGCCAACGGAGCCATATTCATCACGTAGCCTGTTATTTTAAGCATCACCTTTGAAATGCTTTCAATAGCATTGACCAAGCCATGTGTTTGTTCAGGTAAAGAAGCGCAAGCCATCCCGAAGAAAATAGAGAATACGATGATTTGCAGAATCTCATTACCCGACATCGCCATAAAGAAAGAGTCAGGAACTAAATGCGTTAAAAAGTCTTTCGGGTTGATTTTCGCTTTCGCAATTCCAGCTACAGTGTCTTGACTTGGCAAAGGCAAATTCAATCCAGCACCAGGTTTGAAGAAATTAACCAATACCATTCCTAAGGATAAAGAAATAATGGTAGCAAATAAAAACCACGCCAGTGTTTTCAAACCGATACGTCCTACCACTTTCATATCGCCGAGCTTAGCAATTCCTACGATCAAGGTAGAAGCAACTAAAGGCGCAATGATCATTTTGATCAGACGAAGAAAAAGGCTACTGATTAGGGTGATATTATCCTGATAAGCAGGCGCAGTATTGAAAAAGGTATTGAGCACATAACCAACGCCGATACCGAGTAGCATGGCGATGAAAATAAACTGGGTTAGGCCTTTTGATTTCATTCGTTGACTTAATATTGGGATAAAGATAAAAAACAACAGCGCCATTTTGCGGACAAAATGGCGCTGTGCATATCAGTTGTTTAGATTACTTCTTAACAGCTTCGGCGATTTGATCTTCGCTCTTATTACGCAAGTCGTAAAGAACTGGCATCGCAATAAAGATAGAAGAATAAGTACCCGTGATAACACCCACCAACATAGCGAAGGCGAATCCACGAGTTACCTCACCACCGAACAAGAACAAGATCAATACTACCAAGAATACAGTCAATGAAGTCATGATTGTACGGCTCATGGTATGGTTGATCGCGTCGTTAATGATTAATTTCAAATCACGACCTTTTTGTTCTGCAACATATTCACGGATACGATCGAATACGATAACGGTATCGTTCATTGAATAACCGATGATAGTCAAAATCGCAGCGATAAACGTTTGATCAATCTCTAAAGAGAAAGGCAAGATACCATGGAAGATAGAGAACAAGCCTAAAACAACCATAACGTCGTGGAACAAGGCGATGATAGTTCCTAAACCATACTGCCAACGACGGAAACGAATCACGATATAGATGAAGATCACAATCAAGGAGAAGATAGTCGCCCAAACGCTGTTCTTCTTAATATCATCCGCAATGGTTGGACCTACTTTTTGAGAGCTTAATAGATTCTTAGATTTGAAAGTTTCGAAGTCAGAATTAGGGAAGAATGATTTCAAACCTTCATACAATTTAGCTTCTACTTGTCCATCAACTTGATCACCTGATTCATTGATTTTATAGGAAGTAGTGATACGTAATTGATTATCTGTTCCTACAGTTTTAACGTTCGGGAATTCACCGAAAGTAACCTTCAACGCGTTACGAACGTCATCTGTCTTAGCAGCTGATTCGAATTGGATCGTATAAGTACGACCACCTAAGAAGTCGATACCTTTATCAAAACCACGTGTAAAGATTGAAACGATACCTGCAATCGTTAATAGACCAGAGATAACGAAAGCGATCTTACGATTTTCAACAAATTTGAAGTTGAATGATTTGAACAAGTTACGAGACATACCTGTCAAGTAGTTGATGTTCCAATTGCGCTTAGAAGCCCAATCAGTCAACAAACGTGTAACCAAGATACCGCAGAACAAGTTCACCACCAAACCTACGATAAGGGTTGTAGCGAAACCTTTCACCGGACCTAATCCGAAGTAGAACAAGATACCACCTGTCAACAATGAAGTGATGTGGGCGTCGATGATTGGCGCATAAGAGTGCTTATAACCATCTTCAACAGTTTTATCTTTTCCTTTACCACGGTTGATTTCATCTTTGATACGTTCGAAGATGATGATGTTTGTATCAACGGCCATACCGATTGTCACCACCAAACCTGCGATAGCAGACATTGTTAAGGAGAAACCGAAACCGATCAAAATACCAATTGTGAAGAACAAGTTTAAGATAAGCGCGATGTTCGCGATCAAACCACCTGTGCTATAGTAGAAGTACATGATCAATACGATAACCAATAATGCAATCATGAATGAGCGGAAACCTGCAGTTACAGAATCCTGACCTAATGACGCACCTACGATATCTTCTTGAATGATTTTTGCAGGAGCAGGTAATTTACCTGTTTGCAAGATATTTGCTAAGTCTTGTGCTTCTTTAGCTGTGAAGTTACCAGTGATTGAAGAACGACCACCAGCGATTTCACCTTGTACTACAGGAGCTGAATATACTTGATCATCCAAAACGATCGCTACACAACGCTTTACGTTTGCAGCAGTCAGACGTTGCCATGAAGCAGCGCCTTCTGGATTCATTTGCATAGAGATTTCATTGCCACCACCTTGAGCTACGTCTTGTTTAGCATCTGCAACAGCAGAACCATCTAACGGAGCGCTATCGTCATTCATACGCTTTTTGATAGCATATACCTCATATACATTTGACTTCGCGTCGAAAGGCTTTGCTGCGTAAAGAATCTTTAAGTTATTTGGCAAAATGCTCTTCAATTCAGGTATTGCTAAGTACTCGTTCAACTTTGCAGTATCACGACCACGAACATAACCGATTACGCAACCTGGGCGCAATTGTTGTTGTCCTTTTTCGTTTTGAGCTACCGGAGGAGACATCAACATAAACAATGCGTTTTCAGAACGAAGCTTCGCATCTTTATCAGAAGTATCTTTCTTAGCAGTTGCAGCAGCCACAGCAGGCTTTGTTTCAGTGCTACCTGCACCTAACAAATTAGCAGCACTATTTTTTGCAGTATCTAATTTAGCTTTTGCAGTATCTGTTGTAGCAGCACCGCCTTTAGCGATGTTCGCACTAATAGCTTTGTTTGCTTCTTCAATCTTCGACCAGATTTCTGCTGTTTCAAATGTTTCCCAGAACTCTAACTTCGCAGTCGCTTGTAAATAACGACGAACACGATCAGGATTGTCTACACCAGGCAATTCCACGATGATACGACCTGTTCTTTCTTCCAAAGAAATGTTCGGCTGAGTAACACCGAATTTATCGATACGAGAAGAGATAATTTTATGTGTACGCTTAACAGCTTCTGTAACTTCTTTCTGTACCACATCAATTACTTCAGAGTTACTTGCATTGAAATTGATTTTCTCATGCAAATCAGGCGTACTGAAAATAGACGCCAAACGTCCTTGCGGAGCGTTTTTCTGATAGGCTTTGTAGAATAAAGTCACGAAGTTATCTTGACTATTAACCTGTGCAGCACTTGCTTCAGCCATTGATTTACGGAAAGCAGGATCTTGGCTATAACCGCTCATCGCGTTTACAACATCTTCCTCACTTACCTGCAATACGACACTCATACCGCCTTGCAAATCAAGTCCCATAGCTAATTCCTGCTCTTTACACTCTTGGTACGTGAATTTAGAGAAGCCTAAGTTGTAGGCAACTTCTGTATTCATCGAATCCAATAAGTGATTGCGAACAGTCTTATACTTCGCCGTTTGCTCAGGAGTAAGATTACTGCTACTGCTCAATCCGAGTTGCTTCAAAGCCTTCGCTTCTACATTGCTCTCTACTCGGCGAGCTACCCAGGTGAATGACAACTGGTAAATACAAAGTACAATCAAAGCGATTGTAACAAAACGAACAAGTCCTCTAAGTTGCATGTCGTGTTATGATTAGTTTTTCAAATATTACTTGGTAATCCAAGGATTGCAAAAATAACAAAATTGGCAAGTAAAGCAAGGAAAATTCGTTCATTTTTAAGTTAGAAATGGATTAATTCCTTGCTTCGCACCTAGCTTCTACGCTTATCCTCCAACAGATTGCCAACATTTGAAGAGCCGTTTTGACTAAAAATGAATAAAGTTCTTGGAACTTGGCTATACTATTTCGCTGCGCTAATGCGTTATTAAATGAAATAATCCATTCAGTCGTGAACCTAGTTAATTCAATAAAGCACCAATACTTCCCTTGTCTGCTCCTCAGTTTCCTATTTAGTTCTCTTCCTTTACTAGCGCAGTCAAGTCGACCCTACTCGATTTTTGGCAGTTTATCAGCCTTAGAATTAAATACTGCCCCTATCTCACCTAAACAGCTCCGAGGATCGCTCATGGGCTCAAAAACAGCCTATTTGCCTAAAGGTGGCCTAACGCAAGCGCAACTACAAACCCATATTTGGAGCATACATATGCAGCAACAGGCATGGGATCATACGCTAAAGCAAACTAGCCTTCACCTTCTCACCTATCTCTACCCAACCAAAAACTTAGTATTAACGCCTACTATCTGCTTCGAACAAATGAAGGTGGCAGAAAGCCAATTACCAGTCAGAATGAAAGGCGAACTCACGCTCCGTTATCAACTTTCACAAAACTGGCGCCTCGCGTCAGCAATCACTTTCGATCAAAAACAAACCGAGATAAACCAAGTGACCTGGATAGCCGGGATACTATTTGCCCCAAACCCCTTATTCCAACTAGAATTTAATATTCGTAGAAATGAATTCCAAAACAATTTAAACAGCACCCTTTTATTACAATGGCAGGCGCACAAAAAATTAAACCTTTGCTTAGGCAGATGCACTAACGGAGAACTGCTTTGGAACACCGTGTGGTCTTATAAAGAATTGAAAATTGCGACGCTTACAAAGTTTCATCCTATTCTAGGAACTACATTTGCAATAGCTCTTTCTGGGCCTTTACTTTTGAGAACGAACAGATGACTTTCGTGCATTATTAGCCTCAGATAAACGCTTTTTCGACCGCTCCTCAGAATAACTCGTGTAAAAGTTTTGCCATGGCATAGACTTAAAACTATTCGAAGCATAAAAAGTTAAAATAGCCGCAATCATTTCAGGCTCGTGATATTGCGGAATTAAGTCAATCGGATTCAAGTCTTCATCCAATACCACCATACTCGGAATCATCAATTGCTGATTCTTAGCAAAAGACATCGCCAATTCATTGACCCTGCTTGTACCAATCAACAAAGTGTCAAATACCTTCCCTTTAAACATTACCGGACGCACATCAAACAAATCCATATAGACGAAATTGAACTCTTTATTGACCAAGCGATACAATAAGGAATCCTTGCTTAAATCATTCAGTAATACTTTTCCAGAGACAGCCCAATCCGCCCCAATAAGCGCGATAGTCTTTCTTTTATTCAAAGGAGAAGCGGCAATGGATTCAAAGCTAGTGCCCTTTATTTCTGCAGAACGTTTGGTCCATACACTATCATAAAAGGCATGCTTGAACGACTGAGAAAAATCATTATAGTTGGTGGCTTTAAAAACCCCTTCCACCATAAAAATCAACATAGGCTCAATGCTCTGCACTTCCAAATATCCTGCTGTATTAAATTGAAATTTAAAATCAGAAGATATAAATACCGTCGAAGGATAAGAAAGCTGCCCATTCAACATTTTAACAGCGAAGCTATTAGGCGACCGCTTTGCCGGGTTAGGATTCGTAAAAATAGTATCCATAAAATGAATGGTATCGTGCGTTTCAGCATCTACTTTTACGGGATAAAAATAGGTGTTGATATAATCCGCTAAGCCTTGTGTGGAATAGGTTGTGCGCATCATATGTTTACACCAACCACACCAATCCGTATAGAAGTCGATCAAGAAAGGTTTAGGCTGTGTTTTATTCAACTTTACAGCTTCGTCCAATGTAAGCCACTTAACTAAGGAAGTTGGCTCATCGTTAGGAGCGGCAGGAATGCTATGTGGAACTATACTTTGTGCTTGTAGCTTAGTACACAAGGTGGCAACAAAGAAAATTAGGGCGATAAAAAAAGTAATCTTTCTCATAGTAAAATCATCTGCAAGATAATGTAAATTGCATTGCAATGCACCACTTCAAATTGATTCTTATTTCGGACGAGCACTTTTCAGTGGAGGAGATCCCTTTTATCAAATGGGCCTTCGCGAATGGCTTAGACCGCTTTCATTTACGCAAGCGTGCTTCGAAGCAAGAAGAAATCAATTCCTTATTACAGGCATTCTTGCCAGAAGAGTTGAGTAAAATATCCGTGCATTATCAGCATGATTTACCGTTCGAACTTTTACAAAAGACTGGGCTACATTATTCCTTAGACTTCTTGCGTGAATCTTTAACGCAAGCGAAAATTATGCAATTACCAAAAATTGGGCAATCGCAATCGTTCTCTATTCATCAGTGGAAGGAATTAGAACTACTTCCCGAAAATTGTGATTACGCCTTTATTAGTCCACTTTACCCAAGCATTAGCAAACCCTCTTATCAGAATCCCAGTTTGCTAACAGAAGTGAAAAACAGCCTAGAATCTTCATCTATTGCATTAATTGGATTAGGTGGTATTCGTCCGGAACACCTTCAAGAGTTGAAACTAAAGGGCTTTAACGGAGCCGCAATCTTAGGTGCAGTTTGGCAAGCCTCGGATCCTAAAGTTGCATTAGCGGCTTTCTTCCAATCACGCAATACCTTAAAATAAAAAACCCCTCCTTATTGCTAAGGAAGGGTTCTTCGATATAGAATTATTTCTTATTGAATTGAAATGTCTACGCGACGATTCAACTCATCTGAATTTTGGAAACGAATTGAACGCTTACCATTCGACTTGATATTGATACGATCAGCAGAAATTCCGAAACGCTTAATCAAGATATCAGCAACTGCTTTCGCACGACGCATACCTAATTTATCGTTATAGTCATCACTGTGATGCTTATCTGTATTACCAGAGATAGTAACGATCATTTTAGGATTAGCCAACAAAGTCATTGCAATATGCTGAATAGTAGGCATGTATTCTTTATCAACTACGTTGTTATTTGTTTTGAAATAGATAGATTCAAAAGAAATTGGAGCAATTGTGGCAGGAGCTGGAGGAGGAGGACAAACACCATGTTGGTCAACTTTGCAACCTACTGCAGAGTGAACTTCCCAATCCAAATTATCAGCGATACCATCCCCATCAGAATCTGGAATTTGAGCAACACCATATTGATCAACTGGGTAACCAGCAGGTGATAAACGCTCACGATCGCGACAGTCAACAACACCATCACCATCTGTATCCATAGCACGACCAGTACCATCTACACGGCAACCAGCAGGTGTATTAGGTTCTTTATCCATCAAATCTGAAACACCATCACCATCCGCGTCAGCAGCTAAATCAGCTTGAGAAATCAATTTCTCGTTGATGATTTTGTTATCGTAAGGGTTAGTCCATTCGATATTTTGAGCCTTTGCATTTGTTCCAAGGATATTGTAGTTCATGGTAACAGCAAATACACCGTATTTGTCATAAGCACCATTACGCAACCACAAACCAGTACCTGTAGTGCTTCCATTAACCGGAGCAGCATTTACATACGCATCCAATTTGTCAGACATCACGTTGTTCAAAGTATACTCAGCACCTACGCTGATCTTGTTATTTACTTTGTATTTGAAACCTGTAGACATTGGGATATTTGTCTCGTACGTTTTACCATTTTTGTTAGTAATACCAGACATATATTTGTTTGAAGCCAAAGCCTCACCAGTCTTAGAACTGTAAATAGTGCTATTGAAAGCAGTCATTCCAAATCCTAATGTAGAATAGAATGTGTATTTACGATCATAAACTGACTTATTTGCAGACAACAAAGAATAACCTAAGTTAGACCAGTTGAAGTACAAATTAGCATTCAAAGCTAAAATGTTTGTACGGAAATAAACACCTGATTTTGCAGCTGCAACACCAACAGCACCAAGGCTTTGGAAGTACAATTGCTGTTCAGTGTTAGAAGTAGAACTTAAAGGACGTAATGTACCTTGAAGTGTACCGTAGCTTAACAAACCTTGGAAACCAATTACGTTAGAGACCATTTTCTGTGCACCTACCGTTAACATTGGTTGGTTTTCATTTTTGTGGTTCCAAACTTTATAGTACTGATACATATTGATATCAGTGTAAGGCTGAGTAATTCCCAACTTTACGATAGCAGACCATCCAGTATAAGCATCATTGCTTTTAAAAGGATTAGTAAAATTCATTCGATCAGAACAAGTTAAAGCAGCAGGAGCTGTTTGCGCTTGTACAGTGGTAGCGAAAAGAGCTGCCGACAAAATGGATAAAATATATTTTTTCATAATATTGGATGTGCGTTCTTTTATTATTGATTAACTGAAAAATCTACACGACGATTGTGCTCTTTACGTGTTGACAATGGTTTAGTTGCGCCATTAGATTCAACAGTAATGATTCTGTCTGCAGCAATTTGGAAGTTAGTTGTTAAGTATTTAGCAACGGCATCCGCACGACGCTTACCTAACTTGTTATTGTAGTTATCAGAACCGTCAGAATCAGTGTTTCCAATGATTGTAATTTTGATAGAAGGGTTAGTCATCATCAAGCGAGCTAAATCAGCTAATTGCTTATTGTAGTTTGATTTGATTGCACTTGAGTTAACATCGAAGTAAATAGAAGGAACAGCGAGGATACAGTTACGAACCTTTGCGCTATCGTTACGAGCTCCGATAGATACACCACGGAAATTAACTAGAGCACCTGCTTTTGATTGAGGCTCCATATCACGGATGTCCGCAACACCATCACCATCTGCATCAGCAGCAATACCATTTTCGTTTACACTAGCACCTTTAGGCGTGAACAATTCTTCGTCTTTGTAATCAGCAACACCATCACCGTCTACGTCTAAAGCTTGACCAGCACCATCCACCTTTGCAGTTGAAGGAGTGTTATTTTCTTTATCAAAAGCATCACTTACGCCGTCTTTATCAGCATCATTCAACAAAGCTTTCAATTTACCCATTTCATTATCCATTGCTTTGATGATAGCGTACTCAGGATCATTCCACTCAATGTTCTTATTCGCTTTATTATCAGAACCAATTTTGTAATGTAAGTTTAAACCTACTAAAGCATATTTATCATTTGCATATCCTGCATACGGAGAAGGATTGATAAGCGCTGTAGTGAAATATTTATTGCCTTGTGCACCAAGATCGTTTACACCATCTAATTTATCAGAAGCAACAAAACGTAATGAAGCTTCAACACCTAAATCAAAACGATCGTTAATCTGATATTTGAAACCAGAACCAACTGGCAAAATTGCGTCATGAACACCTTTGAAGAAACCACTTTCAGAAGGATCGTATGCATAACCATGCAAATAAGTAACTTCTTTAGCAATCTCAGCATTGTCAACTGCATAAAGCGCAGCAACCTTTGGATTGTAAATAGACATACCCACACCTACATAAGAGTAAGCAGCCCATTTGCGAGCTTTAGCATGTTTGTTATTGGCAACATTCGCAAACCATGAAAGATTAGTCCAGTTAACATACAAGTTAATGGTACCATCTTTAATTGGTGTATTGAAATATATTGGACGAGTAAATCCTAAACGTTGGTAACCCATAGCTTCGGTAGTGAAACGGTTAGGCGTCCAGTTAGGAGAAATACCTTGAATAGAACCAATGTTCGCATCTACTTTAATTCCGACTGCATGAGAGAACATATACAAGAAATCAATACCAGCGAATGCACGGTACTCACTCTTGCTGTTTTTTGGAGTCTTCATGAATTGATGACTGCGAATATCTGTATAGGCTAAAGTGGATCCTACACGCAATCCTACAGACATAGGCGTGTATTTAGACTGAGCGAACACCGAAGAGCTCATTGCACATAATAATGCAGAAGCTAAAATTGTTTGACGAAGAAACTTCATGGTTCTTGGTTTGAGATTATTGGTTTTGTGCAAAAATAACTTAAAATTTCAAAAATCCTACTGATTATAGTCAATTAACTAGATTTTTATGGTAAAACCTAACAAAATATGCCTTGGTTCGTTAATTCTAGATGGATTTTCACCTTGCGATAGCAAAGAACTTCTAGTATCTCTTGGATCGAGATACATAGGGTCTTTCCATTCCGTAGGCACAGGATCACCTAATTTATAATAGGTTCCCGTAACCGGATTCACAATCTGACAATTTTTATTGTTTAACAAGTTGGTCACCTCAAACGTCAATGCCACAGAATGACCTTTTACTGTCCACCACTTTTTCAAGTTGGCACTCATCAAAAAGCTACCAGTACTTAACTTTGAAAAACGATGAGATGGATCAGGATCCATTTCATACAAAGGACGTCCAGAATTAGGTTCATTGCCTGTATAGAGATAAGGTGTATAACGGCGACCACTACGGTAAACCGCATCAACATACAAGGCAATATGATTCAACCAAGATTTGCCAAACAATCCTGCACCCGCTTTTACATCTTCTTTGAACAAAGCATAGGCTTTAATATCCCACGGAGAATCCCATGCCAAATAAGTCTCTTTTGGAGAGATACGAGAACCATTCGTCAGGATATCTTTAATGGCATCAGAAGAGCTGGAAGATTGACCAGTAGCAACGCTATACGCGGCACTTAATTGACCTTCAAACCATTTACCAATACGCTTTTGATAAGCGGCCTCAATACCACGAACGCGCGCATAATCAGCATTTACATAAATCGTTCTGTTCACTTCACGACCTGTAACATCTTTTACCGGAATGGTCATCGAAGTAATGAAGTCGTATTTATCCTTCCAATACGCAGAAACAGTTAAGGCGTCCTTACTTGTAATTTGCGACTTCAAGCCTAACTCATAACTAATATCTACCTCTGGATTTAAATCAGGATTACCAATTTTCGAAAGCGTACTGCGATCAGAATAGTAAGGATCCAAACCAGGATAAACATAGGAAGGATGCGGTGCTACCGTCGAATGACCATAGTTAAAATACATCACTTGATTCTCTTTGATTGGGAAGGAAGCGGACACCTTTGGCAACAAACGTAACTTAATTCTTCTTCCTGCAATACCTATCGAATTATCCAAATAAGACTGACGAATTTCATCACGGATTGGACTGTTCGCATCCAACACAGCACGATCCGTAAACTTACCAGGCATCCAACCTTCTAAGCGCAAGCCGAAGTCGGCTACCAAGCCTCTAAATTTAAAGTGATCGTTGGCGAATACAGCCATGCGCGTTGGGTAAACATGCCATACATCGCTGATATCTCCTAAACGAAAACTTTGCGTTTGCTCTCCGCTAGAAAGAGTAATAGGTGCACCGATCCAAGGACGATAAATATCTATCCACTGCATATCTTGTTGCTTGATCTCCTCTCCGATATCAAAGCGATTCATAGCATTCAAAGAATAACAAGTAGCCACAGATTTCAATGTCAATTCCTCCACATAGTGATCATGCCACAAGGTGGCAATACCGCCATTATTATAAAAACCACTAGCCGCTTGCACAAAGACAATAGAGTCGCTTGGATTAAATTGCGTCGTTGGAAAAGTAACGATACTACGTGGATCAAATTCGGAATTCACTACATCCGGACGCCATTTTCTACCATTCGCATCGGCACGCAAATGTACGAACAATCGAGAGGCTGTAACACGATACGACCAACGCTTGTTAATCAATTGAAACCAATTCAAAGATTCTAAGTTAGTGTCGTGCGTATAGCTATTCGCATTATCCGGACTCATGGCAAATGCATATTGATAGCCCGGTGTAAAGGACACATCATTCCCTGTAATACGCAGCATGTTTACATCCTGATTAATATTCAAGGACCGAACATACGTGAAGGATAATTTCATTTTCGGAGAGAAATTATAATTCAGCTTCAAATTCGCTGCCCAACGATTATCCTGACGTGGTGATACAGCATTATACGGATACAAACTTGATACTAATTGATTGGCTGGCGTATTAAAATAATTATCCGAAACCATGTTCTTCACACTCATGAATACGCGCAACTTATTCTTCTTAGAGGTTGGAATACTTCCTCCTATACTCGCATCCTGAATGGTTTGGTTGAAATAAGACTTCCATGATTTATTAAATCCTAAATTATCTTGCTTGCGTGTATAACTCACCTCCCATTTATCTCCTCCGGTACGCGTTGAAGTACTTACCACACCGGCTGTTGCATTACCATATTCCACACCAGCACCTCCGGTAGTTACTTCCACATTATCAATTGCATTCGTTCCTAAATCAATACCAAAGCCTGTTCCAGCCAAGGGATCACTCGCCGAAACACCATCAATATAAAATCCTGTCTCATAGGTACGACCACCACGAATGTGAATACCTTCGACATTCTGCACAACCCCCGTTTGCGCATTAATCAAACTCTGCACATCCTTTACTGGTGCTGCATCAATCACATCCTTACCGACCGTCTTCTGCGTTTTACTATTATCGACATCAATCAAAGGCTTGTCACCGTAAACGGTTAATTCCTTACCAGAGACCATTACTGAAGTCATATCGAAATTCAACTCTCTGCTCTCCCCTGCCTTCAACTTAATGCCCGTGAAAATTTGCTTTTCATAACCTACATAGGTGCACTCCACAGAATACTCTCCCGGAGGGATATTGGCAATTTCATACTTCCCATCCAATTCTGTCGTCGCACCTAGGGAAGTCCCTTTCAAATAGACATTCACCGACATCAACGGTTCATTGTTCTTTGTATCACGTGCGATACCACGTAGCGTAGCCTTGTTTTGAGCCAATGCAGGAAGGGTGAAGAGGGTCAAAAGCAATAAAAGCAATCGATTTTTCATATTAGGCGAATATACAGCCTTTTTACCGTGCTTACAATATTAAAAAACAACGAACAATATTAACTTTGTACCATCAAAATGCGCCTCCATTACCTTCTTACTTTTCTATCAGCGCTGCTGTTCTCTCATTGGGTTTATGCTCAAGAAAGACAAACAGTAGAAATCGTTAATTCCGACCTTATGGAATTTATGGAAACGCCAGAAGGTAAAATGAAAATTTTAACAGGCAATGTAGCCTTACGCCAAGGCAATAGCATGCTCTATTGCGATAAGGCTGATTTCAACGACGAGTCCAATATGGTACATGCCACCGGACATGTACACCTTACCAAAGGGGATAGCGTTCATCTCTACTGTAACATCCTTGATTATAACGGCGACGAAAAATATGCAAATGCCCACCAACAGGTTCGTCTCCGTCAAGGTAAATCAACCCTCTATACAGAAGAACTTCATTACGATCTGAACCAGTCTATTGGCAGATTTAATACGCCTGCTCGTCTGGTGAATGACAGTACCACCCTCACGAGTAAAAGAGGCGTTTATAACGGAGCATTCGGTATCGCTACTTTTTATCAAGATGTACGCTTGACGGACCCGCATTTTAAAATGCAAGCAGATTCCTTCGGCGTAGACATTCTAAGAAAAATCAACTATTTCATTGGCTTAAGTAAAATCGATTTAGACTCGCAAAAAATTGTCTGTTCTGGCGGATATATGGATAATGTCAACAAACGCACCTTATTCACCAAAAACGCAAGCGTTCGTAGCAAAGGACAGTTCATCAGTGGCGATTCTATTTACTTCGACCAAAAACAACAAAGTGGATTAGTTACTTCCAATGGCCTTGTGTACGACTCTGTACAAAAGCTATTTATCAGAGGAAACGAAATTCATCTATGGCAAAACCCAAGTCGAATGATGGCGACGCAATCGTCACGCATTTATGTGCTACTGGATAAAGACACCTTACAATTACGTGGTGACACCTTATGGGCAGGCAATATTCCGAAGACGAATGATCGTTACATAACAGCCTATTCCCACGTGCAAGTATGGCACCCCGAACTGCAAGTAGCTTGTCGGAGAATGGATTATTTCAGCAGCGACTCCACCTTCTATTTCACGGGCAACCCGTTGATGTGGGCCGATAGCACGCAACTGAGCGCCGACTCCATTTTGCTTACTACTGCGAACAAAAAATTAGATCGCTTATTCTTGCTCCAACATGCTTTCATGGCTTCTCATGTGAAGTCGAAATTTTATCAGCAACTATCTGGTCGTAAGATGGATGGAATATTTAGCGACAACCATTTGAGTCTGATAAACATATTTGGCAACGCATTGAGTATTTACCATTCACAAGATGAAAAGGGTGCATTTATAGGCACTAACAAGGCAGCCTGTAGCTCCATGCGCATTAATCTAGAAAACAATAAAGTAAAACAAATACGATTCTTTGGTCAACCAGAATCGGTGTTCTCACCAAGCAAACGCTTGAGTAAAGAAGAATTATTCTTAAAAGGGTTTACTTGGCAGAGCGCCTTACGCCCTACCAAATAAACTTAATTATAAACCTAGATTTTGTTCTAGCACTTTAATCTTAGCAACAGCATCCGCTTGCTTTTTGCGCTCTACCTCCACTAATTCAGGCTTCGCATTCGCTACGAATTTTTCATTCGCCAACTTCGCATTAACTGATTGGAGGAAGCCTTGTAGATACTCCAACTCCTTTTTCCACTCTTCTGCTTGCGCTACCGCATCCACGATCTGACCTGTATGCAAGAACAAACGATGTGTATCCACTACAAAAGCTACACCGCCCTCTACAGGGGCTTCTACCAAATTCATCGCAGATAAATTAGCGGCCTTCATCAATGGTTCTTGAATACGAAGCAATAAATCTTTGTCCGTACTAAGAATATCTAACGCGAGCTTATCTTTTGGCTTAATCTGCTGCTTGTTACGAACATCGCGAATAGCACTGATCAAGTCTTGCGCTAGTTTGGCTTCTGCCAAAATTTTATCTGAAGCAGGATTACTTGGGGCAAATTGTTTCACCGCCAAATCATCCGTTTGTTCGTTCACTAAGTGATAAAGTTCTTCTGAAATAAACGGCATGAACGGATGTAAGAGATGCATCAATTCTTCGAAGAAACGTTTCGTTGCTTCAATCGTAGCAGCATCCATTCCTTGCGCTTGCCCATCGACAAACTCAGGCTTAACCCATTCTAAATACCAAGAGCAGAAGTCATCCCAAATCAATTGATAAACGCCCACCAATGCTTCACTCAGACGGAATCCTGTAATTAAAGAATGATATTGTTGTTTAACCGCATTCAAACGATTTTCAAACCAGTTCACCGCCCATTCATTCTTCGCGCTTGTAGCGCAAGATGGATCGGCCTGCCAACCTTTAATTAGCTTTAAGGCATTCCAAATTTTGTTATTGAAATTACGACCTTGTTCACAGCTGCTTTCATCGAATAATAAATCATTCCCTGCAGGTGAAGCAATCATAATACCGAAGCGCACAGCATCTGCACCAAACTGATCGATCAAAGCCAATAAATCAGGAGAATTCCCCAAGGATTTACTCATCTTACGACCTTGCTTATCGCGTACCATACCCGTGAAGTAAACGCGTTCGAAAGGACGTTTATCCGTAAACGTATAACCGGCCATCATCATGCGCGCAACCCAGAAAAACAAGATATCTTGTCCGGTAACTAAGGTTGTCGTTGGATAGTAATAATTAAATTCTTCGTTATTAGGCTTTGTAATACCCTTGAACACTTCAATTGGCCATAACCATGAAGAGAACCAAGTATCTAAAACATCGACATCTTGAACAATCTCCTCTGCTTTTAAACCAGGTATTTTAGCTTGCAATTCAGCGATAGCAGCTTCTTTTGTACTAGCTACGGCTAAGGTGCCATCCGGTGCATAATAGGCAGGTATTTGCTGTCCCCACCATAACTGACGACTAATACACCAATCCTTCAAATTCTCCATCCAATACTTGAAGGTATTGTCAAATTTGTCAGGATAGAATTGAACTTCGCCAGTTGCATGTGCTTGCATCGCCTTCGGACCTAGCTCACTCATCTTCATAAACCACTGCGTAGAGATACGGGGCTCAACAACAGCATTACTACGTTGCGAGAATCCGTTTTTATTCGTGATCTCTTCTTCTTTTTCTAAAAGTCCCGCTTCCAACAATGCTTTAGCCATTTTCTTACGCGCCACAAAACGATCGTCTCCGACAAACATTCCTGCTTCCGCGCTTAAGGTACCATCCGCATTCAAGGTATCGATAATCGGCAAATTATATTTCAACCCTAAATTATAATCCGCCAAATCATGTGCTGGAGTGATTTTCAAACAACCAGTACCAAAAGCCATATCCACATACTCATCGAAGATTACCGGAATCACACGACCTACTAACGGAACCTTAACAAAAGCTCCTTTCAAATTTTTATAACGCTCATCTTCAGGATGCACACATATAGCCACATCTCCCAAAATCGTTTCCGGACGGGTGGTTGCAACGGTTAGCTTGCCACCTAATTCATTTCCGTCCTTATCGCACAAAACATAATTGATAGAGTATAACTTACTCTTCACTTCGCGATATTCAACCTCCTCATCACTCAAAGCGGTTAATGCAGATGGATCCCAATTGATCATTCTTGCACCACGATAAATCAAGCCTTTATTATACAAATCAACAAATGTCTCGATTACCGCTTCGTAATAATGATCATCCATTGTAAAGTGGACGCGATCATAATCGCAAGAGCAACCTAACTTGTGTAATTGCGAGATGATAATCCCTCCATATTTATCTTTCCACTCGAAAGCATACTTTAAAAATTCTTCACGCGTAAGCGAGCTCTTCGCAATCCCACGCTCTTTTAACATTGCCACCACTTTTGCTTCTGTAGCAATGGAGGCATGGTCGGTACCAGGCACCCAACATGCGTTCTTACCCGTCATACGCGCATGACGGATCAAAATATCTTGAATAGTTTCATTCAAGGTATGTCCCATATGCAATACCCCTGTTACGTTTGGCGGCGGGATTACAACGGTATAGGCTTCACGACTGTCGGGAGTAGATTTAAAATACCCCTTCCCCATCCAATGTTGAAACCAACGATCTTCTACAGAACCAGGCGTATAGGTTTTGGCTAATTCAGCTGACATATTTTTATGTAATTAAAAACACCACTTGCTAAGGCGAGTGGTGTTTCTGTATTTGAAGAAAATTTAAAGACGTTCCTTAATCTCGTTTTGTAAGGATGGAATTAATTCAGAAACTGCCATCGCACCTAGATCACCTTTCCCTTTACGGCGAACAGAAACTTGATTTTCGTTCATTTCTTTTTCACCTACGATAAGCATGTAAGGGATACGTTTTAATTCCGCATCACGGATTTTCTTACCAATCTTTTCATGACTCGCATCTAAGTGTGCGCGAACGCCTGCTGCTTTCAACTGCGCACGAACAGACTCTGCATAATCATTAAACTTATCACTAATAGGCAATACTATCGCTTGTTGTGGCGCAATCCATAACGGGAAATTACCTGCATAATGTTCAATCAAGAAACCGATGAAACGTTCGTGTGTACCTAACGGAGCGCGGTGAATGATTAACGGTGTATCCGTTCCATTATCAGAAGTCGTGAAATGCAAATCAAAGCGATTGCCTTGCGCAAAGTCGACCTGATTCGTTGCTAAAGTAAATTCACGTCCGATAGCACTATAAATTTGTACGTCGATTTTCGGACCGTAGAACGCTGCTTCATCCGGAACTTCGATATAAGGAATACCTGATTCTATCAAAGCTTCACGAACCATGTTCTCCGTCATAGCCCACAACTCAGGTTCGTTGATATACTTCTGCCCTAATTTGCTTGGATCGTGTTTTGAGAAACGCATAACGAACTTTTCAACTCCGAAGATTTTGAAGTACTTCATGTACATTTCATTCACGGCACGGAACTCTTGCGCAAACTGTTCTTTCGTACAGTAAATATGGGCATCGTTCATATGCAAACAACGAACACGCATCAAACCGAACAATTCACCACTTTGCTCATAACGATAACAAGTACCATATTCAGCCAAACGGATTGGTAAATCGCGGTATGATTTAGGTTCCGCGCCAAAAATTTTGTGGTGATGCGGACAGTTCATCGCTTTCAAATAATATTTCTCTCCATCCAATTCCATTGGAGGATACATCGATTCAGCATAGTAGGGTAAGTGACCGCTACGCAAGTAAAGACTTTCCTTTGCGATATGTGGAGTTACTACGCGTTGGTAGCCAGCTGCATCTTCTGTTTCTTTCGCCAATTTCTCCAACTCTTCAATGATGATTGCACCATTCGGCATCCATAATGGCAATCCACCACCCACTTCATCTTCGAATGTGAAGATGCTTAATTCTTTTCCTATTTTACGATGATCGCGCTTCTTAGCTTCTTCAACCATGAACAAGTATTCTTGCAACTCTTTCTCATTCGGGAAGGTAATGCCGTAGATACGCGTCAATTGAGGATTCTTCTCATTCCCTCTCCAATATGCACCTGCAATTGAAGTTAGTTTCAAGGCTTTTACAAAGCCAGTATTTGGCAAGTGCACCCCACGACATAAGTCGGTGAAGTTACCTTGTGAATAGAAGGTGATATCACCATCCTTCAAATCTTGTAAAAGTTCTAATTTGTAAGGATCATTCTTTTCGGTGAAGTAAGCAATCGCATCTCCTTTAGCAACTTCCTTACGGATATACGGATTGGCTTGCTTAGCCAATTCAGCCATTTTCTTTTCGATACGAGCTAAATCTTCTTCCGTAAGTTTATGTCCGCCAAGATCGATATCATAGTAAAAACCATGATCGATGGAAGGTCCGATACCGAACTTTGGATTTTCAAATAAGGACTCAATCGCTTCGGCCATTAAGTGCGCAGAAGAATGCCAGAATACAGATTTAGCTTCTTTATCTAAACGATCGTCGTTATTCTTCCATTTCAACAACTGAATGCTTGCGTCCGTCGGGATTGGTGTAGCCATATCGGTTAGTACACCATTTACTTTTGCAACTAAACATTGCTCAGCTAATTTCGGGCTAATGGACATAGCAATATCCATAGCGGAGGCGCCATTTTCAAACTCCTTAATGTTTCCGTCAGGGAATGTAATTTTCATCTTCTTTAGGGTCAAAATTCAAAACGTGAAAATAACGATTTGTTTTGACTTTAGGAAGTGAAAAAGACTTAGCGTTGTTTATCAAAAAACGGTACCGGAACAGGTGCTGTTTGGTAAGGATCTGAAGGGATATCTGCCAAATATTCCCAATGATCTTTCTCCCATCTAAACCCTTCATAGGTGCCGTCCGGATACTGATCATAACCACGTTGACGGCCTGGCATATTGGTTTTACCTTGCAGTACCGCTTTAGTCACCAAATGATCAAACATCACGCGATTATTTTCTGCATCGTAATTGAGGCTTACGGCAGCAGAGCAATTGTATGGCAAAACAAAGCGCTTACGCCATACCATAGTGCTATCAAAATTTTTGCAATGAATCATAGCTTTCTCTCCGAATACAGGTTGTTGATTTTCATCAAAGTGCATCATATCCATGATCTTTCTGCATTCCATCGGATTCACAGCCTTCCAACCAAATAGCGTATAATAGGTCATTTTACCCACTTTCAAGGGTACGATTTTATAAATGATATTACCATACCAAGTCTTGGCAGAGCAGGTAGTATCTTCATATTTTCTAATTGCAGGGGTATAATCTATCAATGGAACTAACTGCAACTTTTTTTCATCCTGCATTTGAATGGCGCCATAATATCTAGAAGAACCATTATCAAATTGAATGGCCATAGTAAAGGTTCTAAATTTATCATCCGGAGACTCCGTAATAGAAACTGTTCGTAGGGAATCAAAAGGATATAAATAGGATTGAGGTGTTTTGAGGGCAGCCACTAATTTCTTGATGTAAAGAAAGGCAGTTTTTTGACGAGCTGCATCCGATTCAGCAGCTAAAAGCGAATCCCCCATTCGCTTTAAGGTATCTTCAAATTTCTGTAATACTAACAAGTTGTTCGCTTTAATCTTTGCGATTGCGGCTTCCTTTGAAGAAGGTGTTCCTTGTGCAAAAATCAAATTTTGACTACTCGACAAGCATAAAAAAAGGAGGAATACGAAAAGGTTTTTCATACACGCAAAATAAGGGCAATTTTATTAATTGTTAATTTAAAATTTTAATGAAACAAATTAAGGGGCTGAGCGTACTAAAGGGGTATAACCTTTTAAATTATCAGCTTATGAGACAGTTAAAAATTGCCACATTAATTACGCAGCGGGATAGTGAGAGCATTGATATGTATTTGCATGAAATCGGCAAAATCACTATGCTTACGGCAGATGAAGAAGTCACGCTCGCTCGTGCCATTCGCACCGGAGATCAAAAAGCCTTAAAACGACTTGTAGAAGCGAATCTGCGATTCGTGGTTTCCGTTGCCAAACAATACCAACATCAAGGAATGAACCTTTCCGATTTAATCAACGAAGGGAATATCGGCCTGATAAAAGCAGCCTCCCGATTTGATGAGACGAAAGGCTTCAAATTCATTTCCTATGCCGTTTGGTGGATTCGCCAATCGATTCTAAGTGCCATCCAAGAGCAAGGTCGCTTAATCCGAATGCCACAACATAAAGGTGGTCATTATAGCAAAGTACAGAAGGCAATTATTTCTCTTTCACAGAGCGAGGAACGCGAGCCAACGGCTGAAGAAATCGCTTCTGTCACCCATCTAAGTCTTAAAGAGGTTGATCTATTCATCAATGAAGGCATGAAACGCCCTATCAGTATGGACAGTCCCTTGCAAGACGGGGATGATTTATGTGTCGGAGATTCGATTGCAGAAACTACTTTCGGAGGGCCAGATACAGATTTGTTAGTAGCTTCCGTCAAGACAGACCTTTTGCAATGGTTAGAAATTCTGCCGGAGCGAGATGCGACCATTGTCAAGCAGTTTTTTGGACTCGAAGGACCAGCAAGAAGTTTGGATGAAATAGCCAACAGCATGTCCCTTACGCGAGAACGTGTACGACAGTTAAAAGAGAAGGCTTTAAAGAAAATGCGCAGATGCAGCTTCGCGAAGCAATATCAATATCACTTAGCTAGTTAATCGCTTGCGTTACAGCATTCATCAAAATAGCAGCGGCGACAGCCACATTTAAGGACTCCACTTTGGAGTCCTTTGCTTTTTCAATGGTTATACCATCACTCACTAAGCGTAAAATTTCAGGACGTATCCCATTGCCTTCATTGCCTAGAACAAGAATCCCTTCTTTAGAAAAACTCGTCTTGCGTAAGGGCTTACCATCCAAAACAGCGGCGTAGATAGGCTTCTTCTGCCCTGCAAGATATTGTGACAAATCTGTGTATTGAATGGGCATCGTAACAAACGCTCCCATCGACCCTTGAATCACTTTCGGATTGTACATTTCCACAGTGTCCGTGGAACATACTATTTGGGAAAAGCCAAACCAAGCAGCACTTCTAATGAGTGTACCCATATTGCCTGGGTCTTGCACACCATCCAAAACCAATATCCAACCATTTTGAGCCGCGCTTTTATTCGTTTTCATTCGCACAACAGCTAAAGCATCTTGCGGAGCTTGGAGACCGCTCAAACGCTCCATTTCCATATCTGAAACGATTTGAATACAAGAATGATACTTTGCACAGAGCGCTTTATGCGTTGCCACAAAAGATTCTTTGACATACAATGATTCAAATTCCCAGTCAGAATCTCCCAATTCAGCAACTAATTTATTACCTTCGGCAACAAAGCATTGGTATTTCTGCCTTGCTTTTTTTTGTTGCAAAGACTGAACATAAGTGATCACATTCTTACTAATCATAGCGTGAAGTTAAGAGATATTCTTGGGATGCTAGTTTTTCTACTACTTTTCAGTTGTAGTGGAACGATACATTTACAGCCTGGTCAATGGCTTATGAACAAAAACACTGTTGAGATAAAGTCGCAGTTGACCTTAAAATCAAAGAACATTAATGCGGACGAACTGCTTGCTATAGCCCAACCAGCAGAAAACAAAGAAGTTTTTTCATTTCTCCATCATAGTCTAAAAAAAGGAATCGCCATCAGGCCTAATTTGGTAATTTATGATTGGTTATCAGGCGGGCGGGCGACTCCATTAAAATGGTGGTTACAGCAAAAAATCGGAGAACCTTATCACTTGTTTGATAGTACGCAGGTGCGTAAATCGGCTACTAAAATGCGGGGCTATCTATTTAACAAAGGCTACTTTGACGCGAATGTTCAATATAAGATTGAACGTAAAAAGCATCATAAAATAGATGTCACTTATCAAGTCAACCCAAAAACACTCTACTATATAAACGATTTAATTTGGAAGGCAGAAAACGACACCATTCAGCAGCTTATCAATAACAGACAAAAGGAAAGTTTGTTAAAACTGAAAGACCCATATGACGACAATTTACTAAAATCAGAACGTGAGCGCATTGAGTTAATTTTAAGAGATCGAGGGTATTATGATTTCAGTCAAGAGTATGTTTATTTCATTGTAGATACGGGGGTCACTGACAACAGAAAAAACATCGAATTAATCAATACTGTTTTAACGGAGGATAAACATCCTGTTTCAATTCAGATTATCGTAAAGAACCCAAGTGGATCTTTTCATATCCCCTATCAAATTGGGTCGGTACATATCTATCCACAACACTCTGTTTTCGATAGTTTGAATCGTTATAACCCAACAGATACCTTGCATTTTGCAGGATATGTTTTCAATCCGAAACATTTCAATTGGAAGCCAAAAACACTGACGGATAAAATTTATATCGAAACCGGTGAATTATATTCCTTGAGTAACCATCAGTTGACGGTGAGTCAGCTTTCAGGACTGGGTCAGTTTAAACGAACGGATTTGCTTTTCGCGAGACGGGATTCTAGTATCGGCATTTTAGATGCCGCTATTTTCCTTGTTCCTAGAGATAGAAGAGATATCGGCTATGAATTGGAAGTAAGTACCAATACAGATTTTGTGGGAAGTGGTATTAATATTATTTATCACAATTACAACCTATTTAGAAGAGCGGATATATTGAGTGTAACGCTTAAGGGAGCGCTAGAATCGCCTTTTGAGAACGCGAATAATCAATTACGAACCTTAGATGGAGGACTTCAAGTCAGTGAGGTATTTCCACAATTTTTGGTTCCATTCAAAATTAAACACAACCACAAAAACCAAATTCCAAAATCGCGCATCACTGGTAATTACAACTATTTAAAACGTTTGAATTATTATACCCAACATCAAACAAGTTTCAGTTTTGGTTATGAATGGAACGAGACGAAACAAAAAAGGCATTTATTAAACCCACTTACGTTAAATTATACCCAATACTTCGAGCCTAGTAATGAATTCGAAGAGTTGCTGGCGCAAAATCCACTTTTAAAATCGAGCTTCCAGAGCAGGTTGATTCCGGGAATGAACTATGTTTATCAATATAACAACCAAAAAAGCGGACGTCCTTTTACTAATTTTTATTCCCTTAAAACACTGGTAGAACTTGCGGGTAATAGCATATTTGGAGTTAATCAGTTGCTTAACAAATGGCAAGGAACACCGGATCAGGCCTTGAAATTCGCAGGCATTAATTATTCGCAGTATGTAAAAGCGGAAATTGACAATAAGTACACGTTTTATTTCTCGAAGCGTCATTACCTAGTGGCTCGAATGGAGGCTGGTGCGGCCTATGCCTATGGTTATACGAATGTACTGCCCTTCATCAAACAGTTTTATAGTGGCGGTCCGAACGGATTAAGAGGCTGGCGAGTACGTTCCATCGGACCAGGTGCTTGGTTTGATAGTTCGGCCAATACACTTACTTTGAACCAAACCGGAGATATTAAATTGGAGGGCAACCTGGAGTATCGCTTTGATATTTGGGGTTATATAAAAGGGGCTCTTTTTGTTGATGCAGGTAATATCTGGCTATTAAGAAAGGACACTTTGCGCCCGAACGCAAACTTCGAGTTTAACAAATTTTACAACCAATTAGCGGTAGCTGGTGGATTCGGATTGCGCTCCGATTTCGATTATTTCGTCATTCGCTTCGATATTGGTGTTCCTATTGTTTCCCCCTATTTGCCTGTTGGCAACAAATACTTAGGAGGGCAAATTCAACCTATGGATGCTGATTGGCGGAAAAGGGCGCTGAAGTACAATTTGGCTATTGGGTATCCTTTTTAGAATTGTTGCTTATTTAACTTGCTTAGGCTGCTTTTTTTTTGCATTTTTGAAGGATATGCGTTGGCTAATCATTTTACTCTGCTTGTTTACTTTGCAAGCACCTGCTCAAATACTACCAAAGTACGGTGATAGCCGTACAGGCTCTACAGGTTTTCAATTCCTCAAAATAAATCCAGATGCACGTTCTACAGGAATGGCTGAAAGTAATTCGGCTACGGTGGATGACCTTTCTTCGATGCTTTTTAACCCTGCAGGATTAAGTCAAATTGACACGTCGAAAATTCATATTGCGGCGGGTATGACACAATACATGGCTGCGAGTAGTTTGAAGCATTGCTTGATAGGAAAAAAAATCAACTACGGCACTAGCATCGGCTTACAAGTCATTCAATTTGGGAGTGGCGAAATGCCCGTTACGACAGAGTTTATGCCGAATGGAACTGGACAGACCTTTCGTTTTAATGACCTCTGCGTGGGCTTGAGTTTAGCAAAAATCTTAACAGACAATTTCTCTTTCGGCGTTAGTTTGAAATATTTAAATGAGCGAACAGCAGCACTCGTGAATCAGAATATGGTGGCCGACTTTGGCTTTCAATACAATGTCGGAAAGGGGCATACCCGCTTTGCCGTTGCAATCAGCAATTTCGGAGCAGGAAGCAAACCAGATGGCAAGTTCAGTCAATTAACCCTCTTAGGTCAATCAGCGCAAAGCTCGTTCGAAGCAGTAGCAGTTCCGGCTATCTTCCGTTTAAGTATCTCGAAAGACCTTCTTTATAGTAAAGAGCATTTCCTAACCGTAAATGGTCAGTTGAATCACCCAACGGACAATAATGAAACTTTAGCCTTTGGTGCAGAATACTCCTGGCGTAAAATCTTGTATGCACGTACGGGCTATACCTTTGGAGTGGACGAAAAAGGGGCTCCGTGCGCAGGCTTAGGCTTTACCCTACCGAAGCGTTGGGGTGGATTCCAAGTAAACTACTCTTTTATCAGCAAACCATTAGCAGGTCAGGTACATCGCTTAGGCTTTAGCTTTAACATACGTTAATCGACACATGAAAAATAATCGTATACTTCTATTTATAGTTTGTTTGTTGCCAATCATCAGCTCTTGTAATTTCTTATTTGGAAGTAAGAAAGACAAGCAAGTAGATGATATTTTCAAGCAAGGAAAAATCGATCCTCATTTAGTCAACAACCAAGTAGGTTATGTCCCTATTCAACCAATTTGGAACAACTTTTCATCTCCTACTGATGTTTATGTTGGCTTTGACGAAATGGTCTACGTAACGGATGCAAATGGTTTGCATGTACTCGATCAAAAAGGGCAAGAACATCGATTGATTGCAATTACAGAACCGAGCGACGTGGTGCAGGACAGAAGCTTGCGTACCTATGTATGCGGTCGAATTTACAAGGATGTTACTGGCGATGGAGTTCCTGAAAACTTAGCGGCAGTATATATTTTGCAAAACACCTCTAGCGCAAGTGGAGTGATATTCTTAGATACACTTATTCATCCATTCTGTGATGCTACACGTAATACCTCAACTTTCAGAGGAGCAAGTGATGAGCAAGTCTATTTTACTGGCGTTGCCCCCCTAGCTGACAATCGTTACTATGTGGCAAGAAAAGGACCAGCAAACAGCTTAACGTCCATTGCACTACCTGATAATGCAGTGATGATTTTTAATCATTCAAATTTGAATGTTGGTTATGCGAACGGTTTAAATCCATTATATAGTAGCTTAAAATCTTTGTTGAGTGTGAGTGGTATTTGCACCGCTGTTGCACCGCCACAGTCGTATGAAAACAGTAACAACAATTTCTTCGTTACACAACAGGATGCCAAGGCTGAATACAAAGTACTTTCGATAAGAGAGACGAATGATGTGGACGCCGGAATCACGTATACCGAAGACGCGTTCTTTCTGAACCAAGACAAGAGCAAGGCGAATCATTTTTTATACGAGAGCTTCCGCTTTAATAAGCCTAGTGATGTCTATAAATCACCTGACGCCTTGGGTTATATTTTTGTAGTGGATGAAGGCAATGATTCTTTGTATCAATTTTCTAGTAAAGGTTATGAAGGGGTAAATCCTCCTGCCAATAGTACGGAAACAAAGCAAATCATCGCTTCCTTCGGAGGAAGTGGCAATGGTCCTTTCCAATTCAATTCTCCTAGCGGAGTCTGCTATTTTAGAAATGTCGTGTACGTAGCCGATAAAGGCAATAATCGTATTTGTAGATTTAAGTTGAGCACAGATTTAGAGCGTTAATCCCCTACCCTTATGTATTCATTCGAGAAGTATAGTTTAGAAAATGGTTTGAAGGTAATTTTGCATCATGATAAGGCAACACCTATGGTTTGTGTAAACGTACTTTATGATGTGGGTGCAAGAGATGAAGAAGAAACGAGAACAGGTTTCGCGCATCTATTTGAACATTTGATGTTTGGCGGTTCTGTGAATGTCCCAATATTCGATGAACCAATAGAAATGGCTGGAGGAAAAAACAATGCGTTTACCTCTAACGACATGACCAATTACTATGAGGTCGTGCCGGCAGAAAATATAGAGACGGCGCTTTGGTTGGAATCCGATCGCATGATAAGTCTTGCTTTTAGTCCTGAATCATTGGAGGTACAAAGAAAGGTTGTTTGTGAAGAGTTCAAAGAGCATTATATCAATCAGCCTTATGGCGATGTTTCACATATCATTCGTGAGTTGTCGTATAAGGTTCATCCTTATAAATGGCCAACTATTGGCAAAAACTTAGCACATATCGAAGAAGCTAGCTTGGAGGATGTGAAAGCATTTTTCAAAAAGCACTATGCTCCTAATAACGC
>JAPJNH010000066.1 GCA_026461075.1 Chitinophagales bacterium
ATATAAATATATGAGGTCATTACAAAAATAAAAAGCCCCACATTACTGTGAGGCTTCTAGCTCCTGCTTCAGGACTTGAACCTGAGACCCTCTGATTAACAGTCAGATGCTCTAACCAACTGAGCTAAGCAGGAATGCTTTAGGACTGCAAAAATAGTTTTTTAGAATTTATCTGCAAACTTTTCTGCAATTTTTTTTTGCAAAAAGCAGATCCTAATATTCGTCTTCGTTAAATAAGAAGTCGTCCTTCGTAGGATAATCAGGCCAGATATCCTCAATACTCTCGTGCAATTCGCCGTCGTCATCCAACTCTTGCAAGTTTTCAATCACCTCAACAGGCGCTCCAGAACGGATTGCATAGTCAATCAACTCATCTTTCGTAGCCGGCCATGGCGCATCTTCTAAGTACGATGCTAGTTCAAGTGTCCAGTACATATACTATTGTTTTATTTTTCGCAAAAGTAACTACTTAATTGATATTTGCAAGTACCTTCTTTCAATATTGTGGATAAACTAAATTCCATGAATTTTGGCTATTTTAGCAGAATGGAAATCGTTGTTAGTGGCATCCGTTCTACCGGCTGCCTTCATCTTGGAAATTATTTTGGCGCCGTGCAGAACTTTCTCAAAATGCAGGAAGACCCGGCCTATCATTGCTATTTCTTTATAGCCGACTATCACTCACTCACCACTCACCCTAAACCGGAAGATTTCAAAAAAAACACCCGCGATGTCTTAATCGACTACCTCGGCTGTGGATTAGATCCAGAAAAGGCAGTAGTGTTCGCACAGAGCGATGTCCCTGAAATACCTGAATTATACCTCATTCTGAATATGCTCGCCTATAAAGGCGAATTAGAGCGTGTAGCGTCGTTTAAAGACAAAGTACGTAAGCAAGAAGAAAACGTCAACGCAGGTCTGCTTACCTACCCTGTCTTGATGGCCGCAGATATCCTTATCCATCGCGCACATAAAGTGCCAGTGGGAAAAGATCAAGTGCAACACCTTGAAATGGCGCGCAACTTCGGCAATCGATTCAACCACCTTTATAACGCAGAAGTTTTTCCAGAACCTTATCCGTTCAACTTCACCGGCGCACCCATCACCGTTCCAGGATTAGACGGAACAGGTAAAATGGGTAAAAGTGATGGCAATGGCATCTACCTCCGTGACGAAGCGGATGTCATTCGTAAAAAAGTGATGAAAGCCGTTACCGATAGCGGTCCGACAACACCTAACAGCGAAATGCCTGATTCCATCAAAAACATCTTCCAATTGCTAACGCTAGTTGGCGATAAAGCTACAGTAGATCAATATACCGAAGCCTATAACAACTGCACCATTCGCTATGGTGATTTGAAAAAACAACTGGCTGAAGATATCGTTCGCTTCACTGCGCCTATTAAAGCACGTATCGAGGATATCATCAAAGACACCGATTATCAACAAAAAGTATTACGCATGGGCGCCGACAAAGCGCGCGCTTCCGCTTCTGCTACCCTTTCAGAAGTGCGTCGCGTAATGGGTATCCAATAAGTATGTTTTTAGATTTCTTTCGCATTTGGCTTCGTCTCTCCTTAAGAGCTTATTTCAAACGGTTCTATTGGATCGATAAAGAATGCGTTCCTGAAAAAGGACCTATCATTATCGCCTCTAACCACCCAAGTGCCTTCCTAGACGGATTCACAGCTACTGTGTTTCTAAAAAGACCCGTTCACTATATCACACGTGGGGATGTCTTCAAAAAACCATGGGCAGAAAAACTACTGCGGTCCTTTCGTTTAATTCCAATTTATCGCAGAGAGGAAGGGAAAGAAAACATGCACAAAAATGATGATACCTTTCGTGCCTGCTTCAACCTTTTTGAAAATGGTGGAGCCATCATCATCTTCTCCGAAGGAATTTGTATCGAAGAAAAAAGATTACGTCCGCTCCGTAAAGGAACCGCGCGCATGGCACTAGAAGCCGAAGCCAAGAACAATTGGAAACTAGGCTTGAAAATTATTCCTACAGGAATCAATTATACCAATCCTGGTCAATACGGCTCCGAAGTTTTTGTAGTCCATGACCACGCCATGGAGGTAAACAAATACCAAGCCTTGTACGAAGAAAATCCTGCGAAAGCAATCAATCAGCTGACGCAAGACCTATACGAACGTATGAAGCCTTTAGTGATAAGCATACCTGATCCTGCAGACGAAGTGGCTGCGGAACATGCTTTAGCACTTGCACGTAACGAGTATCCAGAAAGTAAGGAATGGATGCAATTCACCGCTAAACGTTTTTTAAGAGAGAAGGAAATTTGCGCCACCACCAAAGCAGGTGTCGATCAAGCGCCACTCATCAAAAAGCAAAACCTCTTTTTAGAACTCCTTGCCCTTGTATTCTACTGGCCTGGTTATCTGCTCAATTTCCCGCCCATTCATTTGGCAAAGTATGTACAACGCACCAAAGTAACTCGTATTGAGTTCAGCGCTTCGGTACGCATCCTAAGCACCCTCGTATTCTTCATTCTATACTATATCCTATTCAGTAGCGTGCTTTTCTTTAGCCTTTCCTACTTCTTAGCGCTTTTAATTCTTGGTGCTATGATTTTATTAGGGATTTTG
>JAPJNH010000067.1 GCA_026461075.1 Chitinophagales bacterium
GAACGTTACAATCATCCGGTGTTCCGTTCTTTCCAATCGGAGTTGGAAGTTGTTTATGAAGAGAAGAACAGAGGATCTGATAATTTCGGTCAGTTGTTGATTGAAACTTTAAATAAAGAGTTGTTTCCGAATCACCCTTATGGAACACAGTCTACGATAGGCACAACCGAACATCTAAAAAATCCGCCTATCGATCGCATTTACGATTTCTACAATACGTACTATGTGGCAAACAACATGGCTTTAGTATTGAGTGGTAATTTTGATGTAGAGTCGACAAAGGCTTTGATAGAAAAGAAGATGAGCGGATTGCGTGTTGGGAAAGTTCCTGAATTCGTAGCACCTACTGCTGCGCAGTTTACAGAAGATAAGAAAATTGAAATGCGTATATCGCCGATTAAATTGGCGGTAGAGGGCTTCAAATCTATTCCTGCAGGCGCTCCAGATGAGGAGGTATTAGAAATTTGTGCTAATCTTTTATCGAATAGCGCAGGTACTGGTTACTTAGATAAACTACAACAAGAAGGTAAATTATTGGCCGCACAAATGTTCCCGTATCATCAAACAGATGACGGAGCGGAGGTGTTTATCATCGTGCCAAAATTAGTCGGACAGTCGTTTAAAGATGCGGAAGGATTGGTGAATGTACAGTTTGAGCATTTGATGCAAGGGGATTTTAGTGATGCTGAATTGATGCAAGTGAAGAATGCCTTGATACGTGAGTACAATCAAAATATGGAAGATGCGGAGCAAAGAGGTTTGGAATTGGTGATGACTTTCAAAGGTCCGCGTACTTGGGCAGATATTCAAAATTATCCTTCGAAGATTATGTCATTGACGAAGCAAGATATCATGGCTGCCGCGAAGAAATATTATGGCGGACATCATATCACGCTTGAGTCTTCAACAGGCTTTCCAAAGAAAGATAAATTATCGAAGCCGGGCTTCAAACCTGTTGTAGTAC
The DNA here is from genome assembly GCA_026461075.1 of Chitinophagales bacterium. GTDB lineage: Bacteria > Bacteroidota > Bacteroidia > Chitinophagales > CAIODY01 > JAHEYX01. The sequence goes on from JAPJNH010000067.1 coordinate 965, forward strand.
ACAATGCGCAGAAGTCTGTTTTTGCACAGCATTTCGATAGCATCTTGATGAATAACGCGTCTCCGAAATTTGTTGACTTCTCGCATGACATGCCGGCATTCGACTTAGGTAATGGAAATCGTTTATACCATGCTGAAAACCCGTATAACAAAGTTGCTTCCTTGCAAATGAAGTATCATATTGGCTTGCGTCAATCACAACAGCTAAGTCTTGCAACTGCTTTGTTGAACGAATGCGCTCCGCAAGGAATGACATTGGCTGAATATAAATCAGCGTGGGCAGCCATCAACTATACCTATTCATTCGGAGTGGATGATGATTATTTCACTATCTCTTTACAAGGCGACCAATCGAAATTGAAAGAAGCATTACAATTGCTTTCGAAGTTGCAAGCGAATCCTGTTCCGTCGCCTACAGCGTATAAAACCTTAATGGAAGGAATTAAAGCGGCCTATCAACAGGAATCGAAAGATCCTGCTACCATGGGACGTATTTTGACGGAGTACGCAGCCTATGGTGCGAATTCTGAGTACTTACAACGTTATGGCCTAAAGGCTGCGAAGAAGATTAAAGCGGAAGAGATGCTAGCAGCTTTCCATGATGCGTGTGCGCACCCTGCTAGCTTACACTATTGTGGCGGTATGGCGATGGATGAAGTTGCCTTGGTAATCAGAGATAACGCTACATTAGGAAAAGGCGACTTTGGAATGTCATTATATATGAAGACTCCGCAAGTCCAAAATCAAAATCGCTTGGTCGTAGTGAATGATAATAAAGCACGTCAGAATCAAGTGTACTTTATGTTGCAAGGACAAAATTATACGCATGAGAATGATGTGGTTTCTCATTTGATGGATCAATATATGGGCGGCGATTTTTCTGGTTTGATTTTACAAGAGATTCGTGAGTTCCGCTCCCTAGCGTATTCTGCGGGTGGTCGTTGGGTACGTCCAATAAAAGAAGGTAACCCGATTATCTTCCGTAGTTATGTTGGATGTCAGGCCGACAAAACAAATGAAGCGATTAATGTAATGATGGATTTGTTTAATAATATGCCACAGTTCACGGATCGTATTGTGCCTTTCCAACAGTATTTAAAAGCGGCTGCATGCACAGCATATCCTTCACCGCGCGATTTGACAGAAACGATAGAGAACTTACAATTACGTGGATACAACTATGACCCGTCTTTCTTAGACTTTATGAATGCAGATAAGGTGGGCTTTGCGGAAATGTATAAATTCTATCAAGCGAACATGCAAGGACACCCAGTGACAGTTACGATTTATGGTGATTTGTCGAAAGTAGATATGGAGGCCTTGAAAAAAATCTTCCCAATTGTGGAAGAGAAAAAGGTAAAAGACATCGCAAACTATTAATTTAGGGAATGCCTTTGCGCAACCTAACTAATTTATGGAAATCGCTTTCTTCCCGAATAAGGAAGGGAGCGATTTTTGTTTTATTGTTTTGGGGTGTCCTGGCTCTTCTTGCGCCATGGATAGCCAGTTCGGAGCCGTGGTATGTGGAGGTAAATGGAAGCTCCTATTTCCCTGCATTTTCTAAAACGCGTTATTATGATTTGCCGTTGAGTGGAGGAGGATTTTCGATGCAAGATAAATCCGTCTACGATTGGCAATCTTGTCAAGCAGAAAGCATTCTGTTCGCACCGATTCCCTATGCGCCAAATAGCAGCGATTTGGACAACGCAGATTATTGTTCCCCCTTTGCCCAACAAGTAAAGACGATTGATGGCAAGGAAACGCCTATGCCGCTTCGTTACAGACATTGGCTCGGCACCAATAAGCGTGGCGAAGATGTATTGAGCGGAATACTTCACGGAGCACGATTCAGCCTTGCTTTAGCCATTGGCGCTATGCTAATTGCTTTGTTAATAGGCTTATTCATGGGAATTTTATCTGGCTATTATGGCAACACCAATTGGCGTGTCAACCGAAACGCGCTTGCGTTACGCACGCTTGGCCTCTTACTTATTTTCTTTGTCAGCATTTGGCAACGCTTAGCCATTTGGCGAATGGCCTTGGAAGAAGAACGCCTCGCCTCCGCCATTGC
>JAPJNH010000068.1 GCA_026461075.1 Chitinophagales bacterium
CTTAGGTCTTGATTTGAATCACGGCGGTCACCTTACACACGGCTCTCCAGTGAACTTCTCAGGTAAATTATATAATCCCGTTTTCTACGGCGTAGAGAAAGAAACGGGACTTATCGATTTGGATAAAGTAGAAGAAATCGCGCTCCGTGAAATGCCGAAATTAATCATCACAGGTGCTTCTGCTTATAGCCGTAATTGGGATTTTAAACGCTTCCGTGAAATTGCAGATAAAGTTGGCGCATTGTTAATGGCAGATATCGCACATCCTGCAGCCCTTATTGCTAAAGGTTTCCTAACCTCTCCAATTCCATATTGCCACTTTGTTACCTCTACTACACACAAAACATTACGTGGACCACGTGGTGGGGTGATTATGATGGGTAAAGATTTTGAAAATCCTTTTGGCTTAACAACGCCTAAAGGTGAAATTAGAATGATGAGTGCTATCATCGATAGTGCGGTTTTCCCTGGAACACAAGGCGGACCTTTAGAGCACGTTATCGCTGCTAAAGCAATCGCTTTTGGTGAATGTCTAACGGATGAATTCACAGAGTACTGCAGACAAATGATTGCTAATGCGCAAGCGCTTGCAAAGTGTTTCATGGAAAAGGATTATAATATTATCAGTGGCGGAACGGACAATCACTTAATGTTGATTGATCTACGCAACAAAAACATCTCTGGTAAGAAAGCCGAAATCGCTTTACAAAAAGCTGATATCACGACTAATAAAAACATGGTACCGTTTGATGATAAAACAGCCTTTGTTACCAGTGGTGTTCGTATCGGAGTTCCTGCAGTTACCTCACGTGGATTGAAAGAAGCAGATATGCAATTTATCGCTGACTGTATCGACAAGGTAATAATGAACTCGGAAAATGAAGCAGTGCTTGCAGAAGTTAAGGCTGCCGTTAACCAATATATGAAATCATTCCCGTTATACGCCTAATTAAGGCCACCGATGCAAGTTCATCACGGGATTCAACACCTTCCTGCTTTTAAACATGCCGTGCTAACAACCGGCATGTTTGATGGCGTGCATGTAGCTCATCAACGATTGCTACAAAAGATTAATAATCGTGCGAAAGAACAAGAGAGCGAATCAGTATTAATCACTTTCTGGCCCCATCCTCAAATGGTTCTAGGAAGTAATGACCGTTCCCCTATTCAATTATTAAATACTTTAGAGGAGAAAATTGCTAATCTTGAAAAAACAGGATTAGATCACTTGGTCATTCTTCCATTTGATACAGCTTTCGCATCAATGAGTGCTGAAGATTATATTGAAAAATTCTTAGTAGCAAATTTCCATCCACAAACAATTGTAATAGGATTTAATCACCGTTTCGGAAATCAAAGAAAAGGGGATGTGCATTTATTACAAGCCATGGGAATGAAACATGATTTTACAGTAATGGAATTCGATCAGCAGGTAGAAGAAACGATTAGCGTCAGTTCAACAAATGTTCGCAAGGCCGTTGCAGAAGGCAATATGGAAGAGGCTAGTTTACTCTTAGGACAAGCGTACAGTATTCAAGGAAAAGTGGTTAAAGGACAACAATTAGGTCGTACCATACAATTCCCAACAGCCAATATTCAACTACCAACAAAGGAAAAGCTAATTCCTAAAATTGGGGTGTACTGTGTAAGTATTGAAGTAAACAAGGTTGTGCATATCGGCATGATGAATATCGGTACAAGACCAACCGTAGAAGGACAGCATCTGACATTAGAAGTCCATATTTTAAATTTTTCGGAAGATATTTACGAGCAAGAGGTTCAAGTATTCTTCCATCATCGTTTACGTGACGAAGTGAAGTTCAATTCAATAGAAGCATTGAAAGTACAATTAGCTTCAGACAAAACTTCGACAGAAAATTATTTCAAGCAAAGCAATGTATCAGCATAGTCTACAATATCGCGTACTTTATGCGGATACCGACCAAATGGGATATGTCTATCATGGTAATTATCCTAAATTATACGAAGCAGGTAGAAATGAGGCCATAAGAGCCTTAGGATTGAGTTATAAGGAATTGGAAGCGGTTGGAATTTGGATGCCCGTCACGAATATGGAATTCAAATTATTACGACCTGCATTTTATGACGAAATGCTTACCATTGTCACCAGTATTCAGGTTTTGCCGGAGACGAAACTGAACTTTTATACAGAAGTGTATAGTCAAGAAGATAAATTACTGAACGCGGGCAAGATCAGTTTGGCTTTCGTAGATGCGAACACAAAAAAGTCAAGTGCAGCGCCGCAAGTACTATTGGAAAAGCTTTTGCCTTATTTTACTTCTTAACTATTTTATCAGGATTAGCTTTTAGATAGTTACTCCAAGCATTTTTCGGAGCACTTTTTTTCTTAGCGATTTTCGGCTTTGTCGCTACAGGCACTTTCTCCCCTTTCCAATTTTTTGTAAACTGTAAGGCATGACAAACCGCTACACCTAATGCATCTGTCTCATCAAAAAAAGCAGGCGCTTCCTTAAGATTTAGGATGCGAACTATCATGGATGAAACTTGCTCTTTACTAGCACTTCCATTTCCAGTAATACTTTGCTTTATTTTACGTGGAGCATATTCACTCACAGGAATATCACGCATCATGGCACAAGCAATAGCGACTCCTTGCGCACGACCTAATTTGAGCATCGACTGAACATTCTTTCCAAAGAAAGGTGCTTCGATAGCAAATTCATCTGCAGGATATTTATTCAACAACTCAACCATGAACTGTTGAATCGCCCTTAATTTCATATAAACATCCTTCTCCTTCTGCATATGCAAAATACCCACATCAATCACAGACATCTTCGAGCCTTCTACACGTATTACGCCAAAGCCTAAAATATTGGTACCCGGATCAATGCCTATAATTATTGCCATATACAACAAAGTAAATCAAACTTATTTTTACTTTTTATTAATTTTGATAACGTGAGCACAATACAGTCTATTTTACAGCGCAGCCTTTTCATTGCATGTCTTTTGCTAGGTCAATTTGCCTTGGCTCAAATAAATAATTTTAGTCCGCTTACTGCTGACCAAACCATTGAACTGTCAACACCAAACATCAATGCAGCAATTCAGGAAGACAAGAGCAATGATTTAATCAAAACGATTCCTTATCGTTTTGGAATCAAAATCCCTTGTAATTATACCCCACAAAATGGGGGCTTCTGGAATAAGTCAGGCGATAATTACAACTGGCAAATGCGCATTCATGCTAAAGATGCAAAGAGTTTGCATTTCAACTTTAGTTATTTTGCCTTAAGATCAGGAGAATCCATCTTTGTATTTAACGACTCTAAAACTATTGTTTATGGTCCTTATTCGAACTTAAATAACAGCTTCGATAGCTTATTCAGTAGCTTCTTAATCCCTGGAGAAAACATCAATATCCTTTTTCAATCCAAACAAAAGCATCAAAACTCATTCATCATTGAATCAGTAACCTACGGCTACCGTTCTATTGGCGAATTTGTATTAAAAAATTTTGGTGCCTCAGGTGCTTGTCAAAATAATATCAATTGTCCAATCGGAGATAATTGGCAAAAAGAAAAACGATCCGTTGCCTTGATCTTGGTAAATGGAAATGGTTGGTGTACGGGTTCTCTATTGAATAATACCTTACAAGACACTATACCGTATTTATTGACGGCTAATCATTGTTCCTCTTCTTCTTACTCTAATTGGCAATTTGCCTTTAATTGGGAGTCTCCTGGTTGTGGAACACAATTGGTACCATTAAGTAATGTCATGGCAGGAGCCACCTATATTGCTTCAAGTGCTTTATCCGATTTTCTATTAATTAAACTAAACAACAAAATCCCCGATTCCTTTCATCCTTATTTTAATGGATGGGATTTTCAGAACATAGCTTCTGATACAGTAGTATGCATACATCATCCTAGTGGTGATTTGAAAAAAATTAGTGTGGCTAATAACCTCTGTCAAGACTCCTCATATTTCAATGCGTTTTGTTGGAAAATTGGTCAATGGAGCAATGGTGTTACCGAAGGCGGAAGTAGTGGTTCTCCCCTATTTAATAAGGAACATCAGGTGGTAGGCCTACTTACAGGAGGTCCTTCTTATTGTTGTTCTGCTATACAAGACCAACATGATTATTTTGGAAAATTTGCTGTCGCTTGGAATGCAGACACCGCTTTTCATAAGCAATTAAAATATTGGTTAGATCCGAACGGAATAGCAAATAATAATTGGAATGCTTTTGACCCAGCACCTATTACAACTTATTCCGGAGATGCAGTCACGCTTCTTTCGTGCAATCAAATTCAAGGTATTGCATTTTCGTGTGCGGATAGTAATTCAGTCAATATTCATTTTAAAAATAATGGCACTAGCATTTTGAATTCATTACAATTTGTCTACGAAATAAATCAACAAGCCGCTAATATCGTGAACTGGTCTGGCAACTTAAAGCCAGGACAAGCGACAGATTTTATTTTATATTCTTTAAAAGCTTATCAGCCTGGCACGAATGATTTAAAGGTTTGGAGTCGGTTGCCAAACAACAACCAGGATGTATTTCCAAGCGATGATACTTTGTCCGTAAAAATAAATTATATTTTCGGTGCGTCTTTAAAACTTCAGTTAAAAACAGACGATTTTGGCAGCGAAACAAGGTGGGAAATTAAAAACTCTTCTGGGACACTATTCTATGCAGGAGGTCCTTATACAGATCTTGCAGGCGGACAAACTATTAATGAAAACATTTGCTTAATACCGGGCTGCTATCAGCTTTCAGTGGAAGATTTGGGAGGTGATGGGATGTGTTGCCAAAATGGAAATGGCTCCTTTAAACTTTATAACAGTACTAATAAATCAATATTATCCGGCAGTCAATTTACCTGCAGTATTCAAGGAAATTTTTGTGTGAATGCTAATGGAAATGAAAGCATAGAAAATGTAATCAACCAAGACATATATCCTAATCCATGCGATAAGCAATTAATTCTTCCAAAGCATGTGAAACAAGTGCAATTATTTGACCCATTACAGCACGAAATCACATTGGAAGTAGATAATGGAATCTTAGATACGAGCACACTAAAAAATGGTGTCTATCTAATTGTATTTAACAAAAACAGAATCGGAAAACTTATTATTCAACACGAATACTAAGCGCTTTACTACTTCGATTGAACATCTCCTATTACCGTTAAGAGCAAGGTATTAGGATAGGTATTTGCGAATACTGTAACGGTCTTTTGAAAAGAACCTGGACGATTATAACTGTCGTAAATAACTTTCACCCAGCCCTTCTCTCCCGGAGCAATTGCAGTCTTTGAAAAATCTGAAGCAGTACAACCACAAGAGGCTTGCGCATTATTAATCAAGAGCGGCGTTTTGCCTGTATTGGTGAAGATAAACTTATGCTGCACTTTCTCCCCTTCTTGCAAAGTTCCAAAATCAAAAGTGGTGGCTTCTTCAAAATGAAAAATAGGATATTCTGAAGTATCCTTAGAAACCGTTCCGTCTGCTTGCTTCGGATTGTTTACCAATTCAGCAGCATTGAGCAAAGCTTCACCTTTTGCATTATCTGCTTTCTTTGAATTACAGGCAACAGTCACGGAAAGTAAAAAAAGAATAGGCCAAATATTTTTCATAGTGCAAAAATAAAAAAGGGGACTAAAAGTCCCCTTACTATTTACAATCAATAATGATTATTGTTTTACAAAACGAGTACTAGTCGAAGCAGCATTCCATTTCAACATATAAACACCAGCACTTAAGTCACTTACATTTACTGTATTGGTTGTTGCGTTTGCATTTGACAGGCAAGCTTTAACTACTTTTCCGTCTGCAGAAACTATACTTAAATTTTCATTTTTAGTAGAGTTCAATGAATAAACGAGTTGGTCAGTAACCAAATTATTCACGACAGTCAATTGATTAATTAACTCAACAGCACTAAGACCACTTGCTTGACGAAGATCGAATGCAATTCCACTCGGGTTAACGCTTACGTTAAAAGAATCACGCGGAAAACCGTTTGCATAATGAATATAGACCTTACCGAAAGAAACAAAATCAGTAACGCCCGTATAAATTTCATTGTTAATTGGATTAACAGCGATACCATAGATACCTTTGTTAATCATTACCGGAGAAGCAACTTGATTGTTAGTCACATCAAACTTACCTAATTGATTATCTCCAAAAGCTTGATATAAAACATAAGGATTGCCATTAATAACAGACAATGCACTTGTTGCACAACCCGCATTATTTACAACCAATTTAGAGCTATTTGCACCAAGCATTGGGTTAATAACAGAAACACTTGATTTAGAAAAATCGTTATTGTTTACAGTCAACAATTGATTCCCAGCTAACATTAAATTCTCAGGGTTAGTAGCAGAATCCGCAAGTGTAATTTCTCTAGTGTATGTTTGTCCATTCAAATTCACAACACCGATTAAGCCTTTATAGTTACCCCAATCAAAACCGTTGTTAACGGCAACATAAGCTGAATCACCTTTTACAACAATTTTGTCTGAAGCATAATCAGGACCAGCACCTACAGGTAACTCATAAACAAAAGACAAATTATTTTTGTCATAAACTTGAAAATAAGAATTGAAGTTAACTAAGTATTCTCCGCGAGAAACGAGTAAGTGATTGTTCCAAATTGCCATTGCGCGAACACCAGGTACAGAAGCTGTGTGTAACAACTGATAGTTGTTTGCGTCGTACATATTGATTTTGTTATCAGCGGCAGCATAAATAACTCCGTTTTCAACTAATACTTCCGTAGAAAAACGGCTACCCTCGATCGTATCAAAAATATGGTATGTTTTTGAATTAGGATTGTAAGCACCAATAGTAACAGGAACATCCTGTTGCATTGTCGTGTAATTGTAAACACCTTCGTTCATTACAATAACTTGATGAAGGGTGTTGTTCTGAGCCGTAGCTGCAAAAAAGGCCGATACTGCGGCAAAAAAGAGAGTCATTTTTTTCATGAATGAAAAATTAGTTGGTGAAAAAAGACTCGGAAAAAATGAAAAAAGATGAAAGTAAAATATATCCATCTCCTTAACTCTTCTCCCGAAAGTTAGGTTGTGTTAATGGCAGGTCTTCTGACTTATCTCCACCTTTATCTCCTTCCCATCTAAAACAGACAGTGGATATTTGAAAAAGGCCTTTTAGAGCTTACAGCACCGGGGAGTGTTACAGTTTTTCACTGTATTCCCTTTTAATGACTAGGTCAACCTATCAACAAGACAAAGATAATTCCATCCGATTAAATTTCTGTTGAACTTATCCACAGCAATGTTAAAAAACAACTCAACATTTGATTTTTAATGATTTTTGAAATGGAATAAAAATAATGAGAATTACACAAGAATTTAACTTTAGAAAAGACCCGAAATTATTATATTTGCCTATTAGAGAGTTTAGAAATTGCAAATAAAATGAAGAGAGTATTAATTACAGGTGCTGCAGGGTTTATTGGATCACATCTTTGTGATAAATTTATCGGAGAAGGATATCATGTCATTGGTATGGATAACCTTCTGACAGGCAATCTTAGAAATATCGAACATCTTTTCCCGAATCCAAATTTTGAATTTTATCATCATGATGTTTCAAAGTTTGTACACGTGCCAGGTGAATTAGATTATATCCTTCATTTTGCGTCTCCAGCCTCTCCAATTGATTACTTAAAAATGCCTATCCAAACATTGAAAGTTGGATCACTTGGCACCCACAATCTTTTAGGATTAGCAAAGGCGAAAAAAGCGCGCATTTTGGTTGCCTCTACTTCAGAGGTTTATGGCGACCCGTTGGTGCATCCACAAACGGAAGAATATTGGGGTAATGTGAATCCAGTTGGTCCGCGTGGGGTTTATGACGAAGCGAAACGCTTTCAAGAAGCCATCACAATGGCTTATCATACATTTCATGGTGTAGAAACACGCATCGTACGTATTTTTAATACTTACGGCCCTAGAATGCGCCTGGATGACGGTCGCGTACTACCTGCCTTCATTGGTCAGGCTTTACGTGGTGAAGATTTAACCGCATTTGGAGATGGTTCTCAAACACGTTCTTTCTGCTATGTTTCAGACTTGGTAGATGGCATTTATAAGTTATTGATGAGTGATTATGCACAGCCAGTGAATGTAGGCAATCCGGATGAAATCACCATCAATCAATTTGCTGATGAGATATTGAAACTCACAGGAGCAAAAAGCAAGTTAATTTACAAACCATTGCCAATAGACGATCCAAAACAACGTCGTCCCGACATTACTAAAGCTAAAACGATTTTAGGATGGGAGCCGAAAATAAATCGCGCAGAAGGATTAAAGCTTACTTTAAGTTATTTTCAATCATTGATTAATTAAACCATGAATACTACAACAGATTTTTTTGTTCATGAGTCGGCCTATGTAGACCAACCATGTCAAATTGGTAAAGGAACTAAAATTTGGCATTTTTGTCATGTTATGCAAAATACAGTCATTGGAGAAGGTTGTATATTCGGTCAGAATGTACTTGTTGCCAACGACGTAAAGATTGGCAATAATGTAAAAGTTCAAAACAATGTAGCCATATATACGGGTGTAGAATGTGAAGACGATGTATTCTTAGGACCATCTATGGTATTTACTAATGTTACAAACCCACGCAGTGCGGTAGTTCGAAGAGGGCAATATGCTAAAACAGTTGTCAAAAAAGGAGCCTCTATCGGAGCGAACGCTACGATTGTATGTGGCCACGATATCGGAGAGTATGCATTTATTGGTGCTGGAGCTGTAGTAACTAAAAACGTTCCTGCTTATGCATTAATGGTTGGCAACCCTGCTCGCCAAATTGGTTGGATGTCACAATACGGACATCGCCTAGAATTCAATGCAGAAGGTTTGGCTATCTGCCCTGAAAGTAATCAACAATATAAATTGACCAATGGTCAAGTAAACTTACAAGCATAAATCACCTAACCCATTTTTTTTATGTCAAACATTTACGAAAGACTACTCAACAAAGAAACAAAACTGGCTGTAATCGGATTAGGTTATGTTGGTTTACCACTAGCCCTTGAACTTGCACGTAAAGTGAAAGTGATTGGATTTGATATCAATCAAAAGCGCGTGGATATGATGCGCGCAGGTATCGACCCTTCAAAAGAATTAGAATCTTCTGCATTCGATGGATGCGACATTCATTTCACCGCTAACTTGGATGATTTAAAAGAAGCGAGTTTTTATATCGTAGCTGTTCCTACTCCTGTGGATGAACATCGCGTACCAGATTTAAAACCAGTTGTGGGCGCTTCTACGACTATTGGTAAAGTGATTAAAAAAGGTGATTATGTAGTATTTGAATCAACTGTATATCCTGGATGTACGGAAGAAGATTGCTTGCCGGTTATTGAACAAGTTTCTGGATTATCATTTGCAAACGATGATTTCAAATTAGGTTATTCTCCTGAACGTATTAATCCAGGTGATAAGGAACAAACCTTAACGAAAATTAAAAAGGTAGTTTCTGGTTCTGATGCAGAAGCATTAGACATCATTGCAAAAGTATATGAATTGGTTGTAATCGCTGGTGTACACCGTGCATCTTCAATCAAAGTAGCAGAAGCTGCAAAAATCATTGAAAACACGCAACGCGACGTGAACATCGCATTGATGAATGAGCTGTCAATGATTTTCGAACGCCTACACATCAATACTTATGAAGTATTAGAAGCGGCAGGTACGAAATGGAACTTCCTTAAGTTTATGCCAGGTTTGGTGGGTGGCCACTGTATCGGCGTTGATCCATATTATTTAACTTACAAGGCACAGGCGTTAGGATACGAACCGCAAGTCATTTTAAGTGGTCGTAAGATTAATGATGATATGGGTCCTTATGTTGCAAAACGCTGTGTTCAATTAATGGCACATGAAGGCAAAAACACCGTTGGTAGCCGCGTATTAGTTATGGGAGCCACTTTCAAAGAAAATGTAAGTGATATCCGTAATAGTAAAGTGGTGGATATCATCAATGAATTAAAAGAATACTCTGTACAAGTGGATGTGGTAGATCCACATGCAGATTCTCATGAATTAAGCGAAGAATACGGATTCGGACTAGTTGCTCAACCTACTGGTAAATACGATGCTATTATCGTAGCCGTAAATCATAAAGAATATGCAAGCATGACAGAAGCTGAATTCTTGAATTTAGCCAATGATAAAGCAATTTTCTGTGATGTAAAAGGTATTTTCAGAAATAAAATCAAGACGTTAAAATATTGGTCATTATAATTTAAAACTATGCAGGGAAGAGCTTCTAGGTTGTTGATTGGTTTGACGATTGCCGTTTTTATTCCGATTGGATTTTGGTATTACTTTTTTCAATACAAAGGATTTCCAAAACCATTGAGAAAGTGGTTTCCAACAGGTGAAGTTCGTACCTATAAGTTTAGAGGCAAAACAAAGGTTGACTCTATTTACCATACCATTGCCGATTTTAAACTAATCGATCAAGATGGTAAGATCATCACCAATGATACCTTTAAGAATCATATCTACGTTGCAGATTTTTTCTTTTGTACTTGTCCAACGATTTGCCCTAAAATGACCCGCCAGTTGGCACGTGTTCAGGAGGAATTTAGATATGTGAAATGGGTTAACATCATTTCCCATACGGTGAATCCAGAACACGATTCTGTAGCTGTTTTAAAAAAATACGCAGAGCGCTTTGGAGTATTATCCGACAAATGGCACTTAGTAACGGGCAATAAGCAAGAGCTTTATGATTTATGCATGAAGAGCTATTTTCTTGCAGTACAAGACGATGGAGGTATCGATAATTTTGACCATAGTGAAAAGCTTGTTTTAGTCGATAATCATCGTGTGATACGTGGTTATTATGATGGAACCGATAGCCTAGAGGTAACGCGTTTGATGAACGATATTGTGGTTCTATTGAAAGAACTATCAAATGACGTAAACGAGTTACGTCCGCCAAGAAATTAGTCGCTAAAATTAAAGTAGAGATCTTTCGATCTATGATTTGATTTGAAAATCAAAACAACTTCCCTGTCGAAGTTGGAGGGATTTTTCCTTGATGTCTGTATGCCAAATCAGTAGCTTCCCGACCACGTGCAGTTCTAACTAGATAACCTTCTTGAATAAGGTACGGCTCATAGACTTCCTCAATCGTACCACTCTCCTCGCCCACGGCTGTTGCAAGGGTGTTCAGTCCTACTGGACCTCCATTAAATTTATCAATAAGGACTGCCAAAATGCGATTATCCATTTCATCTAATCCATGCTCATCGACATTCAATGCATTCAAGCCATAACGAGATATTTCCAAATCAATTATACCGTTACCTTTTACCTGTGCAAAATCACGAACGCGACGGAGTAAAGCATTAGCAATACGAGGTGTACCACGACTTCTACGCGCTATTTCAAATGCCCCTTCCTCCTGAATCTCTGTGTTTAAAATATCGGCAGATCGTTTAATAATTTTCTTCAACACCTCTTTGCTATAATAATCCATTCTCGACATGATACCGAAACGGGAACGCATTGGGGAAGATAATAACCCACTTCTAGTAGTAGCCCCAACTAAGGTAAACGGATTCAAAGCAATTTGAATAGAGCGAGCATTCGGGCCAGATTCAATCATAATGTCAATCTTGAAATCTTCCATCGCACTATATAAATACTCCTCTACCGTGATATTAATTCTATGAATTTCGTCAATAAAGAGAACGTCGTTGGGTTCTAATGAGGTTAACAGGCCTGCCAAGTCACCCGCTTTTTCGATCACCGGTCCGCTAGTCATCTTAAGATTGACGCCCATTTCATTGGCTATGATATGCGCGAGGGTTGTTTTACCTAAACCTGGAGGTCCATGTAAAAGACAATGATCCAAAGCTTCGCCACGCATTTTAGCAGCTTTGATAAAAACCAATAGGTTTTCTATAATTTTATCCTGTCCGGCAAAATCATCAAATACCTGAGGACGCAATACTTTTTCAAGGTCGCGATCCCCCTGATGCATGTTTTCCTTTTCATTATTCAAAAAATCCTCTCGCATAAGGGCAAAGATGAGAAAATTAGGTCAAGAATGAGGTAAATAATGCAAAAAATAGCAGGAAGTAATTATTGTATAATTTTCAGGTCAAATAATTGTGAAATATGATTTCCTTTTATTAGCTTTGCAGGCCTTTCTCTAGAGAATTAACAAATTAATGCCCAAAAACTGGCATCCAACTTATTGAAAATTAGAATAGTCCTTCCTGATTAGACTAACAAAAAGAGTCTAAAAAAGATAGGATGTTTTTTCATTTAAATAAGTTAAATGCTTGGGATTAAGGAGTTAAAGTGTAAAGGATCCCGTATTAATTAACGATCGTAACCTAATTATGTCGACAAAAAAATCCAAAGAGCGTTTGAGTTTTGGTAAGATTAAAGCCTTACCGTATCCGGATTTATTAGCAATCCAATTGCAGTCGTTTAAGGACTTCTTCCAATTAGACACCACTTCAGAAAACCGTCGTGATGAAGGTTTGTACAAGGTGTTTATGGAGAATTTCCCTATTACAGACGCCCGCAACATTTTCAATTTGGAATTCTTGGATTATTTCGTGGATCCACCACGTTACTCCATGGACGAATGCGTTGAACGCGGTTTAACGTATAGCGTACCTTTGAAAGCTAAACTTCGTTTGAGCTGTAACGACCCTGAACACATCGATTTCCAAACAATTGTTCAAGACGTTTTCTTGGGAAATATCCCTTACTTGACTCCAAAAGGAACCTTCATCATCAATGGTGCTGAGCGTGTAGTTGTATCTCAATTACATCGTTCTCCTGGTGTGTTCTTCGGACAGTCAGTACACCCGAACGGTACAAAAATTTATTCTGCACGTATCATTCCTTTCAAAGGAGCGTGGATGGAATTCGCAACGGACATTAACAATGTAATGTCGGCCTATATCGATCGTAAGAAGAAGTTCCCTGTAACTACCCTTCTACGTGCAATGGGTTACGAATCAGATAAGCAAATATTGGAATTGTTTGGATTAGCTGAAGAAATTAAAGCTAACAAACAAAACTTGAAAGATGCAGCTGGACGTCGTTTGGCGGCAAGCGTATTGCGTAGTTGGTTTGAAGATTTCGTTGACGAAGACACCGGAGAAGTAGTTTCTGTAGAACGTACAGAAGTTATCTTGGAACGTGATACTGTTTTGACAGAAAATGCAATCGATACTATTTTAGAATCAGGCGTCAAGTCTATCATCTTGCAAAAGGATGAAATGACGAACGACTATTCTATAATCTATAATACTTTACAAAAAGATACTTCTAATACTGAATTAGAAGCGGTTCAACACATCTATCGTCAATTGCGTGGTGCTGATGCTCCAGATGACGAAACAGCACGTGGTATCATTGAGAAATTATTCTTCAGTGACAAGCGTTATGATTTAGGTGATGTAGGTCGTTACAAAATCAATCAAAAGTTAGGTTTAGATGCTAAAAACGACAGTCGCGTATTGTCGAAAAATGACATCATCCTAATCGTTAAATACTTAGTACAATTATCAAACGGTAAGGCAGAAATCGATGATATCGATCACTTGTCAAACCGTCGTGTACGTACCGTTGGAGAACAATTATATTCTCAATTCGGTGTTGGTTTAGCTCGTATGGCACGTACTATTCGTGAGCGTATGAACGTACGTGATAACGAGGTATTCACTCCAGTTGATTTGATTAACGCTCGTACTTTGAGTTCTGTAATCAACTCATTCTTCGGTACCTCTCAATTGTCTCAATTCTTAGATCAAACGAATCCATTATCTGAAATTACGCACAAACGCCGTATTTCAGCTCTAGGACCCGGCGGTTTGAGTCGTGAGCGCGCGGGCTTTGAAGTTCGTGACGTACACTACTCTCACTACGGACGTTTGTGTACCATTGAAACACCAGAAGGACCAAACATCGGTTTGATCTCTACTTTGTGTGTGCACGCAAAAATCAACGAGAAAGGATTTATCGAAACTCCTTATCGTAAGGTAGATAACAGCAAGGTTAACTTAAATGATCGTTTAGTAGAATTCCTAAGCGCTGACGATGAGGATAACAAGATTATCGCACAAAGTAATGTGGAGGTGGATGATAAAGGTTCATTCTTAGAAAATCGCGTTAAGTGTCGTCAACACGGGGAATTCCCGGTATTGGCTCCAGAAGAAATCGAATACATGGACGTTGCACCTAACCAGATTGTGGGTGTGTCCGCTTCATTGATTCCGTTCCTTGAACATGATGATGCGAACCGTGCCTTAATGGGATCGAACATGCAACGTCAAGCTGTTCCATTAATGCGTCCGCAAGCTCCTATCGTAGGTACGGGCTTAGAAGCAAAAGTGGCTATCGACTCTCGTATGTTGATCAACGCAGAAGGAAAAGGTGTTGTTGAATATGTTGACGCAAATGAAATTCATGTTCGTTACGAACGTACGGACGAAGATCGTATCATTTCTTTCGCAGACGATGTTACTGTATACAATTTGTTGAAATTCCGTAAAACGAACCAATCTACTTGTATCAACTTGAAGCCTATCGTTAAGAAAGGTGAAAAAGTGGTTCCTGGTCAAGTATTGTGTGAAGGTTACGCTACAGAAAACGGAGAATTGGCCTTGGGTACTAACTTGAAAGTGGCGTTCATGCCATGGAAAGGTTACAACTTCGAGGACGCGATTGTAATCAGTGAGCGTGTATTGCGTGAAGATTTGTTCACGTCTATTCACGTTGATGAATACGAATTAGAAGTTCGTGACACTAAATTAGGTGAAGAAGAATTAACGAATGATATTCCTAACGTAGCAGAAGAAGCTACTAAAGATTTGGACGAACACGGTATCATCCGCGTTGGTGCTGAAGTGAAAGAAGGTGATATCATGGTTGGTAAAATCACTCCTAAAGGTGAAACAGATCCAACTCCAGAAGAAAAGTTATTACGTGCAATCTTCGGCGATAAAGCTGGTGACGTAAAAGATGCTTCTTTGAAAGTATCTCCTTCTATCGAAGGTACCGTTATCGATACGAAATTATTCGCTCGTGCTCGTAAAGACAAAGCTTCAAAAGTTAAAGAAAAAGCAGCTCTTGAGAAATTAGAGACTGTTTACAATAAGAACTTACGTATGTTGAAGGATGTATTAATTGAAAAATTAATGCAGTTGTTGAAAGACAAAACTTCTAAAGGCGTTAAGAATCTTTATAATGAAGAATTGATTGCTAAAGGATCTAAGTTTACTGCGAAGAACCTTGATATCAATTACGATCAAATTGATTCTAACAACTGGACTAACGACGATGATACAAATATCTTAGTAAAACGTTTGTTGCATAACTTCAGCATTCGTCATAACGAAGAAAGTGGTCGTTACAAGCGTGAGAAATTCAACATTACTATCGGTGATGAATTACCAGCTGGTGTTATCAAATTAGCGAAAGTATACTTAGCTAAAAAACGTAAATTACGTGTAGGTGATAAATTAGCGGGTCGTCACGGTAACAAAGGTATCGTAGCGAAAATCGTTCGTGACGAGGATATGCCTTTCTTGGAAGATGGAACTCCAGTAGATATCGTATTGAATCCACTAGGTGTACCTTCTCGTATGAACCTTGGTCAGATCTATGAATCAGTATTAGGTTGGGCAGGTTTAGTAAGCGGTAAGAAATTCGGTACTCCTATCTTTGATGGTGCAACTATCGAAGAAATCGAGGCAGAAATCGAAGCTTCTGGCTTACCACACCTTGGTCAAACTTACTTGTATGACGGAGAAACCGGTGAACGTTTCCACCAAAAAGGAACTGTCGGTGTTATCTACATGCTTAAGTTGAACCACATGGTTGACGATAAGATGCACGCACGTTCTATCGGACCTTACAGTTTAATTACGCAACAGCCATTAGGTGGTAAAGCACAATTTGGTGGTCAGCGTTTTGGTGAAATGGAGGTTTGGGCATTAGAGGCTTATGGCGCATCTAATATCTTACAGGAATTATTGACTGTTAAATCGGATGATATCATCGGCCGTGCTAAGACTTACGAAGCAATCGTTAAAGGAGACAATATCCCTAAACCAGGTATTCCTGAATCCTTCAATGTATTGATGCATGAATTAAGAGGTCTTGCTCTTGATTTGAAATTTGAATAATCTATTTCAGATACACAAAAAATCCCGCTTCGAAAGATGCGGGATTTTTTTTATGTCAACTCAATAACAATAGATACAGCTAAAAATCAAGGAATTACAGCATATTGCTAAAGTTTTACTTAAAGCTAATGCAAATAGTATAGACATAAAAAAAGCCCACCAAATGGTGAGCTTTCAATATTATTAATTTAGCGAATTATTGTTCGCGAGTAGGATTACGGCTATAAACCTTACCATCCATATATTCTTGCGTAGCAATCAATGTCGGACTAGGCATTTTTTCATAATAACGGCTGATTTCGATCTGCTCACGATTCTCATGAATCTCTTCTAAGTTATCTGTAGAAGAAGCGAACTCAGACAATTTGTTATGCAATTCTTCTTTCAATGAAGAAGAAATTTGATTAGAACGCTTTGCCAATACAGCAACAGCTTCGTAGATGTTTCCGGTTTTCTCTTTCAACGTAGCTAATGAACGTGCTTCAATTGAGTTTGAAGTACCTGGAGCAATCTTTTTAGTCATATATCAGGATTTATTTGAGCTTTTAATTTTCTCCAATTCCGCTCTAGATCTTTCATAAATCTTCTGCGCTTGAGGAGCATACTTAGAACTTGCAAATCTATCAATAAAATTCGAATAATTTGCAATTGTTTCTTCTAAACGTTCACTTTTTTTCGTTGGTATACTTTGCATAGCCAACTCAAAATTGGATTTAACTATTAAGAACTGCACATAATCCGCTTCTTTGCTGTCTGGGAATTCCTTTAAGGTGTTTTTTAATGCCACCATCGCCGCTTTATAATCACCAATATTGTAATATAACTCTGCTCCCCTAACCGACTTCAATTCAAGTTTGGCTCTTAGCTTATCTATAATCTCATTAGCTTCCGTTACACGCTCGCTTTCAGGATGATTATTAATAAACAATTGCATTTCATCAATTGCCTTGTAAGTATCCGTTTGATCTAACTCAAACTCTGGCGAAAGTAAATAGTAGCAATACGCCGACATATATTCGCACTCTGCCGCTTTTTCAAAATTTGGATAGTTAGAGGAAATATAATTAAAATGGTATGCCGCCATATAATAGTTTTGATTACCAAACTGCGCATAGGCATAATAGTAATACAATTCCTCAAAATTCTTGGTACCTCGTAAAGAAGCTAATACTTCTTCAAATAAAGTAATGGCTTTATCGTATTCTTCCTTGTTGTAGTATTCTTTTCCCTTAGCCATTTTGTAGTTAAGGTCGCTACTCTTTAAAACCTTTTGATAAGGATCACAGGCCCCAAAAATAAAGGCAAATGCGAGAAATAATCCGAAATAAAATGCACGAATACGAAGCATGAAAGCAAAGATAAATAAATCGCCCAAATAATAATGAAAAAGCATAAGCATCAATGTGAAATGCTGTACATTTGTGCACCTTGAAGAACAAATGAATGGTGTACACGATTAACGAAATTTTTAGCATTACCCGTGGTACCCTCCTGAAAGTAAGTCATACAGGTGGGATTAGCAAGCTTTTACTCGATAGCAGAAAACTAAGTAATGCCTACGAAACTTTATTTATCGCCATCAAAGGAAAACGAAATGATGGCCATTCCTATATAGAAGAACTCTATAAAAAAGGGGTTCGTAATTTCATAGTAGAACACTCCCCTAACCTTATTTTATTTCCTGACGCGAACTTCATTCAAGTAAAGGATAGTATTGTGGCAATGCAACAAATTGCTGCATTCCATAGACAACGTTTCAAATATCCTGTGGTAGGCATCACTGGCAGTAATGGTAAAACCATTGTAAAAGAGTGGCTATATCAATTACTGAATACCACTTGCCATGTGGTCAAAAGTCCAAAAAGTTATAATAGTCAAATCGGTGTTCCATTAAGTGTTTGGAACATGAGCGAACAACACGAAATTGGTGTTTTTGAGGCCGGCATTTCGCAACCGAATGAAATGGATAAATTGGAGCGTATCCTTAAACCTAATGTAGGGATATTCACGAATATTGGTCAAGCCCACGACAGTGGCTTCTTGAATATACGCCAAAAGATCAATGAAAAATTGCAACTATTCGCCTTTTCAGAATATGTGGTGTATTGCCATGATCATTCAGAATTGAATAATGCAATTCTCAATTTCAAAGCAAAGATTGTAAACGATGATTCTGATAATCGCTTTAAGCTATTCTCTTGGTCGATGCAAGAAAGCTCTGAAGCGAATCTTAAAATCACCAAGGTAATTCGTAATAACGGATTCACACAAATAGAAGGTCATTATCAAGGAACTAGTTCTTTTATAGAAATTCCGTTTACTGATCAGGCATCGATTGAAAATGCGATTAATTGCTGGGCAGCGCTTATTGTCCTGAATAAGGTCAATGCGGCTGTGATTCAACAATTCAAGCATTTGTCTGCCGTGAGTATGCGTTTGGAATTAAAAGAAGGGAATAACAATTGTAGCTTAATTAATGATAGTTATAGCAATGATATTTCATCTTTAATCATCGCGATTGAGTTTTTACAGCAACAGCAATTAAAGCCTAAAAAGACTTTAATTTTAAGTGATATCCTGGAAAGCGGAAAGAATGAATTTGAATTGTATGAAGAAGTAGTTGCCATCATTCAGCGATTTAAAATTGCTAAGTTTATTGGCATTGGTAAATCCTTAAAAAGACAGCAAAAGCAATTTGAACCTTTGGAAAATATCGAGCTGTTCTTCTATGAAGACACCGCGAGTTTCCTATCGACTCATCCATTTGACACTTTTCAGGACGAGGCTATATTATTAAAAGGCGCACGTGTTTATGCCTTTGAAAGAATCAGTGCACTATTTGAAAAGAAGGCACATGAAACAGTGCTAGAAGTCAATTTGAGCGCCATTAATCACAACCTAGCGATCTACCGTAAGCAATTACCAACTAAAACGAAAGTGATGGCCATGGTAAAAGCCTTTAGTTATGGTTCGGGCAGCTATGAAATCGCGAAGCAACTTGAAAATAATCAAATCGATTACCTTGCGGTAGCTTATGCCGATGAAGGCGTAGAACTCCGTCAGGCAGGTATCACTACCCCAATTATGGTGATGTGCCCAGAGCGTAATAGCTTTGATACCATCATTAAAAACAATTTAGAACCCGAAATATACTCTATTGAAATTCTACAAGAATTGTTGAATCAAATCGAGTTGTATTATACTGAATCCGTTCATTTACCAATACGAATACATCTTGAATTAGAAACAGGGATGAATCGTTTAGGCTTTGATGTTCACCAACTTGAAGCATTAGCAAATATATTACAGACACATGCTTCGCAAATAAAAGTTGCCTCTATTTTTTCTCATTTGGCGGCCTCTGAATCAGCTGATTTTGATGCTTTCACAAAAGAGCAAATCGCACGCTTTGAAAGCATGAGTAGCTTCATCCTGCAACATTGCCCTTATCCGGTTTTACGTCATATTCTGAATAGTGGCGGAATTGTTCGTCATCCTGAGGCTGTATATGATATGGTAAGATTGGGAATTGGTTTATATGGTTCGGATAGTTCAAATAAAATTCAAAATGAATTGGAGGTGGTGAGCACATTAAAGTCGACCATTCTTCAAATAAAGGAAATTAGTCCGAACGATACCGTTGGGTATAGTAGAAAGGGACAGCTTAAAACAGGAAGTAAAATTGCTACGATTGGATTAGGCTATGCAGATGGTTTGCATCGCAAATTGGGTAACGGCGTTGGCAAAATGGAATTACATGGCCAATTAGTAGCCATTGTTGGATCCATTTGCATGGATATGTGCATGCTGGACATTAGCAACATTCCGAATGCTAAGGTGGGTGACGAAGTGGTAGTTTTCGGTAAAAACCCAAGCATTCAACAACTCGCTGAATGGGAAGGCACTATTCCGTATGAAATACTGACTAATATTTCTAAACGTGTTAAGCGCGTTTATTTTGAAGAATAAAAGCAAATTAACCCCAATAAAAAAAGCCCTCCTTGATATTTCAAAGAGGGCTTTTCTATTAAAGTTCTAAAATTACTTAGAGCGTAAAGTATCTGTTTTCGTAGTGATCTTTCCAGATTTATCTTTCATGATTACCTGACGAATTTCGATTCTTTCCATGCCAGCACCTTTTGGTAGACGACCGGGTTTGCAATATTTCTCATCATCAGCTTCGGCACCTTTCCCTTCTTTGCAACATTCTGACATTTCCATTTCCTTACATTCACCACCATGACCTTTCATCATCATTTCGTGGCAATGTTCCATCATCATAGCGCAAGAAGCACTGTCTTTGCATTCCATCATCATCATTTTGCACTCCATTTGTTTTCCTTCTCCAGGACAATTTGTCGTATGGTGAATTGAAGCTAATGTTGGCGCGATAACTAATGAAACAATCGACATTAATTTGATCAAGATATTCATAGACGGTCCAGATGTATCTTTAAATGGATCACCAACTGTATCACCAGTTACTGAAGCCTTATGTGGTTCGGACTTTTTATAGAACATTTCACCATTGATCTCAACACCTTTCTCGAAAGATTTTTTAGCGTTATCCCAAGCACCACCGGCGTTGTTTTGGAACATACCAATTAATACACCACTCACGGTAGCACCTGCTAACATACCTCCTAACACTTCTGGTCCGAAAATGAAACCAACGATAATTGGAGCTAAGATAGCCAAAGCACCTGGCAACATCATTTTCTTAATTGAAGCAGCAGTAGAAATTTGAACACATTTATCGTATTCAGGTTTCGCTTTACCTTCCAAGATTCCTGGAATTTCACGGAACTGACGACGAACCTCTTCCACCATTGCCATTGCCGCTTGTCCAACGGCAGTGATTGCTAAAGAGGAGAAGATGAAAGGAATCATTCCTCCGACAAATAAACCTGCTAATACATCTGCTTTATAAATATCAATTCCATCAATTTTAGCTATACCAACGAATGCTGCAAAAAGAGCTAAAGCTGTTAATGCTGCAGAAGCAATCGCAAAACCTTTACCCGTTGCTGCTGTAGTGTTACCTACTGCATCCAAGATATCGGTACGTTCACGCACTTCTTTAGGCAATTCAGACATTTCCGCAATACCACCTGCGTTATCCGCAATTGGTCCGAAAGCATCAATAGCCAACTGCATAGCAGTGGTAGCCATCATACCTGCAGCTGCGATAGCTACACCATATAAACCTGCGAATTTGTAAGAACCCATGATACCAGCAGCCAAAACGATAATAGGCAAGAAAGTAGATTCCATACCAATTGCTAAACCACCGATGATATTAGTCGCATGACCTGTTGAAGATTGACGAACGATGTTTAATACAGGGCGTTTACCCATTGCTGTATAATATTCAGTAATGATACTCATCAAGGTACCTACCGCAAGACCAACGCAAATAGCTCCGAATACACCCATATTAGTAAAGGTAGTACCGCGTAATTCCATTTGTTCAGGCAATATAAATTTAACCATGAAGAAAGAAGCAACCGCTGTTAAAACGATACTTCCCCAGTTACCCATATTAAGTGCCTTTTGAACCTTTTCTGCTGTTCCTTTACCATCATCAGAAATACGAACGAAGAAAGTACCGATAATTGAGAAGATAATTCCCATACCTGCAATAAGCATTGGGAAAAGTATTGGCGCCAAGCCATCAAATTTATCCGCTCCGATAGTTGTTGTTTCACGTCCTAAAACCATTGTAGCTAAAACGGTAGCAACATAAGAACCGAACAAATCGGCACCCATACCAGCTACGTCACCTACGTTGTCACCCACGTTATCTGCAATGGTTGCAGGGTTACGAGGATCATCTTCAGGAATACCTGCTTCTACTTTACCAACAAGATCAGCGCCTACGTCAGCCGCTTTCGTATAAATACCACCACCCACACGTGCAAATAATGCAATGGATTCAGCACCTAATGAAAAACCAGTTAATACTTCAATAGTACGCTCCATTTCTACAGAAGAAACGCCGGTAGCACCGAAATACGCTTTCAATACTAAGAATAATCCACCTAATCCCAAAACCGCTAAACCGGCAACACCCATTCCCATTACAGAACCGCCAGTGAAAGACACTTTCAAGGCTTGCGCCAAGCTAGTACGAGCCGCTTGTGCAGTACGAACATTCGATTTTGTAGCGATGCGCATACCGATAAAACCTGCAAGTGCAGAGAAAACGGCACCAATCACAAAGGCAACTGCAATCGACCAGTGACTGTTAGCGTTACGCGTGCCCATAAAGCCTAATGCCAAAGCTGCGATAACAACGAAATAACTTAAAATCTTGTATTCAGCTTTCAAGAAAGCCATAGCTCCTTCAGCAATATACGTGCTGATTTCTTTCATACGAGCATCCCCTGCGTCTTGACGACTTACCCAGCTGCTTTTTAAAGCAGTGAAAATCAAGGCGATAACGCCAAAAAGAGGAACTAAAACTAACAATTGCGCTGATGTAATCTGTAGTAACATAATGTTAAATTCGATAAATCGTTTTTTGTGGACGGCAAAAATAGCATTTTAGCTCGAAAAATCGAAACCTTCGGGCTGAATTATCCACATTTATATAAAAAGTCGCAAATTATGGCAGGCGAAAACGTTTAACAACTTGAGCACCAATCATTCCGTAACCATTCGTAACGTTGGTGGTTATTTGTGAAGGCTCGGCAAAAGGATTGCCATTCGTATCCCAATAACTGTCTACAGATTGTAAATATTGATAGTAGTCCTTCGTAACACTTAAAACCTCCAGGTAATAAATACCAGCAACAAAACTCCCCCAACCACCCTTGTAAATGGCAAAATGTATTTCGCCTTCATAGGTGCCATTGTTAAAAATTGCATCATTCAAGTACAACTTATTGGATGATTCAGTGGCTCCTTGTAGCCCATTCAAATCTTGTAGATTTAAATTATTCGTTCCAATACTTGCATCCAAATAACCCATGAAAGAAGAATCAAATTGACTCACACGAATCAAATAATAATTCTTGTTATTTTGATCAAGATCCACAATTTTGAATTTTATACTCTTTCCATCCGTTGTCTGAGAACCACCTCCAAAACCTCCACCTACAGACAACAAAACATCATCCACACATAAGGTATCAACTTTAGGAATAATAGGTACGCTTACTTCAGCAACTACATCCGCAAAGCCGGATTTTACAGCTTTGACAGTATACGTGTGTCCTGGTAAAAAAGATAAATTAGAGTCCACATAATTTCCTTCAATCGGTGTCGACCAAGGATTAGAATTAAGTGCAGGCACATAATGCAAGGTGCTTAGCAAGTTTCCATTTTCATAGACCTTAACGCTACCGTCATTAACATAAGCCGGCAAATTACCCGACTTCGCAGAAATCGAACTAGATAAATTTAATACCAAAACACTATCCAGCTGTATGAGTCCATTCATCACGAGTCTTGGTGTCGTTTCCGGAATAGGTAAATCAATATCCTTTGTGCAACTATTAAGTGAAATTGCGAAACAAAAAAGCGATAAAACAAGTATTGCGTTACGCATAGTCTTAGAATTTAAAATTTAAGGTGAAAGCAGGAAGAATTGGGAAAATAGTCACTTTACGCAGAACAGGCTTTCCATAATCATCCACTGTTTTATATACAAAAAACGCGTTCAAACGATTGTAAGCATTATATACAGAAACATTATAGGTCAATTCAAACTTCTTATAGTACTTATGAAAATTCGCTCCGATATCTAAGCGATGATAAGAAGGCATGCGAAATTCATTTACCCCAGTAGCATTATCAATAACCATATTATACCCGGATTGCATTCCATAAGGAGAATTCGCCAAACCATAATAACGGTCTGTAGCCAATGTGAGCGCATTACCTGTACTATAGACCCATGTAGCACTGACATCAATTTTCTTAGAAAACTCATGCGATACTACTACCCCAATATCATGTCTGCGATCGTATTTGTAAAAATACTTAATACCGTTGTTTTTATCGTTGAATTGGCGATAGGCCCAAGATAAAGTATACCCTATCCAACCGGTTGTTTTACCGAATTTTCTTTGAAGGAATAATTCACTACCGTAGGACCACGCCTTGCCGTTCGTGACTTTATTTTGCCAATCTTGACCGCCTAATAAAAAGCTTGCTCCGTTTTTATATTCTATTACATTCGACATCGATTTATAATAGCCTTCAATTGAAAATTCGTAATTGTCCTTGAAAGTATATGCAAATCCTGCGGCATATTGAATGGCTTGTTGCGGTGCAACCTTCTTCGTGGCCGGCACCCAGAAATCCGTTGGCAAGCCTATTCCACTATTTGTTAACAGATGCAAATACTGCGTCATTTTCGAAGCCGAAACTTTAAAGCTCAAATCAGGATTGATTAAATAGCGTGCTGAAATACGCGGTTGTAAAGAGCGATAGGTTGTATCTGTTAATTTGAAGACTGACCCATGCAAACCGAAGTTAACCTTTAAACGTTTACTAAGGTTCCAGTCATCTTCTACATATAAGAACCCTTCATGTGCGTAGATATTTTGACTACCAAACGTTGTATCCATAGATGTACCACTAACGTTCAACTTAAATGCGGTAACACCAGGCTTAAAGGTATGATAGATATAGTTTGATCCAAAACGGATATGGTGTGCTGCATTCGGTAAATAATCAAAATCAAGTTTTAGACCATCGTCAAAAATACCTGAGAGATAGCCGATTCCAAATGCTTGCGTTTGTGTGGAGCCGGTTGTAAGATCACGCGTAGTAGAGGTATTTTCGGCTCCGATATTGAAATTATATCTCGAATAAGTAGCTGTAAGATTCATGAACAATTTAGGATTTACTACGTGATTCCAACGAAGTGCAGTCGTAATATTCCCCCAGTTCAATGTAGAACTTAATTTATCCGTAAAAACAGTTTGATTGTCTGAAAAACTCGTGCTAGCCTTTAATCCGAAGACGTCCTTTCCTAAATAACTACTCAAAAACAACCGATCTTTATCCGAAAACTTGTGATTAATTTTTGCATTCAAATCATAAAAGTAATAGCCTAAAGAGCCTTGTCTTTGCGAGAGCAAATAAGATATCGGGCGCATGAACAAATCTGCATAAGTACGTCGACCTGAAATAAGAAAAGTGGTATTCTGGTCTTTAATAGGCCCTTCAATTGTAAGTCGAGAAGAGATAAGTCCTACCCCACCTTCAACTTTCATTTTTTTATTATTTCCTTCTTTCATGTTGATGTCAATTACAGATGACAAACGTCCTCCGTAACGTGCAGGAAAGCCTCCTTTTACGAGAGAGACGTTATTAATCGCGTCTCCGTTAAATACAGAAAAGAAGCCAAACAAATGGTTTACATTATAAACTTGCACACCGTCCAAAAGGATTAGATTTTGATCGGGTCCACCACCTCTCACGTAAATCCCACTTGCCCCTTCCGTTCCTTTCGCCACCCCTGGAAGTAATTGAATCACCTTCAAAACATCGACCTCACCGAATAGCGCAGGTATTTTCTTGATTTGCGCGACAGGGATTTGAATAGTCGACATTTCTGATTTTTCCTGGATACGATTTCCGGCACTACGGTCTGCATTAATTTGCACTTCTTTGCTTTGAATTAAAGCGAGTTCGACATTGAAATTATGGGCTTTTCGACCAATGAAAGTTTTCTTGACCGACAGACAACCCACATAACTAAACGTTAATTGCACGGTATCTTTATCGAAGCTGATGCTATAAAAACCGAATTCATTAGTAACGGTTCCAACTGCTTGATTATAGACGAAAGCTCCGAACAATTTCTCTCCAGAGGTGCTGTCGGTAACGAAGCCGGAGATGGTCATTTTCTGAGCCGATACCGGTTTGGTGGATAAGAGAGCACAAAATAATAAGGCAAAAACAATGTAACTGAAGCGCATAGCGGGATAGAGTTTAAAAGGGAAATTATCAAAAGACAAATTTCTGAATACAAATAACGCTCACGCAACCCTAATTATTATGAGAACCAATATATTTCTTTAAAAAGTTTTCAAATCTCAAAAAAACAACGATATTAGCAGGTCTGGTGCAAGACCTATCGAAATACATACAGCAGTTGATGACCAGCAATGATTGCGTGGTGCTTCCAAACTTTGGTGCTATCCTTGGCACAGAGGTTTCGGCTGAGTTTTCGATGTTAGAGAAATGCATTATTCCTCCTTCAAAACGTTTGAGCTTTAACCCAAGCATTCAACAGAATGATGGTTTATTACAAACGCATATTGCATTTAGCGAGGGGATTTCTTTCGAACAAGCGGGCAGTCTAATGCAAACGGCTATTGCCTTGATTAATTCACGTTTAATCAATCGTGAAATTGTTCATTTGAAAGAAATCGGACGTTTTAGACTGGATTTAGATGGTTGCATACAATTCGAGCATGTTAGTGAATTGAATTTCTCAGCACAATCCTTTGGCTTACCTAGTTTGACAATGGAGCCTATTTTGCGTGAAGAAAGAAAAGAAGAACAGATTAAAGAATTCGTTGCACATCAAGAAAAACCAATCCACGAAACATTAACGGTTCCTGTTCAAGCTGGAGATAAAGAATCAGCTTGGAAGATTAGCTGGAAAATTGCAGCGTCTACTATTCTTGTGGTTGGCTTGGCTGTAGGATTATTAGTTTGGCAGAATAAATTTGCGAACAAAGGATCCAATTTTCAAGGTCAGAGAGCTTACGAATCAACCCTTGCGGTACATGATTCTCCAAATATTCCTGCGAAGGTAGCTGTGCAAGCATCTGCAAAAGCAAGCGTTACCAACAATCAATCGGAGGAGTTTAAATCAAGTATTGCGGAAAATTATACCGACTACTTAAAAGACGCACAACAATCTTATTTCCTTTCTTTTCATACTACCAATGATTTAAGAGAAGCAGAAAAGGTAAAGAATGGTTACCGTAAAGAAGGAATGGATGCTAGAATTGTACAAAAAGAGGGTGTTTATCATATTTGTCTGTATTACTTCGTAAGAGCTTCACAAATCGACTCTATTCAGTCTGAATTAGAAAGTGAAACTCAATTAATTACTACTGTTATCAGTAATAATTAATAATTAGACGGTTTTTTCGTTTAAGATTTCCTTTTTCATATAAAAAATGTATCTTTGCGGTCCCGAAAAGTGGGCTTAAGTATCGTTTCGGCTTCCACGAAGCAAGAAAAAGTTCATTTTAGGTTAAAGATTAAAAACAAAAACAATGGCTAAAGAAATTGCAACGTATGTAAAACTGCAGTGCAAAGGCGGACAGGCTAACCCTGCACCTCCTATTGGTCCAGCTTTGGGTTCTAAGGGTATTAATATCATGGAATTCTGTAAGCAGTTCAATGCACGCACGCAGGATAAAATGGGGAAAGTATTGCCTGTATTAATTACAGTTTATACAGATAAGTCATTTGACTTCATCATCAAAACTCCTCCAGCAGCAGTACAAGTTATGGAAGCTGCAAAATTGCAAAGTGGTTCTAAAGAGCCAAACCGTAACAAGGTTGGTAAAATCACTTGGGAACAAGTTAGAGCAATCGCAGAAGATAAAATGCCTGATCTTAACTGTTCTAAAGTAGAATCAGCAATGACTATGGTTGCCGGTACTGCACGCAGTATGGGTGTAACTGTAGAAGGTAATCGTCCTTTCTAATTTTAAATAACAACATTAACCATGGCATTAACGAAAAAAAGAAAAAGCGTAGCTAACTTGGTTAACAAAGATGCTGTTTATTCAATTAAACAAGCTACTGAGTTAATTAAGAAGCTAAACACCACCAAGTTTGACGCGTCTGTTGACGTTCATATTCGCTTGGGAGTTGATCCAAAGAAAGCCGACCAGGCTGTTCGCGGTGTTGTTACCCTTCCTCACGGAACAGGTAAAGACAAGCGAGTTTTGGTATTATGTACACCTGATAAAGAAGCAGAAGCAACTGCAGCAGGTGCTGACCACGTAGGTTTAGATGATTATATCAGCAAAATCGAAAAAGGTTGGGTAGATATCGACGTTATCATTGCAACTCCGGCAGTAATGCCTAAGTTAGGTAAATTAGGTAAAGTATTAGGTCCTCGTAACTTAATGCCAAACCCTAAGACCGGCACTGTAACTACCGATGTAGCTTCAGCTGTTAAAGAAGTGAAATTAGGTAAGATTGCTTTCAAATTAGATAAGCAAGCTATCATCCACACTTCAATCGGTCGTGTATCATTCTCTCCAGAGAAGTTACAAGATAACGCGATGGAATTAATCAATACAATCGTTAAAATGAAGCCTCAAAGTGCTAAAGGTACTTACCTTAAGAGCATCTTTATCGCTACAACGATGAGTCCATCCGTACAAATCGATACGAAATTACTTACTTCATCTGTAAACTAATCAACGGTCATGAATAAACAAGAAAAAACGCAATTGATCGAAGAGTTGAAAGCAAAATTTGCTGAAGCAACCTTCTTCTACATTGCCGATACAACAAGTTTGACCGTAGAACAGGTCAACAAACTCCGCAAAATGTGTTTCAAGCAAGGCGTTGAAATGAAGGTAGCTAAAAACTCCTTGATTCAAAAAGCCCTTGAAGCTAACAATCAAGCAACTCCGGAAATTATCACCGCTTTAAAAGGTCAGTCGTCAATTATGTTCTCTGAACAAAGTTCGACTCCTGCAAAAATCATCAAGGAATTCCGTGGTGCTGCAGGTGAATTACCTCTATTGAAGTTGGCGAACATCGAATCTGAGATCTATATCGGAAACGACCAATTGGCTGCATTAGCTGCCTTGAAGTCGCGCAACGAACTCATTGCAGATGTTATCCTACTCTTGCAATCACCTGCGAAAGCTATCGCTGGTGCGCTTGAGACGCTTGCTAAAAATAAAGCGGAACAAGAATAAGGCTTCCAAGCAACTCAATACAAAATCTAAATTTTTAAACCCGTCTACTTTCTTCGTTACATTAGAAATAGGCACAACTTAATTAAAACAATGGCTGACTTAAAAGCTTTTGCTGAACAACTAGTTAATCTCACTGTTAAAGAAGTGAACGAATTAGCTGAAATTTTGAAAAATGATTACGGTATCGAGCCTGCAGTTGCTGCTGTAGCAGTTGCTGGAGGTGGTGGTGCTGCTGCTGCTGCTGAAAAAACATCATTCGACGTTATCTTGAAGTCTGGTGGTGCTAACAAATTGGCTGTAGTTAAAATCGTTAAAGATTTGACTGGTCTTGGTTTGAAAGAAGCTAAAGACTTAGTAGATGGCGCTCCAAAACCTGTTAAAGAAGGTGTTGATAAAGCTACCGCTGAAGATTTGAAAGCTAAATTGACTGAAGCTGGTGCTGACGTTGAAATCGCTTAATTCAATCTTTTGAATTCATAAAAATCCCGCTTCGGCGGGATTTTTTTTTGCCTATACTAAACACATTGCCCTATTTATTGTTTCTTAAGAATGGGAAACATACTTATCATTGGCGCCTCTGGAGGAATTGGCCTAGCAACCGCTCAACAACTAATTAGCGAAGGACATACCGTCTACGGTACATATAATAATACGAACCTTCTCAACGAATATCCTGAGATTAATTGGATTCATTTAGACCTTAATGCTATAGAGAATATTCAAATCAACGAGCAACTTCCCGAACAAATCGATGGGTATTTCTATGCTGTCGGAAAGGTGAATCTAAAGCCATTCAATCGAATCAACTTGAACGATTTTATAGATGATTATAAAATCCAAACATTAGGCGCAATTGCGGTATTACAAAAGATTCTTCCCAACCTAAAACGCAGCCAACAAGCCTCTGTAGTATTCTGTTCCAGCGTCGCAGCAAAAGTAGGCTTCCCCTTTCATGCGCTCATCGGTTCTTCTAAAGGAGCAATCGAAGGATTGGTAAAAAGTCTTTCAGCTGAATACGCTCCAGCAATACGTTTCAACGCTATCGCACCATCTATTACTGCAACTAAACTAACGGAGCAGTTTATCAATACCCCAGAAAAAAGATCTGTACAAGACACCAAACATCCGCTAAAAAGAATCGGTGAAGCTGCTGATAACGCACAACTAGCTAGCTTCCTTTTGACGGCAAAGTCAAGCTGGATAACTGGTCAAATTATTAATATTGATGGCGGAATTAGTGCCATAAAATAATGAAAGTAATTATTGTATTTCCGCATCAGTTATTTGATGAAACTGCTTTCCTTAACGGATTTGACAAGATCATTCTAATTGAAGAAGAATTATTTTTTAAGCAATTCCCATTTCATAAAGCTAAACTTGCGCTACATAGAGCAAGTATGAAATATTATGAAAATCAATTAAGGAATACTTTATCGAAAACATCCGTTGACTATATCGATAGCACTCAACCCATCAGTGCAATTCAGAAATTTATTGAATCTTCCAATACATTAGAAATTCACTTTTGGGAGGTTCACGATGATTGGTTACAACAACGTATAGAAAAGGCTTCTAAGGAATTTAATAAATCGATTACTTTTCATCAGAGCCCTTATTTTTTAAATAGTGAATCGGAGATAAGAACTTACTTCCAAGGTAAAAAGCGCTTTTTGCAAAACGATTTTTATATCGATCAGCGCAAAAAACGAAATATCCTTATAGATGGGAAAGAGCCCGTCGGCGGACAGTGGAACTTCGATAAAGACAATCGTTTAAAATATCCTAAAAACAAAACGGCTCCGAAAATAATTCCGTGTAATCTTGAGGATGAACGACATTATATTGAAGAGGCGAAAAGCTATGTTGAACAGAATTTTGGTCAAAACCCAGGCGAACTATCGCAAGCAATCCCCTATCCTATTTCAAGAAAAGGTGCGCAAGACTGGTTGGTCCAATTTGTAAAAGAACGTCTCCAAGAATTCGGTCCTTACGAAGACGCTATCGTGGCCAAAGAAAGCACCTTACATCACAGTATTCTTACACCTATGTTGAACATAGGCTTGCTGACACCACAAGAAATAATCGATTATACGCTTCAAAATGCCGCATCCATTCCACTTGCGTCACTAGAAGGCTTTATCCGCCAAATCATCGGTTGGCGAGAATTTATACGCGCTATTTATCTATTAAAAGGACGGAAAGAGCGTAGTCTAAATTATTGGCAGTTTAGCCGCAAAATTCCAGCAAGCTTCTGGACCGGAACTACAGGTATAATACCCATCGATGAAACGATTAAAAAAGTATTGCAAACAGGCTATTGTCATCATATTGAACGATTAATGTTACTGGGCAATTTTATGCTTTTATGTGAATTCGATCCAGATGAGGTATATCATTGGTTTATGAGCCTTTTTATCGACGCTTACGATTGGGTGATGGTGCCCAATGTTTATGGGATGAGCCAATTTGCTGATGGAGGAATAATGGCGACCAAACCCTATATTTCGGGCAGCAATTATGTTTTAAAGATGAGCGATTATGGTAAAGGGGAATGGACAATTGTATGGGATGCCTTGTTCTGGAATTTTATGCATAATCAACAAAAATTCTTTTCAAGCAACCCACGTTTAAGCATGTTACTAGGTACATTGAATAAAATGTCGGCAGAACGAAAAGCTGAAATTTTCGAAAGCTCCGCTGCGTTTTTAAAAGGCTTAAAATAGTGTCGGAATTGCCTGCAACTTGTACACATTCATGTGAATAACTTCCCATTTAAAACCGCCAATATCTTGTGAATTCTGAGTATTTTTAAAGGAACAACTTCTAGGTTCAAAAGCCTTTATTTATAGGCATTTCCAAGAAATTGTTTTTAAAAATAAGTTTATAAAATGAGCGAATCGCAAGAACAAAAACCAGTTTCCAATTATAGCGCGGATAATATCCAGGTATTGGAAGGATTAGAGGCCGTACGTAAGCGTCCGGCGATGTATATCGGAGACGTAGGATTCAAAGGATTACATCACTTAGTATATGAAGTTGTAGACAACTCAATTGACGAAGCATTAGCAGGTTATTGTAAAAATATTGTCGTTACTATTCATGAAGGAAATTCGATCAGCGTTAAGGATGATGGTCGTGGTATTCCAACCGATTTACACAAAAAAGAAAATCGTTCTGCGTTAGAGGTTGTAATGACCGTTCTACACGCGGGTGGTAAATTCGATAAAGACACTTATAAAGTTTCTGGTGGTCTTCACGGTGTGGGTGTGAGTTGCGTAAACGCATTATCTACGCATTTGAAGGTTACGGTTCATACAAAGGGTAAAATCTTCCAACAAGAATACGAATGCGGTAAGCCAATGTATTCTGTTAAAGAAATTGGAGAAACAGATATTACAGGAACAACCGTTTGGTTTCAACCTGACACTTCCATCTTCATTGTTTCAGAATACAAATTTGAAACTTTGCAGAGCCGTATGCGTGAATTATCTTTCCTTAACAAGGGAATCAGAATCACACTTACCGATGAGCGCGTAAAGAATGAAGATGGTACCAACTTAAGCGAGACTTTCTTTTCAGAAGGCGGCTTGCGTGAGTTTGTTCAATTTATCGATAGCAGCCGTATTCCTTTAATTCCAGATCCGATTTGTGCGGAAATGACGAAGGAAAACATCGCTGTAGAAATTGCCTTACAATACAATGATAGTTATACAGAGAACGTTTGTTCGTATGTAAACAATATCAATACGATTGAAGGTGGTACACACGTTGCAGGTATGCGTCGTGCCCTCACACGTTCTTTCAAAGCATATGCAGATAAAAACAAATTGCTTGAAAAAGTAAATTTAGAAATCACTGGTGATGACTTCCGTGAAGGTTTATCTACAGTAATTTCAGTTAAAGTACCGGAGCCGCAGTTTGAAGGTCAGACGAAAACAAAATTAGGTAACAACGAAGTTACCGGTGTCGTTGATCAGTGCGTAGGTGAAATGTTGAACAACTACTTAGAAGAACATCCGAAGGAAGCTAAGATGATTGTTCAAAAAGTAATCTTAGCTGCTACCGCTCGTCATGCTGCTCGTAAAGCGCGTGAAATGGTGCAACGTAAATCTGTCATCGGCTCTAGCTTACCTGGTAAATTGGCTGACTGTCAAGATAACGACCCAGCAGTTTCGGAAATATTCTTAGTCGAAGGTGACTCGGCGGGTGGAACGGCCAAACAAGGTCGTAATCGTCGTTACCAAGCAATTCTTCCATTAAGAGGTAAGATTCTTAACGTGGAGAAAGCAATGGAGCACAAAATCTACGATAACGAAGAGATTAAAAATATCTTCACTGCCTTAGGCGTTAGTATCGGTACACCAGAAGACAACAAAGCGCTTAACTTAGAAAAATTACGTTACCATAAGATCGTAATCATGACCGATGCCGACGTGGATGGTAGCCACATTACAACACTTATTTTGACCTTCTTCTTCCGTTATATGAAGAAGTTGATTGAAAATGGTTATATCTATATCGCTACTCCTCCACTCTATTTAGTGAAAAAGGGTAAAGAGCAAATCTACGCTTGGGCTGATTCCGATCGTCGTGAAGCAGTAGAAAAATTAGCGAATGGTAAAGAAGATTCAGTAACGATTCAACGATATAAGGGTCTTGGTGAAATGAACGCAGAACAGTTATGGGAAACAACTATGAATCCTGAAACACGTACTTTGCGTCAAGTAACCATTGATTCAGCTGCAGAAGCAGATCGCATCTTCTCTATGTTGATGGGTGATGAAGTAGCGCCTCGTCGTGAGTTCATTGAATCGAATGCTAAGTATGCACGTATCGACACCTAGTATATGTCGGAACACGTTATTAAAACAAATTCGCTGGTCAAAGAATACAAGGATTTTAAAGCTGTTGACGGCTTAAATTTAGAAGTATTCAAAGGAGACGTATTCGGGTTTCTTGGTCCTAACGGAGCTGGAAAAAGCACGAGTATACGTATGATATTAGGCTTGATCGCTCCGAGTTCTGGAAGCATTGAATTATTTGGTAAGCCATTTAATGAGAATAGAGAATCGTCTCTCCGTAAGATCGGCGCTATTGTTGAAAAACCTGATTTCTATCTCTATCTCTCTGCCTATAAAAACCTTGAAATTCTCGGAAGACTAAGTGGTGCAGATACTTCCAAAAAGCATATCGAATCTTTGCTAGACTTGGTTGGCTTAGGGACACGTGCACAAAGCAAAGTGGAAACATTTTCCCACGGCATGAAGCAACGTCTTGGTTTAGCGCAAGCACTTATTCATCAGCCTGAATTGATTATTCTGGACGAACCAACAACTGGTTTAGATCCGCAAGGAATCAAAGAAATGCGCGAATTGATTTTGCATTTGTCAAAAGATCAAGGGATTACTATTTTTCATTCTTCGCATTTGTTGTATGAAGTCGAAATGACTAGTAATCGAATGATGATTATGTACAAAGGCAAGGCCATTCAATCAGGTCTCGTTAGTGAGTTATTGAACGCTAACAATCTAAGGGTTACTTTTGAAGTGGATCTTTTGGAGAAAGCGGTAGGATTGTTTAAGGAACGCGGTTTGCTGGAAAGAAATATAAATGTAGAAGGCAATAGAATTACGTTAGATTTAACGCAAGAGGAAATCGCTCCAATGAATAGTTTATTACTACAACATCAGATAGCAGTATCTGCGGTTATTCCGGTACGTTCTTTAGAAGAATATTTCTTGAGAATTACCTCAGAAGCGTCAAATGAATTAGTGGCAAAGAAGTAAATACAATTGGTCACATAAATTAAAAAGGCAGGAATTAATCCTGCCTTTTTAATTTATAGGTTTGGTCAAATTACTCAACCAACTTCTTATATCTGAACTTACGATTCGATTGTTCACCCAAACGTTGTTTCTTATTCTCTTCATAATCTGAGAAGCTACCTTCGTAGAAGTAAACACTACCCTCACCTTCGAACGCCAAGATATGCGTACAAACTCGATCTAAGAACCAACGATCGTGGGAAATAACTACCACACAACCAGCATAGTTTTCTAAAGCCTCCTCAATGGCACGCATTGTGTTAACGTCGATATCGTTGGTAGGCTCATCCAGTAAGAGAACGTTAGCTTCTTGTTTCATCGTCATTGCCAAGTGCAGACGATTTCTTTCACCACCAGACAATACCCCTACTTTCTTTTGTTGATCCGTACCAGAGAAGTTGAACTTCGATACATACGCACGTGCATTGATACGATGCTTACCTACTTCAATGAATTCTAATCCGTCTGAAATCGTTTCAAAAACGGTCTTTTCACTGTCCATATCAGAGTGTGCCTGATCTACATAAGCGATCTTAACCGTATCACCAACTTCAAAGCTACCACTAACAGGTTTCAATTCATCCATAATCAAACGGAATAAGGTGGTTTTACCCGCTCCGTTAGGACCGATAATTCCTACGATACCGTTTTGCGGCAAGGTGAAGTTCAAATTTTCATATAATACGCGATCACCGAAAGCCATTGTTACATCATGTGCTTCGATAACTTTCGTTCCCAAACGTGGTCCTGGCGGAATATACAATTCCAACTTTTCTTCACGTTCTTTCGTTTCTTCACCAACCATTTTTTCATAGTTTGTGATACGCGCTTTAGATTTAGCTTGACGTGCTTTAGGAGCCATGCGCACCCATTCCAATTCACGTTGTAAGGTCTTTTGACGCTTCGTTTCCATCTTTTCTTCTTGTGCAAGACGAATAGATTTTTGTTCCAACCAAGAAGTATAGTTTCCTTTATACGGAATACCTTCACCACGATCCAATTCAAGAATCCATCCTGCGACATTATCCAAGAAATAACGATCGTGCGTGATACAGATTACAGTACCTTTATATTGATGTAAGTGTTGTTCTAACCACAAAATTGATTCAGCATCCAAGTGGTTCGTAGGTTCATCGAGTAATAAAACATCGGGCTCCTGCAATAATAAACGGCAAAGAGCTACACGACGTTTTTCACCACCCGACAAATACTTAATTTGAGAATCTGGATCCGGACATTGTAGAGCGTCCATCGCACGATTCAATACAGTATCAATCTCCCAGCCGTTTGCAGCTTCGATTTGATCTTGCAAGTTCCCTTGACGATTCAACAACTTTTCCATTTCATCATCACTCATCGGCTCAGCAAACTTATTAGAAATATCTTCGTATTCTTTCAACAAATTGAAGATCTCTTGCTTTCCTTCGCGGATGATTTCGATGACTGTTTTTTCGTCATCTAATAAAGGCTCCTGTTCTAAATATCCAACCGAATAATTGTTTCTTTTGA
The DNA here is from genome assembly GCA_026461075.1 of Chitinophagales bacterium. GTDB lineage: Bacteria > Bacteroidota > Bacteroidia > Chitinophagales > CAIODY01 > JAHEYX01. Next base: position 36,471 of record JAPJNH010000068.1, read on the forward strand.
ATTCTATAGAACCTTGATAATTATTATCAATGCCGGCAATAAGTTTAAGCAATGTAGATTTACCAGATCCGTTTAGACCGATGATACCAATTTTAGCACCATAGAAAAAGGAAAGGTAAATATCCTTAAGAATAGTACGGTTCGGAGGGATGATTTTACTCACGCCCACCATCGAGAAAATAATTTGTTGTGAATTTTGTTCTGACATAACGTTAGGTTAGGCCGCAAAGATACGAACTAAAACGTTGTTCAGGACTGCAAAAACAAAATTTTACTTAAAGTAAATCAAAGACATTCGCAATGCCTGGAGGGTTAGCAGAAATATAGGCCTCCCCGTATTGGACATTGATCAATTTACCATGCGCAGAAGCTCTAGCAACAATCCCTTCTAAAAAATGAGGAGTGGAAATATAGGTTTTAGGTCCAGTAAAATTGGGATTATAAAACTGGGTGGCATAAGCTTGAATGGCTTGCAACTTCGTTTCCATTACATCCGTAATGTCTATGACAAAAGTTGGTGTCAACCAACGATCTTGGATATAATGAAAAACGTGCTTCGGGCGAAAAGCCTCCTGCGGATGACCATTTTCATCTACAGTTTTGATTTGTGCTAATCCGCTTAAAAAACAAGCTTCCTTCACCAATTGTGCTGCACGTCCATGATCTGGATGGCGATCATCCAACGCATTAGTCAGAACAATAGTAGGCTTCGTTTTACGAATTTCACTGATTACTTTTAACGTAGTCTCTTCATCAATTTGAAAAAAGCCGTCGCGTAATTTTAAATTATTGCGATACTGTGTGCCCATGATCTCAGAAGCTGTTGCAGCCTCCGCATAACGGGTTTCAATAGTACCTCTCGTACCTAATTCTCCTTGCGTTAAATCGCAAATACCCACCACTTTACCTTGATGAACAGATTTCACCAACAAACCACTACAAGACAATTCTGCATCATCAGGGTGCGCGTTAATCGCTAATAAATCAAGTTTCATTTTTTGAGAATTAATAGTCAAAAATACGCTTTTTAGCTTCAGAATTATCTTGCGCTACATCAATAAACACAAATGATTTATTATCTTCGGAGCTGTACATAAAGCATGAAAAGAATTCTCGTAACAGGCAGCAATGGACAATTAGGCAATGAACTAAAATCATTAGAGGCCAATTTCCCCAATTTCCATTTTATTTTCGCCGACCGTAGCACTTTAGATTTAAGCGATAGCTCTTCTATTCAAACATTTTGTCAGGCAAATACATTCGATTATTGTATCAATGCGGGTGCCTATACTAAAGTGGATTTAGCGGAAAAAGAACAAGAACTTTGTCTGCAGATAAACGTCAATGGCGTGAAAACCCTTGCTGAAATTTGTTTCCAGAAAGGTATTCCCTTTTTACATTTTTCAAGCGACTATGTATTTAACGGTATTGGCACAGAACCTTATGTTGAAACTGATTTAACAGATCCTAAAGGTGTTTATGCAAAATCAAAGGAGGAAGGTGAAAAAGCCTTAATTTTCTTGGCTTCCAACTATCCAAATTCAAAATTCTGTATTATCAGAACTTCATGGGTTTATAGCACTTTTGGACACAACTTCGTTAAGACCATGATTCGTTTAATGAATGAGCGTCCGGAGATAAGTGTCGTGAATGATCAAATCGGAAGCCCTACCTATGCGAAAGATTTAGCCGAAGCCGCACTAAAAGCAGTCATGGCCTGGGAAGAAGGAAAGCTACTTTCTCCAATTTATCATTTCAGTAACGAAGGTGTCTGCTCTTGGTTTGATTTTGCACTTGCAATTGCAGAATTCATCGATTACAAAGGCAAAGTAAATCCAATAACAACGTCACAATACCCTACTCCAGCACCTCGACCGGCTTATTCTGTATTAAACAAATCAAAAATTAAAGCGGAATTAGATATTACGATTCGCAGTTGGGAAGAAGCATTAGATGAGTGTTTACAAAAATTGATTGCATCATGAGAATAAAAGTTGGTATTATAGGATTAGGACATATTGGAAATCGTCACTTTGATATATTGAACGAATTACCTAGTCAATATAAAATTGTAGCAGTATGTGATTCGAACCTAAAAAACCTTCGCAACCTTGATAGAAAAATTACTATTTATCAAGATTATGAATCTCTTTTATATGCCGATATCGATCTTGTGCATATTTGCACACCGCATCACTTGCATGCGGAAATGACTATCAAAGCCCTTTCTAAAGGCAATCACGTTTTGGTAGAGAAACCTATGTGTTTAACAAGTGAGGAAGCAAAAGCAATGATCGCTGCTTCTATAAAATACAAACGTAAACTTTTTGTTGTTAAACAAAATCGTTTCAACGAACCGGTGGCAGCCGTGCAGCAATTAATAGAAAAAGGTAAGCTAGGAAAAATATATGATGTGCAGTGTAATGTGTGGTGGAATCGAAATGAAAAATATTATTTACAAAGTGATTGGCGAGGCAAACTAAAAACGGAACGAGGTGCACTTTTTACACAAGCAAGTCACTTTATAGATTTGTTGGTTTGGTGGTTTGGTCCTGTGGAGAAGGCAAAAACAATGCTAGCAACCAAGGCACACAATATTCAAATTGAAGATTGCGGTCACTCCATAGTACAATTCAAATCAGGCACTATCGGAAGTATAAATTGGAATAATAATCTTTTCGAAAAGAACTACGAAGGAAGTGTTACGATTATTGCAGAGAAAGGAACGGTGAAAATAGGAGGCGCTTATCTTAATGAAATTGAATACTGGAATGTTAAAGGGATTAAGCAACCTAAAATAAAATCACAAGTGAAGCCAAACCTCTACAAAGGCAATTACCAAGGTAGTGGAAGCAATCATGCATTCGTATTTAAAGCGGTTGCGAAGGCCCTAATCAATAAGTCTAACAACAATTTAGTGGAAGGTATCGAGGCAAAGGCAGGAATAGATAGTATTGTTAAAATCTATCAATCCGTTTAGTGCTTATCCTCTTCTCCGCCACACGAATAATACGTATTTTCTCCACTCGCGATCGCGTTAGTTACAGCTTCGCCTGCTGATTTAGCATCTTGCATCAATTGCCATAAACGTTGTTTGTCTTGCTTGATGAATTCGCTTTTTTGATTCGCATCTTGTAGGCTGTAGTAACAAACCCCGTCAACATAGGTAGCGGTAGCGACTGCGTAAACACTTAACGGAGCGGCGGTCCATACGACAAAATCGGCATCCTTTCCTTCCGTCAAACTTCCAACGAAAGCATCTACATGTAACATCTTTGCAGGATTTAAGGTACACATTTTAAAGGCCTCCAATTCATTCATTCCGCCATACTTAACCGATTTAGCCGCTTCTTGATTTAAACGACGTCCCATCTCAGCATCGTCGCTATTGATTCCTACAGGTATATTCCAACGACTCATCAAACTTGCGTTTTGCGGAATCGCTTCCATTACTTCAAACTTATACGCCCACCAATCAGAAAACGTAGAAGCCCCACTCACACCATGTCTTGCCATTTTATCCGCCACCTTATACCCTTCTAAAATATGTGTAAAGGTATTCACTTTAAATCCAAAACTGTCGGCCACATGCATCAACATATTAATTTCACTTTGCACATAACTATGACAAGTAATAAAGCGTTGGCTACGCATGATTTCAACTAAAGCTTCTAATTCTAAATCTTTATGAAACTTAGCAGGAAGCGTTTTAGCCTTTTGTAAATCATATTCTTTTGCGCGACTGAAAGCATCTAGTAATACTTGTTCAACCCCCATTCTGGTTTGAGGAAATCTCGTTACTGCATTTTCTCCCCAATTCGCTTGTTTCACATTTTCACCAAGCGCAAACTTGATAAAACCTGGCGCTCCTTTAAATTTCATTTCTTCCGGACTCATTCCCCATCTAAGTTTGATTAATTGGGTTTGGCCACCAATAGGATTTGCAGAGCCATGTAAAATATGAGAGCTCGTAACACCGCCAGATAATTGTCTATAGATATTGATATCGTCGCTATTAATTACATCGCCTAATCGAACTTCGCTAGTTACAGATTGTGTTCCTTCATTAACATCACCATTAGCCGCAATATGCGAGTGTTCATCAATAATCCCTGGAGAGATAAACATGCCTCCAAAATCCTCTGATTTTACTGAATCCGGACAAATCAAATTCGTTCCGATTTTATAAATTTTTCCATTGCGTATCCAAAGATCGGCTTTGATATTTCCTTGCTGGGTATTGGTACAAAGTGTTGCATTGCGGAACACGAAATTGACTGGTTTGGGCATGTTCACATTTCCATAAGGATTAAATGGATAACGGAGTTCGGGTAACTCAACAATCTTGTCAGATATTTTAATAGAACTAGAATCTGTCGTTTTAGTTAGTATCGCCTTCCAAGGTTTCAAGTTTGCGTCTAAAGGGCTTAAATAAACGCCTTCCATACCTACAGCAGTGATTTCTCCAATCAACTGTAATTCCACTAGAGAATCCTTCTGAGGCACATCATTTAAAAAGTACTTTTTAGGATAATTGAAACTGATACGAACTTGCTGTCTATTTACAGAAACGTTGACTTTTAACTTATTCTTTGTGTTATCTGTGGTGTTGACCAAACTCCATTCATAATCATTTAAATTTCCTTTACAGATAAGTTGAAATGGGAAATTCAAACCTTCAGTATTCATGGTATAAGTACCTCTTAAATCTTGTGCATAGCTATCTTTCAAGAGGTAAGGATTGCCTTCAATCCAATTCTGCATAATGAGAGTCTTATCTTCGAATAAAGGTCCATTACACAAAATAAAATTGGCATGCTTTCCGATTTCAATACTGCCATATTCTTTTTGAATTCCTAGGTAGCTAGCTGGTTTGATGGTTAAAGCCGCCAAAGCAGATTTCTCACTCCAACCGCTATGCACAGCTTTTCTTAAATTTTTCAAGAATTCATCTGCACTTTTGCAACCGTTTGCAGTTATAACGAAGTCGATATTATTTTCAGCAAGATATCTCGGATTAAAAGGAGCGCACTCCCATGATTTTAAGTCGGTCCAAGAAACGTGTTGGGCATCCAAAGGGTTATTTGCAGCAAGTGCTTTCGGGAAGTTTATCGGCACAATTAAGTGAAGATTATTCCCGACATAGTCTTTTAGATGTTTAAAATCATTGCCATTTGTTTTAATCCAAAAAGTCTGATTAAATTCTTTCGATAATTGATGCGCACGCAGTACGTTTAACGGATCTTCTGCTTGGAATAAAACAGGAGATTTGAAATTCTTTTGATAAGCCTCTACTGATAAATTTCTTTCTGGCAAGCCTGTTTGACCATCATAATACAACTGACGTAACAAGGCAATACTACCCATTAGAGAAGAAGGATAATCTTGAGAACTCGATCCTTTACTAAATGAAAAACAAGAAGTAATATTTGCTTTCAGAAGAGAAAGTTGATCTCCGTTATCAGTGAAATTTACTAATGAGGATGTACCGCGAGCGATACCATCAGTTTGGTGTACAAGTGCCATACCGAAGCCGAAAGTCCTATAATTACTTGCTTGCGTGTTATCTTGTGCAAACAAAACAGAAGCATCTGTTTCAGGATGAATGGCTTGATTCCAATAATAAGCTCCTTTCTTTTTAGACAAATTTTGTTCTCCGGCACCACTTTTTTCTGTCTTTGCCAATTTAGCAATACCATAATCACTATACAAATCGATAAAGGAAGGATACATGTAAAGGCCCTTACAATCGATAACCTGAGCATCTGCATAATCTTTAGTATTCAGGCTTGCAATGCTTTTTGAATCTGCAATTACTACAATGATTCCTTTTTTAATTATAACTATTGCGTCAGTTTTAACAATCCCTTCCGTACCGTACACCACATTCACATGTTCTAGTCGATAGGTATTAGTACGATCATCATGCACACCATTTACAGGACGTGTAATCGACTGAGCATATAAAGTGCTTAAGGAGAAACAAAGGCTTAAAATAATGGCAGAGAATTTCATTGCGCGAAATTAAAGATTCAGCTTTTAAGATAGAATAAATTAGCTAAAAAGCGTAATTTTAGGAAAATGAAAACAGGGTTAATTTTGATTGGCATGGGCGGACATTCTTTCGTTGTTACGGAAGCAGCTCGTCAATGTAAAACAGAAATTGTTGGTTATATGGATCAACAAGAAAAGACCTTAAATCCTTTTGGGTTAGACTATCTAGGTTCGGAGCAAAACAATCTCCTCCTCGAACAGTTGCGCTCGAATACTTTTCATTTGTCTATTGGTGATAATACCTTGCGTAAGAAAATTGCATTGCATTTAAATTCGCATGAAGTACGTTTTAGTACAATTTGTCATCCTTCAAGTGTTATTGCTAACAACAGTGAAATTGGCTTTGGCAGTTTTTGTTCGGCCAATTCAGTTATTCAACCGTTGGCTAAAATAGGCCATCATTGTATCATTAATACTGCAGCCATTATAGAGCATGAATGTGTAATTGGCGACTTTTCCCACATCGCTCCAGGCGCTGTTTTGTGTGGAAATGTACAAATTGGAGAAGGTACTTTAGTTGGCGCAAGGACTGTTATTCGTCCGGGAATTCACATTGGTAAAAATTGTGTTATTGGAGCTGGCTCTGTGGTGGTTAAAAACATTCCAGACAACAGTTTGGTATTCGGGAATCCTGCAAAATAGAAATTAAATGAGACACTTAAATTCACTGATATCTTATAAAAGTAGCATAAAAGAGGCTCTTGCTAAATTTAATCAATTAGCGCCGGAGGCCTTGGCACAAACTACTTTGTTTGTCTATGGATCTAAGAAAATTATAGTAGGTGTACTCACCGAAGGAGATATCCGTCGTGCTATGCTTGCGGGAATTAATTTGGAAGAAAGCGTTGAAATTGCGATGAATAAGCAGTTTCACTATTTTGATGAAAAGAATTACTGCGAAGAGAAATTAGAGATTTTTAAAAAGAAAAAAATACGTTTCATACCTTTCATAAATAAAGACAAGACATTAAGTCATGTAATCGACCTAAATGATTTGCATGCTGTTTTGCCTATCGAAGCCGTAATTATGGCAGGTGGTAAAGGAGAACGTCTTCGTCCATTAACCTTGGATATGCCGAAGCCGATGTTGAAGGTTGGCACTAAACCAATTTTGGAACACACCATTTTACGTCTTAAAAAGTTCGGCGTTTCTAAGTTTCATTTGAGTGTAAATTACCAGAAAGAGAAAATACAGTCTTATTTTGAAAATGGAGCCAATTACGGCTGTTCGATCAACTATCTTATTGAAAAAGATCCATTAGGCACGATAGGAAGTGTTGGCCTAGCCAAAAACATTCAATCTGATTATCTCTTGGTAATGAATGGAGATTTGCTTACCAATATTGATTTCAAAGCATTTCATCAAGTTGCATTAAAATCGAAAGCAGCCATCTGTATCGCGACAATAGAGCATTACGTAGACATTCCTTATGCTGTTTTGGAACAAAATGGTAATAAAGTGAAAGGTCTCATGGAAAAGCCGAAAATGGCCTATCCAGTAAACGCTGGTATTTATATGATACGAAAGGATCTATTAAAGTGGATTCCTTCCAAAAAGGTTTTTCATGCTACAGACCTTATACAGAAGGCATTAGACAAAGGAGAAAAGGTACATTCCTTCCCTATCAATGGCTACTGGACAGATATCGGAAGATTGGAAGATTACCAAAAAGTACAGCTAGACATACAGCATTTAAATTGGTAAGGTTTTCATAACGGGAAATGTTCATTTTTAGGGCTTTTATGCTTATATTTGATTTCCTAAAAACGGATTTCATGAAAAAATTTGCCTTAGCTCTATTTATCGGGCTTTTGTCGATTACTTTGGGCACAAACGCTCAAGTAATCACCGCTATTGACTCTGTTCAATACATTAATTCTACCGACTTATCTATTGGAAACGACCTATCTTACCATAATGGTGACACTTTATGGATTCAAGGCGTTTGTACGTTCCAACCTTGTTTGTATGCTCAATCAGGCAGCACAGGTTATCCTCAACGTGTAGCAAGCTTTCTTCAAAATCCAGGAAGTACAGGATTTGGTGGAATTCAAGTATTTATCGATCCGGCAGCAATTGGCATGACAAATGCAAGCGATTCTGTACACGCATTAGATAACTACACCAACTTCGTTAACAATTTCCAACCAGGTACATTAGTTAAATGTAAAGGTATCGTTTCAAATTTCGGAGGCAACACACAATTCTTGTTGGTAAAAACTCCGTCAGTAGCTTTAGGTGCTGCAGCAATGCCATCTCCGATTGTTATTACCGTTGATTCACTTTCTAAATTGAATTCACAAACTGCTTCGCAATCTATCCAATATCTTTCTGGAGAGAAATACGAAGGGATGTATGTACAAATCAATAATCCAATTGTAACAAATGTGAGCACTACAACAGCTAACCGTTATCGTTGGTCTATTACGGATGGTGCTGGTAACGTTATCTCTATCCAAGACAACCTTTCAGGTAATTTCACCAATACCGCTTATGATCAATTCTGTACTACGGGTGGTGTGAGCTATACGCCAAACACCTATACTGGATATCCTAATGGAACAGCATTAAGTTACGTTCGTGGAATAATCGTTCAAAACACTAATACTACCACTGGTGAGAAATATTATTCATTAGCTCCAGTATTGTTATCGGACGTAGGTGGACCAACATTCGCTCCTCCAGTTATTTCTAACGTTCATATCAATCCTTTCTGCCCTACCTCAACACAAAGTGTGAACGTTTATGCTGATGTAACAGACGATTCAAGTGTAGTATCTGTTAAAGTTCATTATGCTTTTGGCTTAAGCAATAATACTTTCACTGCTGTGAATGCAAGCTTAAGTGCAGGTTCAACCTACGTAGGTGTGATTCCTGCTACTACTACTGATAGCACTTGGGTGAAATACTTTATCGAAGCTATCGATAATGGTGGTCACTCAAAATTCTATCCAGATGCAGTTGCAACTAACTCTTATTACCTTGCAATCGATAAAGGAATCAATTCTATTGCAGCCATTCAAGGTCGCACCTTTACCAATGGATCATCCATCTATGCAAACGATTCTTTAACGAACCTTAGCATAGAAGGCGTGGTTACTTCCTCTTCTCAAACCGATGACTTAGGTCTAGTAGCTATTCAAGATGGAAATAACTTATTCAGCGGAATCTTCATCGCAGGTGGCAATGTAAGTAATTTACACCGTGGCGAACGTATTCGTATCAGCTCAGCTAAAGTGACTGAAAGTTTCTATGTTACAACATTGAACAACCCTAGTTTCACGATTTTATCTAGTGGAAATACACTTCCGACACCTATCACTAACTTCCCTATCGATTCGTTCAATGCAAATCGTCACACGATTGCAGAACCTTATGAAGCAATGTTATTAGGAGTTACTAACGTAGCAGTTATCGATACTAACCCTGATTTCTCTGCAGGTAAAAACTATGGTGAATTTAGTGTGCACCCAACATCTAGCGTTGCTAAAGGTTTACGCTGCGATGATCAATCTAATGATATCTGGTTTGGTTTCAATACGGATTCAGTAGCAATTGGACAAAATCTTTGTTTTGTAAATGGTATTTGTACTTATTCTTTCGGTAACTGGAAATTATTACCACGTAACTTGAGTGATATCTGTGGATTTACAACAACCTACAGCAAACAAATTACCAACTTCAGTATTAATTCCATTCCTGCTTTCATCAACCAAAGCGCAAAAACGATTGCAATCACTTTAGCTTCCGGAACTAACGTTACCGCATTAAGTCCTGCAGTTAATTTCTTAGGTCAAACTTTATCACCAAATTCTGGTGTTGCTACAGACTTCACTAACCCTGTTAACTACGTGGTTACTGCAGCGGATAATACCACTGTAACCTATGTGGTAACAGTAACTGTTTTAAGTGGAATTGAAGAAATCGGATTAAATGCTGTTTCATTATTCCCTAACCCTGCTTCAAATCAAATGAACATTCAACTGAATGCAACCCAAAACAATACACTTCAATTAGAAGTATTAAATGGTGTTGGTCAAGTTGTTTACACCAACAAAGCTCGCGTGAGCAATGGCAATAACAACTATTCTTTAAATGTTTCAGAATGGAATAATGGCGTTTATTTCTTACAAATCAGTGCTCCGAACGGAATGAAGTCGACTCATCGCTTTTCTGTCGCTCACTAATTCATTCCTCGATATTCTAAAAAGCCCCTCTAAACAGAGGGGCTTTTTATTTATAACATATTTGGGCATTAGCAGTCATTTTGATAAATTTGCAACATGAGTACTAATACGAGAATTTACTTTGACAATGCAGCTACCACTGACATTGACCCAATCGTTGCCGAAGCGATGATTCCGCTTATTAAGGATGGTTTTGGAAACCCCTCTTCCATTTACTCTTATGGAAGAGAAATCAAATCAGTTTTGGAAGGAGCTCGTAAATCGGTTGCTCAATTATTGGGTGCAAACCCAGGAGAAATTTTCTTTACTTCTGGTGGAACAGAGAGTGCAAATATGATTCTCCGTCGTGCGGTGTATGATCTAGGAGTAAAACACATCATTTCCTCTCCTATCGAACACCACTGCATTACACATACTGTCGATGATATCGATCGTCTTGGTCATGCAAAAGCCCATTGGGTAGCCCTTTTAAAAGACGGTTCAATTGACTTAACTGATTTAGAAGAAAAGTTAAAATCGTTAAAGGGAGAGAAAACAATCGTTTCATTAATGCACGCGAATAATGAAATCGGGAACCTATTAGATATTGAAAAAGTAGGCGCTTTAGTGCACTCCTATGATGCGCTTTTTCATTCAGATACCGTTCAAACTATTGCGCATTATAAATTCAATTTGAAAGAAATGCCAGTTGACTTTATCACTGGCTCTGGACATAAATTCCATGGACCAAAAGGAACAGGTATTGTTTACATTAGTGATAAAGTAAAAATTCATCCATTTATCACTGGAGGAGGTCAGGAACGCAATATGCGTGCAGGAACCGAAAACGTATATGGTATCGCTGGTTTCGCAAAAGCAATGGAAATTGCCTACGCTAATTTTGAAACTGAAAAAGCACATATATCTGCTGTTAAGGAATATATGCGTGAACAGCTAAAACAAAACTTCCCAGACATTAGCTTTAATGGAAATCAAGGCGAATGGTCTTTATACACGGTATTAAGTACTGCGTTTCCTAAAAATGAAAAAACAGAAATGTTACTATACACCTTAGATATGGCGGGCATTTGTGTTAGTGGTGGCTCTGCTTGTAGCAGTGGCGCTTCTGCGGGTAGTCATGTAATCCAAGCCTTATATAAGGGTCAAGCAAATCAAAGTACCATTCGTTTTTCATTCTCGAAAAACAATACAAAAGAACAAGTGGATATTGTGATCAATAAACTAAAGGAGCTTTTAGCCTAGTTAGAAAATAGTATTTATAAAAAAAGGGATAACATCGTTATCCCTTTTTTTTATTTGGTACAGTGAATTTTTACAATGGGATATTACCATGCTTTTTACGTGGATTGTTTACCACCTTATTCTCTAACATAGCATAAGCACGAATCAATTTCAAGCGTGTTGTAGCCGGTTCAATTACCTCATCAATAAAGCCACGAGCCGCTGCACCATAAGGGTTTGCAAACTTCTCTGCATATAAATCCGTTTTTTCTTTTAATGCTTGTTCAGGACTGGCCGATCTTTCAATTTCCTTTTTGAAGATAATTTCAACCGCACCTTTCGCCCCCATAACAGCAATTTCCGCTGTTGGCCATGCATAGTTCATATCAGCGCCGATATGCTTACTATTCATAACGTCATAGGCACCACCATAAGCTTTACGTGTAATCACAGTGACTTTCGGAACGGTTGCTTCGCTTAATGCATACAACAATTTCGCTCCGTTAGTAATAATACCATGCCACTCCTGATCCGTTCCTGGAAGGAATCCTGGTACATCCACCAATACCAACAATGGAATATTAAAACAGTCACAGAAACGCACAAAACGAGCGCCTTTACGACTAGAATTGATATCCAACACACCTGCTAAAACAGCTGGCTGATTTGCCACAATACCAACGCTTTTTCCTGCAATACGTGCAAAACCAACTACGATGTTCTCAGCCCAATCTTTATGTACTTCTGTAAAACTTTCTTCGTCAATTAATCCTTCGATCACCTCGCGCATATCATAAGGCTGGTTAGGATTTTCTGGAATCAACTTATTCAAAGCCTCTCTACGTTCATCACTCAACACTTCATATGGAAGTGATTTAGGCTTCTCCTCACAATTTTGAGGCATATAACTCAATAAGCGTTTCAATAACTGAATGGCTTCTACTTCATTGCCACAAGTAAAATGTGTCACACCACTTTTAGAAGCATGTGTATTCGCACCACCCAAATCCTCGCTGCTCACCTCTTCATGCGTAACCGTCTTAACCACGTTTGGACCTGTTACAAACATATAACTCGACTTCTCTACCATCATGATAAAATCAGTGATAGCAGGAGAATATACAGCACCTCCAGCACATGGCCCCATAATAGCAGATAACTGAGGAATCACACCAGATGCAACGGTATTACGATAGAAGATATCAGCATAGCCGCCTAATGAAACCACCCCTTCTTGAATACGCGCTCCGCCACTATCATTCAATCCAATAACTGGCGCTCCGTTCTTCATAGCTAAATCCATTAGCTTACAAATTTTCTCTGCATGTGTTTCACTTAAGGAACCACCGAAGACAGTGAAGTCTTGTGAGAAAACGTAAGTCAAGCGACCATTGATAGTTCCGTAGCCAGTAACTACCCCATCTCCTAAATAGATTTCTTTCTCCATGCCAAAGTCAGTAGAACGGTGTGTAACCATCATTCCGATTTCTTCAAAAGAGCCTTCATCCATTAACAAGTCTATTCTTTCGCGAGCCGTAAGCTTTCCTTTTTTATGTTGCGAAGCAATACGTTCTACCCCACCACCTAATTTGGCCTTTTCAATCTTTTCGTTTAGTATGTTCAAATGCTTTTCCATAATATAATTTCGTTCTCAAATTTACATAAAACCCTGCGAATTACCTTATCGCATCAAATACATCTTTCCAAATCCACTCTTAAAATAGGCATCTGCTCCCGAACTCAAAATATCCATATTTTGCCCGTCTAATTTAGTAACAACACGATAGAAATAAACTCCGTTACCCAAAGGGTCGCCATATTGATCAGTACCATCCCAAGCATAAGTGCTGATATTTCTACCTATGTGCAAATCCAAACCAAGTTCATTCAATGTCAATTCTCGCACCATTTTACCACTCACACTAAAAATTTGGATTTTGAAATAATCTGGTAAAACGCTTCCTGTCAAAGTAAAGACAAACCTCGTACTCGTAGTAAACGGATTTGGATAATTCATCACCTGCGTAATACTTGAGTTTGTAATTACATTAAATCCGATTTCATAACTTAAATCGCCAGCTAAATTCCCGCTACGATCCAAACCTTGCACCTTCAATTTGTATTCTCCGTCTTGATTCAAACTAGGATTTAATTTTAAGCGAGCTGTATTCGATTTAGAACCTCTTTGCGCAGGATAGAATACCAATCCTGAGTTTGCACTAGTCTGCTGAACATAGGTGGTGCTGTTCGGAGATTTAAGCCAAGCCGTCAACACATTGATACTATCTAGGATTAAAAATAGATTTTCATCATTTAATCGCACATCAATTTCGGGATGCGGACTAACAATATCCCCATCTAAAATGCGTTGATGATCGAAGGTTACATCCAAAATAGGATTCACATTATCGCGTGTTACTAGGAAACTAAGCTTAGCTAAATTATTAAAATGATGTTGCTCTGGTTTGTGATAATAATTGCTTGGATTAAGTTCAATAAGCAATGTATTCAAAGCAACAAGATTCATCGAATTTAACTTTAAATAAGCCCAAACTGTGTCTGCAGAAGGCATTTTACGATATACCTGATAAAATACATCCTGCTGATTATTCGCCTTAATCAAGGTGTATTTCACTCGTAATGTATCAAAGGCTACTGGGCTAATATTTCTAACTAACCATTTCATTACAAATGGATCCCCCCGCTGTAAGGTATCCTTATGAACGTATTGTCCGCCATTTTTATCTAAGGCAACATCTGGTAATGGAGAATAATTTACGCGCCAATACTGCAACTGAGCAGGGGTTCTATGTATCGTATCTTTGCTCGTTAAACGCAATTTCAGTTGCGGATATTGAACAGCACTAATAAAGTTTAAATTGATGTCTGCAGTGCTAGCAGTTGAATTGGTATAAACAACCGTTTCCAAACCAGCAGTATCTATACCAATGACTTCTAATAGATCTACATCCGTACTTGGAGTTTCATAAGGTGTATAGCGCCAATGTAAACTCGACCAACTTTGCGCTGGCCCTATTATAGTGGAGGTAACAGAACCTTGAAACCAATTACCATAAAATTGGAAAGAGGTATCTACCAATCCTCCCGGCAATCCTGCTTGCACCTCATGTACTGGATATCCATGTCCGCCCTTTCTTCCAAAGTAAACATAAGTACGGGAAGCAGTCATGGTATCAAGAACAGCAGTCCCTAATACGGTATGTAAAGTGTTCCGTAGACTTGGGTCAAATCCGGCAGGATTAAAGGTGTTAATGCTATAAAGCAATACATAGGCTCCGTCAGGAACATAATTATTTAAGAAGTTACTTAAATAGGATTGTTGCTGTGTGACGGAGCTTGCAGTATTATTCGGAGAAAAGGAACCCCAAGTACTCGCAGTGAGATAGCCGTTGGTCAAATACTGAAACACATTCAGGTTTTGGTTCCCCGAACAATTATAATCTCCTTGTTGAATATTAGGATAATTACTTATCAAAGGAGTTCCTGTTAGCGAATCGAGCACGGCAATATTAAAACCTCCATAAGCTGGTGATGGACCTCCATATACACCATAAGGGATACAAGAGCCTCCATTGTTCATTTTTTGATAATCTAAATAGGCAGAAACTTGATCACTACTTCCATTACCGAAATCGCGCACTTTCATGGTTCTCACATTATTCGCGTAATGAAATATTCTATCGGCTTCTATACTTTCTGTTAAAAAATCGTCGTTTTTAAACTCAAAATAATGCGATTGATCCCAACCTGTGGAAGAACCTTTGATATAAGTAAAAGAAGTAGTGTGCCAATTTAATTGATGATTACCGTATAAAGTATCGACAGCCACGCGCCAATAATAAACGGTACTATCCATCCACTTCTTAATGCCTCCCTTCCATTGAACAACACCGCCAACCTGGCGAATATAATTCGTCTGACGTAAGCTACTATTAAATAAGGCTGTAGTATCTGATTCAATACGATAATAACGCGTTGGAGCGTTTGCCTCTACGGTACTAGCCTTTAAATAAAAGTTAGTTGTATCCCCTACAATTGCATAAGGGTA
Organism: Chitinophagales bacterium; assembly: GCA_026461075.1. GTDB lineage: Bacteria > Bacteroidota > Bacteroidia > Chitinophagales > CAIODY01 > JAHEYX01. Next base: position 52,003 of record JAPJNH010000068.1, read on the forward strand.
AGGGAAAATGGGTAAGATGTCTAATGAAGAAACAGAAAAAGTAATCGATGCCTCATTATTATTATCATCAATTTCTGAAAGCTTATTTTGAGGATCAATAATAACAGTTAATTTATTCAAACCTAGTGCACGATCAGGCTCTGTATTTATAGCAATATCAAATGATTGATTATAGGAAGGCGTTGCAATGCGCAATTGCTGAATTAAACTAGGGACAGAACCCGGACTCATATCGGGTTTCGGAAAATAACGCAGTACAAGAATATCTAATGAATCCTTTTTATATCTTCCAATATTTCGAACGTCAAAAAGCAAATGGAATTGACCACCTTGTTCAAAAGAAATGTTTCGTGGATTTAGTCGCATCAAGGTAGAGTCGATAACATAATCGGCCTCAGGATGCGGATTGATTCGTATCGCAGGATCTCCATTCAACAACATTTGCTCTGCAGCAATAATAATGTCTTGAGAATTTATGTTTTGATTGCGCAATAATGAATCACGTGTAAGTCGAATACACTCTCCTATTGTATTGCCGTAATTTCTCCTTGAAATATTTTGATATAAAGTATTAGAAAAATAATTCAACCCTGTAGAAATACCTAAATCGCTCGTCGACAAATAACCAATAGCACCTATACTAGGATTAGAATTGGTATCTGGAACAATGAATCGTTCACTTAATCCTCTTTGCTTGTTAGGGTCATTTGCAGGGTCTTCAAATAAATTACCTGTAAAACATCCGTTAGAAATCATCAACGGAAAACGACCATAATTCTTATAAGAACCTGGATTATCAATAGCAAATTCCAAAGTTGAAAAAGCAGAGTGACCGAAGAAATTGATAATTGAAACTCCGTTATTGATGAGTGAATCTAATTTTGCCGAAGAAGACATTTGAACCGGAGCGGAACTTGTTTTCTTAAACACATGCACATTGGCTCCGAATGTCGTATCCTCAATAATCACTTTCATCGGCTCAGCCAAAGGATTAGCATACATGGTATTCAAATAACCATCAAATAATTGCTGCTGGTAAATATCACTACCTCCTGAAAGATGAATCACCTGTTTCATCCAATCCTTATTCAACACGCTCTGTTCTCCAGTTCCTGCACTCTCCCTTTGTTGCCGCTCATACCATTGTAGTTTATCAAGATAAACTTTAATTTCTCTTGGCGTGTAGACAGATAATCTACTAATCGCTAAATGACTAAATTTATCATGTTGCCAAGCTGTTAGTAATTCATCTGCTCCTGGATTGCCAAAGGTTGGAATAGAGTTCAACTTATACCTATTAACATTTCTTCTTGTGGAAGAATACAACTGCCCCTTGCCCATTAATAAAATATAATAGGGCCGAGGTTTATTAGAATAGGTTTCGATGAAATTGGAAAAGTTACGTATCGCTAAAGAGTGTTTTGTGATACCATGTGCAAATTGTTCATATAACTGTTCGATATCAACTATCGAAGTATCATATCCACCACCAGCAATATCATTTCTGTAAGCAGCATATTCCCTTACCATATCCTTCCCCTGATAGAGCGTTCTTAATCCTTTGTGGGTTATTATAATGAAATTCCCTTGGTTAGAACTTTGCGAAAAATCAATAAAACGTATCGGCTTAAAATTTGTAATCGAATTAACTTGCGGAGCTGCACAAACAAATAAATGTCTATTCGTTAAAGTCGATGACGGCAATTCAAAATCAAAACCTTGCATTCCATTAGTGTAGGCTTGCTTGATAAACAAATTAGCATCAAAGTCCCATAATAAAACGTCAGCGCTCATATTATCAAAACTTGCGCTTACTAAATGCTTATTTGCAAAAGGACTAGCATTTAATGGAACATCAAAGTGAATATTATTAATACCCGTAAATGAATAGCCTCTTGGATAACGGAGCGTAATAATACTTACCCCATTATAAGCTCCGCCTGGGTTAATCGTAAAATTAAAAACATTACTACCTGAAGTTAGATTTGCAACAGGAATACTATTGCTAGAAAACTTATTTACTTGAATCGTATTAAAGCTCAATTGACCTTGGGGAAAGGTATAAGCCCCATTTATATCCGCGCCCAAATTATTCGGGATAACACGTGTGCTCGCAGTATAGATGGTGGAGGATGCATTTAAAGAATTATTCGAAGTATACAAATCCGGTGTACTCAATGAATAAGCATAACTACTGTTAAAATACAAACCAAAATATCCTTCTCCTGCATCAAAGGTGCTTGGAAAAACTTTGGAGCCTAGGGTAAAAGGAACATTCAATCCGCCTGAATAACTAGAATGATCCTCATAAATTGATTCATACCAACAATACGATTCTGGAGTTTGGGTACTGGAATTATAATTAATAAGACTCACCCGTTTATGTACTCCAGGAATCGCTGCAAGATAGTAGGCAGCAGTATCACTGAACATGCTATACATAGGATTAAAATGATCCTTGGATGGATTATCAAACAGCAAGCTATCGAACCAGCCATCATTATGCTTCGCATAAAACATCAAATAATCATTGGAGGAAATTGCTCCTGTCGTACTAACGTAAATAGGTACTTCTTCCCCTCGACAATAAACTACCAATTGATTCCCTAAGGCATTATTCAAACCAATGGACTGCAAAGCTGAATAATCAATTTTATAAAGGCCGTCTTTAACAATTTTGATTTTATAATAGGTCGTGTTATAGTCGGTAATCCATTCATTACCGAATAGATGTTGAGCCGAAACAGGGTTCAGTCTTAGAAAAAGAATAGCAAAAAAAACAAATATCAAACTACGACGCATCCGGCTTATTTTTTAGGCATGTTTATCTGTAAACTAACCACATTGGAATAAAGTACCTGCGACACATTTCCAACATTAGTAAGCGCATAATCCACGTAAAAATTCTTTAAATGAATTCCTACACCAAGATTAGGCTGAAACGAGGTATTCACAATCCCATTATCATCAGATAATTTTTGAAAATTACCAACTCCCCCACGAAGGTAAAAACGTTGCTTATAATCTAAGGCTAAACCTACACGAGGATCTATACTGAAAGGTTTGGCACTAATTAGCACATTACGTTGACCATCTGTGGTAATAGCCAAATCTAAAACAGGCGTCAAACACCAAGCGTTTGCAAAGCTAATTGGATAGGCTGCTCCGATATTCAATTGCGGTAGCGTTAATTCAGTAGATGTTTTAGGAATTAAATTTCCCGTTAACGCTAAGGCTTGTTTATCCAAATCAGTGAATGTAAAATTCCAAACATTAAAGGTAGTGCTCGCGTCATGCAAACAAGCACCTAACATCCAACGATTATATTTCATCTTCATTCCAAGATCAAACCCAAATCCCCAGGCATTCGCAAAATGGCCAACCGTACGACGGATCACTTTAACATTCCCCCCAACTTTCAAATAACCTTTACGTTGGAATGTAGTATTCATATTCTTCGCATAAGAACCTATAAATGCATAATCAGCAGCAGAAAAACTACTAACATTATTGTAATTAATACTTCCATCTGGGTCGATTAACTGAAGCGTATTAGGAATATCATCCACCGCAAATCGAATCAATGAAACACCCGCCCATGAATTAACCTCACCCATAGAATTCGACTCCATAGGAATCACCACACTGCCGAAGTCGTATTTAGCAAGTCCTGCAAAATATTCACTGTGCATCAAGGCGATTGGAACTTTAGATTCAGGCGCCTCTATACCTGCAGGATTCCAGTAGCTCGCCCATGGGCCAATTGCAGTAGCCGTCTGAGCACCACCAAGTGCCAAAGCCTCTGCACCAACCCCAATTTTTAGGAACTCATTGCTATACTTCCTTACTTGCTGAGCATATATTTTAGGTACCTTCAGCGCGCCTAAGAAAAGCAGTATTAAAAGAAACTTCTTCATGAAAAGAATTTTCTTCAAAATACGGAATAAACAAGGCCTTTTAAAGCCTTTTTTTTAACATTAACAATAAAGTGTCTAGTCTTTTATGGCATCATTTTTTTTTAGCAAACAGACGCCTGAATTACTCCTATAAACCAACTTGTAATCAGCAGGTAATTGCATCCCTCCCGGAGCGTCAATATAATATTTTCTAGAAGGGTCATTCTTGATTATACTAATGCTGTGATAACGCATTAAAGCCGTTTGAAAGGTCCAATTATCCCATAATACAGCATCTGCTCCCACTAATTCACCTGCGGGAATTTTAGAACCAATTTCGCGTTCTAAGTACATTTGCTCTGTCTCTCTCCACACTTTACCATAATTCAAATAGGCTAAGGTGAAACTTAAAATCAAAAGCAAAATCGTTAAAACCCATTGTGTTCGAATATTCCACCAATTAGGACTTTTGAACTTAACGACAATCGGACTAATCAAAAAGGCTAGTGCAATGGCAAAAAATGGAAATGCGGGTACCATATAGAACCCTCGTTGAACAAGTGTTAACATCATTGGTATTATACCGCAGAATCCCAAAATCAACCAAAGCCAAAAATCATCCTTTAGTAATCCCAGTACTTGAATTTCTTTACGTTTAATAAATAACAGAATACTGATTAGCAGCAATACAATAGACAAATCTTGTAGCCATTTCCATAAAATATAAACCCTAGAATTAACAACAGGATCTTGCGTAATGCGATGCAACACACGTTCCACTAGATACGTTTTTAAACTTAAAAAGGCTTCTGGCCAAAGACATAATAGCACGGAGAATAGACCAAGAAAACACAGAACAACTACCGACCGCCAAACGCCTTTAAATAAAGGCTCGCGTAACTTTATTACACTCCATAAAAAAGGAAAAATCAATGGAAATAATCCTGGAATTCCTTTACATAAAAAGGCTGCTAACAGAAAGAATGCACTGAAAATTGATCCCCAATAATTTTTAAACGCCAGAAAGGAATATACACTTAACAAAACAAAAACACTCATCGTATTCTCCTGCATATTGTTCTGAAAACTCCAAGGAACTTCAACTGTCAATATCCAAAAAAACATCGGTAAATAACTCAGTCTATGCCACTCCTTAGGACTAGCCTTTTTCCAAATAGCAGCAATTAAAACTATGTTAACCAAGCCAACTAAAGCCGTGTAAAGTCGTTCCGTAAAGATGCCTGGTCCGAATAGTTTGAAAAAAATCGACTCTATCCCGAACACCAAGGGAGGGTGCTCATGAAAGGCTTTCAAGCCACCAATGCTACAATAGCTTAACTGCGGAAACCAAAAAGTACCGTAACCCTCTGATAAGTTTTTTGCGACAGCCGTATATTGGATAGCATCCATAAACATACCATCCCGAAATAATATCGGCCAAGTCAATAACGTAAAAAGCGCATAGACAAGCCATTCCAACGGATGTAACTCAGCTATGCGCTTCATAAAACTATAATTTCAATTATTCAAAAGTCATTTCAGGGACATGTGACGGAACCGTCAACTTTCCTGCGGTCTTTGCTTGGATCTCTTCCACACTTACACCAGGTGCACGTTCCAACAACAAAAATCCATCCTTTGTGACATCTAAAACAGCCAAATCAGTTACGATACGCTTTACGCATCCAACACCAGTTAAAGGCAAATCACATTTCGGCAATAATTTACTCTCCCCTTTAGGATTAGTATGCATCATAGCAACAATGATATTTTTAGCAGATGCCACTAAATCCATTGCACCACCCATGCCTTTCACCATTTTACCAGGAATTTTCCAATTCGCGATATCCCCTTGCTCACTTACTTCCATAGCTCCCAAAACAGTTAAATCAATTTTACCAGCTCGGATCATACCAAAACTTTCAGCAGAATCAAAGAAGGCGCCTCCAGGAACAACGGTAACCGTTTCCTTACCCGCGTTAATCAAATCTGCATCGATATTTTCTTCCGTAGGATAAGGTCCCATACCCATAATCCCATTCTCACTTTGGAACATTACAAAAATATCCTTGGGAATATAATTGGCAACTAAGGTTGGAATACCAATTCCTAAGTTAACATAGTATCCGTCCTTAAGCTCCTTCGCTATACGCTGTGCTATTTGATATTTATTTAAAGCCATGATTAAGATTTTAATTGAACCGTTCTACGCTCGATTCGTTTTTCATAATTCACCCCTTGGAAAATACGGTGTACATAAACACCCGAAACATCCACTTCATCCGGACTAATTTCACCCGGTTCTACTAAATGCTCTACCTCTGCAATAGTGATATTGCCAGCTTTTGCCATTGAAGTTGAAAAATTGCGAGTCGCCTGACGGAAAACCAAGTTACCATAGCGATCCCCTTTCCATGCTTTCACAATGGCGAAATCAGCATGCATTGCCATTTCCATTAGATGCATCTTACCATTAAATTCACGTACCTCTTTTCCCGCTGCAATCTCCGTTCCATAACCTGCCGGCGTAAAGAATGCTGGAATACCCATTGCAGCCATTTGGATACGTGTAGCTAATGTTCCTTGCGGTACTAAGTCAACCTCTAATTCGCCACTTAACATTTGACGTTCGAATTCGGCATTTTCACCTACATAAGAACTGATCATTTTTTTCACCTGACGAGTTTGCAATAAAAGCCCTAATCCAAAATCATCCACACCAGCATTATTACTAATACATGTCAAATTATTTACACCCAAATCACGTAAGGCAGCAATACAATTTTCAGGAATACCATTCAATCCAAAGCCGCCCAACATTAATGTCTGTCCACTTTGGATATCCTTCACAGCTTCTACAGCATTGGAAACCACTTTTTTCATAAAATCCAATTAAGAAAAAACTCCTTAGCGAAGTAAGGAGTTTTTCATGTTTAAGTCTTAAAGATTTGCTTTGATTTTTGCTTCTAAAGTAGTTTTAGGAGCCGCGCCAATTTGCTTATCCACTACCTGACCATTCTTAAAGAAAAGAACTGCAGGAATATTACGGATACCAAATTGCATAGAGATTTGAGGATTTTCATCCACATTCAATTTACCTATAACAGCCTGACCTTCATATTCAGCTGATAATGCTTCGATAGTTGGACCAATCATTTTGCATGGACCGCACCATTCTGCCCAAAAATCAACTACTGCTAATTTGTCTGATTTCAAAACTACGCTTTCAAAGTTTGCGTCTGTAAAAGTATGTGCCATTTTTTTTAATTTATAAAACAAATTTACGTAAAAATCAGTTACGCTTTTAATGAAAAAGAAGACTCTTATTCATTTTAACTAAACTTTTGTAATTTTGTAGAGCAATGGTGAACATAGAGACGATATCAACAAGCTGCGACAACTGCTCCTCAAAAAGCAAATCACTTTTTTGCGACATGCGCAAATTCACCGTAGAGCAAATAAATAATGCTAAATCGCATCGTCAATTCAAAAAAGGGGACTACATTTTCAAAGAAGGAGAAACCCCTTCAGGTTTATATTGCATAAGCGCAGGTAAAATTAAGTTAGTAAAGAGAGGATCAAACGGGAAAGAGCAAATTGTACGCCTCAGCAAAAGTGGAGATACACTTGGCTACCGAAGTTTGATTGCCCAAGACACCTATGCAGCCTCTGCAATTGCCCTAGAACCTTGTGAAGTTTGCTTTGTTCCAAAGGATGATTTTCTTGCCCTATTAAGCAATAACCCAGAACTCAATCAGCAAGTTTTACGCTTGTTAACCATAGATCTAGGTCGTGCGGAACGTCATTTGACACATATCGCACAACACAGTCTCCGTGAACGCGTAGCTGATAGTCTTTTAATGTTACACGAATTGTACGGAGAGGATGAAATAGGTTGTATTGCTGTTTCGATGTCGCGTGAAGATCTAGCCAATTTTGTAGGAACAGCTACAGAATCAGTCATTCGATTACTATCCAAATTTAAACAAGAAGGAAGTATTGAATTGAGTGGCAAAAAAATTAAGCTTCTCAATTTGGAGAAACTTACGCAAATCGCGAGCCGATAATACTATTCACTTTTACCTTGTAGTATAGGAAGATAAAGGCTTTTAGTCTTTTCAATTTGAGCAGACATGCTTAAAAAGTCTGTTGCATTTTCCCCATTTAAAAAAGAAGTAGTTTGATGGTACAAACCAGGTTTATAGTCCTGATCCAACGTATCGTTCAATTCAACTTTTTCAATAAGTACCGACCCTAATTTTTGAATTTGTAACTGCTCTAGTGGGCGTAAAATAAGTCGATGATTCGCTGTTAAAATCTCCACCCCCCAACGTCCTGGCGCTTCCCAATCTGCCGAATAGGAGAAATTTGCACCATTTTTCGTTATGCCAGCCCCAGAAAATTTCGAAGGCCCCTTATGCCAATCGAGAAAGCCACTTGCATAAGCACTTAAACTCTTTGGTGTCGAATTAGCTAAGTAAAATGCCAAATCAATCACATGCGAAGAATTCGCCAATAACCAAGCCTCTTTTACTCCAGGCGCTTTAGTTAAAGGACGAATGACATGTGACCATTCTGTAAATTCAAATTGAAAGGAACGCACGCCTCCGTCGGCTTCAATAATTGATTTTGCGGATTGAACAGAGGCATAAAAACGTCGATTATAGGCGATACAAATCTTCGCATCCGCCTGTAGAGATAAAGCCTCTAACGTAAGCATTTCATCTAAATTCAAGGCACCTGGCTTCTCCAATAAAATATGCTTGGCCCCTTTGTTAATTAATTGCTTGCTTACTTCAGCTAAAGCTTCTACCCCTACGGCCACAATGCAATAATCATTGGATGAAAATTGTTCAGGCATTTGCAATAAAACATCCACACCTGTATTCTCATTAAATCGAGCGGCTGAACTTTGTCCTCTTCCAATCACTGAAAAATTTACACCTAAAGCTATAAGCACTTTTGCATAAGCTTCTGCCATTGGACCAGCACCGATTAAATAAACCATTTTCATAATTGCAAAGTAGCAAATTTTAGAATGATTTTTCACTACATTTGTAGTAATATCCTATGTATAAAATCATACTCCTTCTAATAAGTATTTCGTTTTCCATTAAGGTAAATGGAGCTATCAATGATTCTCTAATTCTAAAAAAAGAAAAGGGAGTAAACATATTTTTTCATCAAGTAGAGCCTCGTCAAAATATCTATCGTATTGCTAAGCATTATAACGTAGCGCAAATTGATTTAAAAAACTTGAACAAATTGGAGGCCGACTCCATATCGAAAGGACAAATGTTAAAAGTCCCAGTAACGAAGCGAAATTGGATAAATAAATTAGATCAATTTAGTGATTACAAGAACGGGCAATTTGAAAATTATAAGCCAGAAGAATTAGCGAAAGACACCATCCAACAATTATACTATATCACCAAGGGTACTTGGAAAATTTTAGACCTAGCAGAATACCTGCAAATGCCAGAGAGCGCCTTGCGTAAGTGGAATAGACTTGCACAAAAAACTTTGACTGTCGAAGCTAATACCACGCTCAAAATTGGATTTATTCTAATTAATAAACAACCTATCACTCCTCCAGTAAGTAAAACATCCTTACCAAAGCCCACGGCATCTTTAAATGCGAGCCCGACCATAGAACCCCTAAAAAAAGACACCCTGGCACTCGCTCCTGACACAGCAAAGCGAGTGATCGTTGAATCGCAAAACGTTAAAATGCAGCGACTCTATACAAGCATGTATAAGCCTAAAGATGCGAGTGAAGAAGACGAGATAAAGCAACACGGTCCAGCTTTGGGATTTATTGCAGATAGTACACACATAAATACATTAAAATCTTATTATGCGTTAAGTAATACTATTCAAGTAGGTAGAGTGGTTAAGGTTATAAATCCGATGAATGAAAAGCTAATTTTTGTGAAAATTCTAGGAAAAATTCCCGACCTTGCAGAAAATCAACACTGTATAATTAAAATATCTCCTGAAGCTGCTAACGAACTTGGTGCAATTGACGAACGCTTTTTGGTAGACCTCTTTTACTATCCTAAGAAATGAACCTCCTACTTGCTCCTCAATATTTAATACCATTTGGATCAAATGAATGGTTTAAAGCTTCTGGTACCACATTTTTATTAATAGCTTTAGTCGTTGGCGCTGGGTATTTTCTAACGCATTCCAAAAAACATTCTCTAGGTCGCTTTATCGGTTATTTCTTACTAACGGTAGCAATTTCTGCGCACGTATATTTGGCTTATGTTAACCGATGGACCTTACAAGACTCCTTACCGCTTCATCTATGTGGCATTTCTGGTCTGTTAAGCGGATTAGTGCTGCTTACTAGAAATCAAATGATGTATGAATGTGTCTTGTATTGGGGATTGGCAGGCGCAACACACTCCTTACTAACACCTGATATGCCCCAAGGAGGAGAAGGCTATATGTATTTTGAATATTACCTTCAACACGGAGGAATTATCTTAGCAGCCCTTTACGCTACCATTGCTATGGGAATGCGTCCAAGAAAAAACTCATGGTTAGTTGTTTTTGGATTTTCGCAAATCTTAATGATTGTTGTAGGTACCGCCAATTATCTAATCGGGAGCAACTATATGTTCCTATGTGAAAGGCCACTTGTCGACAACCCTTTAGTTATCGGCAAATGGCCTTGGTATATTATTTCCTTTGAAGTAGCAGCCATCGTTCATTTTCTATTAATCTATGCACCATTTTGGTGGATTAACAAGAAGAAAGTGGCTACTGAAATTTCAGAATAATTATTCACTCACTTCAATACTATTGATCAAGTCGCCTTGACGAATAGTACTAAGAATTTCCAAACCAGCAACAACTTTTCCAAAACACGTATGATGACGGTCAAGGTGTTGTGTATTTTGTCTGTTTAAACAGATAAAGAACTGAGACCCTCCTGTATTACGACCTCTGTGTGCCATACTCAATACTCCTAAATCGTGGTATTGATTATCCCCTTCTAACTCGCATGGGATACTATAACCAGGTCCACCCGCTCCTGTTCCATCAGGACAACCTCCTTGAACGACGAAATCAGGAATTACACGGTGAAAACTAACACCATTATAAAATCCAGACTGCGCCAATTTTACAAAGTTTGCTACAGTTCCCGGAGCATCCTTGTCAAAAAATTCAATTTGTAAATCACCCTTAGAGGTGTGCATTGTGGCTTTCATGAGAAATAATTATGATTGTTTTAATTGATAACTTTTCAATGTATTTTGAAGCAAGGAAGTGATGGTCAACAAGCCAACACCACCCGGAACAGGTGTAATTGCAGCACATTTAGGCGCAACGTGTTCGAAGTCGACATCTCCGTAAATTTTTCCATCCACACGATTAATACCTACGTCAATTATTACAGCACCTTCCTTCACCATATCTGCGGTGACAAAATTTTTCTTACCGATAGCCGCAATTATAATGTCGGAGTCGAGACAAACCTCTTTTACATTCGTACTTTTTGAATGCAACATAGTAACGGTAGCATTTCCAGGTTCGGTATTTCTTGACATTAAAATACTAATCGGAGTGCCTACTATAAGACTACGTCCGATAACCGCCACCTTTTTTCCAGCTGTAGGAATATTGTAACGTTTCAAAATCTCCATAATACCAAAAGGAGTAGCCGGTATAAACGCTTTTGAATTTCCTGCAACCATTAAACCTAGATTCACTGGATGAAAGCCATCCACATCTTTTGAAGGATCGACTGCTTCAATAATTTTTGATTCATCCAAATGCTTTGGTAATGGCAATTGAACGATATAACCATCCACACTATTATCCTTGTTCAACTTTTCAATCAATTCCATTAAATCCGACTGACTGGTTGATTCATCCAAAATAAACTCGGAGGAACGGATACCTATCGATTCTGCGTGTTTTGCCTTAGACTTAACGTAGGTTTGACTAGCAGGGTCTGAACCAACTAAAACAGCGACCAAATGGGGTGCGCGTTTCCCTTGCGCAATAATATTATCTACCTCACTTTTTATTTCTGCCTTAATCTGAGCAGCTAAGAATTTACCGTCTAAAATTTGCATAAACAAAGATAAGAAAGGACTGTCGTTGAAGACTTACTTTTTCAAATTAAAACTCGCAAATACAGCCATATGATCACTGTATCCTCCCAAATATTTTTTACCAACGTAGGTACGTAACGGAGCACCTTTGTACTTCCCTTCAGGTTCTAATACATAAGCAGGCTTGAATATCATTGCGCTATTAGCGATATATGAAATTGGATTGCTCGCATTCTGCACACAGGGAGCATATAAGATCTGATCAAAAAGATCCCATTGATTGTTAAAATAAATAGACCCCTCTCCTTTTGCTTGCATGTCTGAAAACGGATTTACAAGTCCTAAATTGGAAGCATTCATTAAAAGCTGAGTCATAGATTTATCACTAGGTTCATCATTGAAATCACCCATCGCAATAACGGCAACCGTTGGATATAAACGTTCCAATGAATCAGCTATTGCCTTAAGTTGTTGCCCAACAAATACACGCTTCATCTCACTTTCTGCGGCACCTCCTCTTCTCGAAGGGAAGTGATTCACAATAAAAAATGCTTTAGCATTATTTTGATTCAAAGTCACTTCAACCACCAAAATATCACGGGTACGCGTAACAGTGTCAAAAGGAAAACGTATTCCATATACTTTTGAAGAATTAACTTGCATAGTGTTTTTTTTGTATAAAAAACCTACATCGATTCCTCGTTTATCCGGAGAATTGTAATGCACAACACCATAGTTCGCGGATTTAATTGCGGACTCCAAAACAAGTTCATTTAATACTTCTTTATTCTCAATCTCTGACAACCCAATAGCATCAGGATCAATTTCATGAATCACTTGCGCCAAATGTTGTTTTTTCTGATTGAAGCGAGTCGAGTTCCAATTAGCTGCAGCACTTGGCAAAAACTCCTCATCATCTATGGTCGGATCATTTATGGTGTCGTAATAATTTTCACAGTTATAAAACGCAACTTTAAAGGATTTGTAACCTTTTTTTGCATTGGCAAAACTACCATTAAAAACTAAGCTAAAGGCGATCGCCAAAGTGAGTATTCTAGACATATTTTAATCTTTGCTGTAAAGATAGAATTTCAAAAGTAAAATGCTAAATTGCTTTGTAATAATAAAGTTAATAAAGCGGCATTTTGAAGCATTCACAAATAATTTGGAAAAGCATTAAATGGTGGTATTTGCCTATCGCAATAGCCTGTTTGCTGTTTCTTCATTTTTATGAAGGCTCCAAATCAATTTCCTCTATAAAGGCAGAACTCGAGAATGAACTTCAAAACAGAATCGACTCTGTAGATATCCAATTTAAAAAGCAATCAACCAAAATCACTTATTCCTCCAATATCTGCTATTCGGCACTTTATTATGAAGACAGTTTAGTTGATTGGAACAATAACAAATTTATACCAGCAATAGCCGAAACCATCAACGATACTATTCTAAAACAAGGCAATTCTTGGTATTATACCTTTAAAAGAACATCATCGGACAATAAGCAAGTATTAGTAGGAGCGATTCCGATACTTGAACAACCTTTGATTAATAATAAGTACTTAAAGTCGAATTGGATAGTACCATTCCTTAATACCTATCCAATAAATATCCTAGCCTTAAGCGACAAAAAAAAGACAAATAATGGTGCAATAATACAATTAAAGCAAAAGGCTCTTTTTGAAATTTATTCAGACTCCTCTAAAGAATTAAATCCGAGTGATACACATCGCACCAATTGGGCGATTGTTATTTTAAGCATTCTTTGTTTGGTCATTTACGAACTGCCAATTTTTGCACTTTCTAAACGTATTAAAATATTTTATGGCAATTGGCTTAGTCTAATAAGCTTCTGCTTGATTCAAGTATCGAGCTGCTTATTTTTCTTCTATAACCAGTTCCCAAAAACTTGGTTTAACAGTATTTTCTTCAATTCTACCATTTATGCCTCGTCAAATTGGTTGCCTAGTTTAGGACATTACTTTGCATTACTCTTAATCATCAATCTTATAGTCCTCTTTATATTTTATCATTTACGACATTGGATTCGTTCTCAATCACAACTTTTCATCCCTCTTGTCCTTATAAATCTTGCCATACAAAGTACTTTTATCTGGTTGGTTCAAAGTGTTTTTACAGATGCCAACTTCAATATTCTAAATCCTAATATCGCACTTTGGGACAAGGTATCACTCGCGACACTCACCTTACTTCTTTTTAGCGCTGTCATTATCTTTATCATCCTTCCTATATCCTGCTTTCCAAGAGGTACATGGGATAAAAAGAGAAAAGCCGTTCAATTCCTACACATCGGATTGATAAGTGTTTGCGCCCTAATAATTTTACTTCAAAAAGATTTTAGTTACCAAAATCTATGGCTGCATTGTGCGATTCATAATCTAATTTTACTGATAGCAAGTGAACTTTTTTATCGATTAAAAAAAGAAGGACTTCAGATTTTTTATGTGCTTTATTTGAGTATAGTTAGCATTTATTTCTTTAGCACCTTAAACTATCTAAAGAATTTAAAAGAGACCAAGCACAGAGAATATATTGCGCGACAATTAATTAAGGAGGCCGATCCAACTTTCAAATTTTTAATTCCTGAAATCATTTCAAAAATTGAATCCGATCCAGAATTATCGGAACGATTTCATCACATTTTAGAATTTAAGGATGAAAAGGCAAGTCTACTACCCTACTTAATTCAATCCTATTTCCAGGGTTATTTCAACCGCTACCAAATTAAGTTTGCATTAAGTACACCTGATTATAAAGGAGTTTTGGGTACACTCAAAATGAATGATTTAATTTCCTTAGACACCTTAATTAAATCAGGTTTTCCTTTACCAACCACAGACAAAGTATATGAGGTAAGAAACAACAATTCATTCAATGGATTTATAGCCCGTATTCCTGTTGTTGACAAAAATTATCAGGCCGATATCCTTTACATAACCTTTACACAACCTATTCGATTAAATAGAAGACTTTTTCCAGAATTATTGCAAAACGAAAAATGGACCGAGAATCTGAATGCAATGGATTTATCCTATGGCATCTATGATAAGCGAACGCTGACACAACAATATGGTGCATTAAGCTTCCCAACGAATTATAACGATTCCATTACCAAATTGATTATTGATGCAGAAAACAAAGATGAGAATTTCAAAACATTCGCCTATTTCCCGAATGGCGTAGAAAATAAAGGCATTGTGCTCGCGTCACATATGGGCGATTTAATGAACAGTCTTTTTCTTTTCATCATTTTCTACACCCTCTGTATGCTAATCTTGTTATTGTTACTGAATCCAGTACCAATGACACATAAGTACTTCCCGCTCAGTAGCCGTTCACTAGGGAATCGTATATTTTTCGCCAATAGTCTTTTGTTATTAACCCTACTTATCGCCATTGGTATTTTTGGTTATTACTATTTTAATAGACAAGCAGAAATCAATGCAAAAGATAATATTATCTCTACCTCCGATAATATTATCAAAGGACTTCAAAACTCCTTATTAACCGAAAAATCCACCCTGACCTCTAACGAATTAAATGATAAAATTCAAAAACTTTCTTCCTTATTCGAAACGGATATCTGCCTCTATGATATCGATGGAAAGCTAATTTGCAGTTCACAACCTAGTATTTATGAATTAGGCATTATTGCGCCAATTATCAATCCTATTGCAAAGAGAGAATTAGAAAAAAATCCAGGCGTGAATCGAATCATCGATGAACAAATAGGAGAATTGCACTTTTCAAGCTTTTATGCGAGCCTAGAAATTAGCACCTATCACGTAGGCAAAAAGGTAATTATTGGAATCCCTTATTATAACCGACAGAAGGAAAAACAAGAAAACAATTCAGGAATCCTTTTCAAGTTGATAGGCATTTTTGCGCTGTTTTTTGTCTTAACCACCTTATTCAATTACTATTTAAGCAGTCGTATTAGCTCGTCTTTAAAAGTCTTAGGAAACCGATTGAAAGGCATCAATTTAAATAATGCCAATACTCCTATTGAATGGAAAGAAAAAGATGAGGTAGGCTTGCTAATTGAGCAGTACAATATAATGTTGGAGCAATTAGCGATTTCAGCTAATGCCTTAGCAAAATCCGAACGGGAGACAGCCTGGAGAGAAATGGCTCGCCAAGTTGCGCATGAAATCAAAAATCCTTTGACACCGATGAAATTGAGTATTCAATTTTTACAACGTGCCATTCATGATCAAAGAACTGATGTTGGCGAACTCACGCAAAAAACAGCACAGACTCTTATTGAACAAATAGACAATCTTTCATTAATCGCAAATCAATTTGGTCAGTTTGCACAAATTAGTTCTAGTCATTTAGAAAGCATTGATCTGATTGCCGTCATTCATAATTCGTGTAATTTATACCGCAGAAACGAGCACTGCATTGCGATTAACGAACATCATCAAAGTGAGTTCGTAAAGGTTATTGGAAACAAAACTCAATTACTCAGTGTGTTCAACAATATATTGTTAAACGCTATACAGGCTATTCCAGAAAACAGAGAAGGGATAATTGAAGTTATCAGCTCCATTCAAAAAGAAGCCATCCAAATTAGTATTAAAGACAATGGCTCCGGCATTGAAGAGGATAAATTGATGAAAATTTTCGAACCTAACTTTACCACTAAGAGCTCCGGTACTGGCTTAGGCTTGGCCATTGCAAAAACAATTATTCAAGCATCTGGCGGAGATATTGTTGCCTATAGCGCAAAAAATAAAGGAAGTGAATTCATCATTACACTTCCTTTACTTGCAGAATAATAAATACTCCTTTTATTAACTTTTCATATTCGTATACTGTAAAGGCATACCAAAATCTTCTGCCTTACATGAACTGATTACCTCTTGCAAATCGTCAATTTTCTTGCCATTTACACGGATAATATCATCCATAATCTGAGGCTGCACTTTTAATCCTGCATCCTTAATATGCTTCACAATTTTCTTTGCAGTATCGCGATCTAATCCTTGTTTGATTAGGATATCCTTCTTAACCATGTTACCGGATGCATAATGTTCCTTACCGAAATCTAAGCATTTAGGATCTATCCCTTGCTTCATCAATTTCGAAATCAATACATCTTGAATTTGACGCATACGCATGTCATCTTCTGTAACAACATGCAAATTTTTATCCTTCATTTTCAAGTCGATTTCTGTTTTCGAACCTTGAAAATCATAACGATTTAAAATCTCTTTTTTTAAGTTGTTGATGGCGTTATCCAAAGATTGTGCTTCAACTTCACTAACAATATCAAATGATGGCATAGCATTAAAATTAAAAAATCCCGGCTCCGTTAGGGAACCGGGATCTGATATAACAATAAATTATTTTACAAATTGAAATTTACGACTAACCACTACCTCACCTGCAGCATTACGTACACTAGCAACGTAAGTACCTGTTGATAGATTGCTATCATGCAAATTCATAGCAACCACTCCGCTAGCAGCCACCAATGATAATTGATTTACCAATTGACCATTCACAGTATAAATTTCACCGGTATAGTTACCAGCTGTCAAGCCACTTGTTAAGATAACAGATGCTGAACTTGCAGGAGAAGGAAACACGTTCATGTTAATAGAACTTTCTTTAACCGCAGAAACACCATTCACTGAACTAAATTCACGATAACGCGCACTTGTAACATTACCAAATGAGTCTACATCGATTCCAGCAACTTCCAAAGCACTGGTGTTATCCAAGAATAAGTAAGATCCACTCGCAGATGAATCCACTTGCACACCTAGCTGCCATCCTAAAAATGGTAAACTAACATCAATTGATTGTATAGAAACATTCAAGGTGTTATTACGAAGACAGTTGTAGGTACCTGTCGCAGTTGTAACCGAACCCCATGCATCAAAATTATTGTATACACGCTGTGTTAAAGTCATACGAATCGAATCGAGAGTAGGTT
Organism: Chitinophagales bacterium; assembly: GCA_026461075.1. Classification (GTDB taxonomy): domain Bacteria; phylum Bacteroidota; class Bacteroidia; order Chitinophagales; family CAIODY01; genus JAHEYX01. Next base: position 69,933 of record JAPJNH010000068.1, read on the forward strand.
GACCAACAGCAGAGCCTGGCAAGGTTATTGAGAATCCAGAAGTATTCGTATAGCTACTTCCAAAAGTCATTCCTGCTTTAGCTACAATCTGACTTGGATTAAAGTGAATAGCTAATGGAGTGCCAGTACCCATTAAATCACCAGAAAACCCTAAAACCTCCAAATTAGTGGTACCTGCTTTCATAAAAGCATAATTTCCGCCACCTTGGTTGATAGCGATAGTAGCACCTGGGTAACTAGAAGATAATGGAGCAGCACTCAAAGCAACTCCTGTATTAGTATCTTGAATACCAGTTAGGATTGTCGAGGTAAAATTCCAAGTTTGGTTGGGGCCAGCAGCACCCGGTGTAAGTGCACTATTAATCAAAGTATCATTATGCATAATGATACGATCGCCAACTTTCGGAAAAGAAGAGTTAGAAATGGTAATTTGCGCTTTGCCTGCAAAAGCAACAGCCAACATTAGAGAAGAAAGTATTATTTTTTTCATATTCATAAATTTAGAGTTTAAAGGTAAGACATTCCCTTATTTTTTTCTGCATATTAACACACCCCAACGGTTATTCTCATGTAAACGCACGATTTCAAAATCCTGTTGGTATACTTGCTTCAACTTTTCTGCATCTTCCGCATAAAAACCACTCAAGAGCACAAAGCCTCCAGCTTGCGTTAATTGAACATACATCGGATAATTATCCAGATTATAATTCAAGGTAATATTCGACAAAATAACATCGAAACCATTGTACTCCTTTGGAACAGCTGTCCCTAAAAAAACAGGAATATCCTGAATTGCATTATTGGCAACATTCTCAATAGCGTTTTCAACAGCCCATTCATCGTTATCAATAGCGATTGTAGTCGCAGATCCAAGTTTTTTAGCTAAGATGGCCAAAATACCGGTGCCTGTCCCCATATCTAAAACCGACTTATTCATCCAATCCATTTCCAACATCATCTCCATCATTCCTGAGGTTGTGCCGTGATGGCCCGTTCCAAAACTCATTTTAGGAGTCACTTCTATCTGTAAGGGTAAATCAGTTCTTTTGGCATGAAAACCCGCATGCACATAAATTTTATCAGCAACGACCAATGGCTGAAAAGAATCCTCCCATTGTTGGTTCCAATTCTCCTTCTGCACCTGCTGCCATTCGAAAGCAGAGTCTGGACAATAGCTCATTATCGCCTCTTCTACAGCCTTTTTCTCCTCTTCGGTCAAAGTATGAGCTTCAGAAAAAGAGACAGTCAATTGGGTCTCTTCTTGCCAAAATGACTCAGCCCCTAAATCAGGTAAAACAGCGATCAACAATTCTTGTTGCGCCTCTTCAGATTGAATTATTATTACGTCGTATTGCATTTCTAAAAAAGGAAAAGGTGGAGACAGTAACCATACAACTGCTCCACCTTAATTCACACTTTAACCAAAAAAACCAAGCGTTTTTGCCTTGGCAAATATCTTATTGCTTTTCAGCTTGCAAAAATGTACGTGTGTATACATTATAAGCACCGAAAAGAACGGTAGTAAAAATCAAATCCCCTAAAATTGTCCATTGGAAGAATGGTAAACCCATTATATAACAATCCAACAATCCTTGAATGCTTCTAGCATAACCACTCTGAACGTCCATCCACACTCCGAAATTACTAACTAAGAAGAAAATTAATGACGATGCCAAACTCATGCCAAGCATTTTAGCTGTACCGAAGTTTTTCTTTGCAAGTATACCTAATACATTCACCAAGATAAAACCACCGTATACATAAGCAGAATAGTGGTGAATAACACTCAAACCATTGATCTGTGAGATGATAACGTCAGAAACAAACATTAATGAGATAGGCAATAACAAAGACATCCAACGTTTTTCAAATGTAACAGCACCAAACAACGCAATCGCTGTTACTGGCGCAAAGTTACCGAGGAATGGAACGTATGCATTCAAAATGCGCGATGCCAATGCCAAGATAATTAGGCCAAGGATGAATCCGAATTGTTTTGTTTTGCTCATTTGGTTTGAAAATTGGTTGCTTTTCGAATAGCAAATATACGCCTCAAATCTAAATCTTGAAAAAATTAACAGCAATTTTAGTCAAAAAAGTAATCAACATCCGCTAATTATTATGAAAATCAATTAATTACAATCAAATATTAAAGTAGCACTTTAACAAAAGATTTAAGAATAAACCTGTGCTTTGAGGCTTAAATCCATGCTTTTCACTCCGTGAGTCAAGGCGCCAACGGAAATAAAATCAACCCCACAAGCGGCAATAGCTCTAACGGAGTCGAGGTTAACTCCCCCACTTGCCTCTACTTCCACTTTTCCTGCAATGATTTCAACCGCCTCACGCATTTTATCGAGCGAGAAATTATCTAACATAATTCGATCTACAGCAGCTAATGACATCGCTTCTTTTACCTCCTCAATATTTCGTGTTTCTACCTCGATCTTCAAATATAATTTTTGTGCCTTTAAAAATTCCTGCGTAGCATTCACCGCTTTTGTGATCCCGCCAGCAAAGTCAATATGATTGTCCTTTAACATAATCATATCGTATAAACCCATGCGATGATTTTGTCCGCCACCAATTCTAACTGCCCACTTCTCTAGAAAGCGATTCATCGGTGTTGTTTTTCGTGTATCTAAAATAATCGCTTTAGTACCTTTTACTGCTTGAACATATTCATTCGTCAAAGTAGCAACCGCACTCATACGCTGCATCACATTTAACGCAAGACGTTCCGCCTTCAAAATCGTATGGACACCCGCTTTCACGCTAAACGCAATATCGCCTACTTTTACCTGTGCTCCGTCATGCAAGTATTGCACAAACGAACAATTCGGTTCGAGATACTCAAAAATATTTTTAGCCATCTGCACACCAGCCAGAATTCCTTCCTGCTTCACTTTCAAATCAGCCTGACCAATCGCTTCAGGAGGAATGCACGACAAAGTACTATAGTCGCCTGTGTTCACATCCTCTTGAAGCGCTAAGCGAATAAATTCTAAAACTTGCTTGTCGTCGATCTGATTATGCATGTGCAGCCTGTCGTTTAATTCCGTATTCTAAAATCTTATCTATAAACTGAAAAGGTTGATAATCGTTGATAGCAGCCTGATGATAAATACAAGTCGCTGGCGTCATACCAGGCAATGAATTCACCTCAATGATAATCGTCTCGGCACGGCCATCTTCATAAATGCGAACAAACGCATCAATCCGGCAGTAGCCTTCCACATTTAATACCACCGCAGCATCTTCCAAAGTTTTCTTCACTTGCTTTGCAATCAACTTATATCGCTTTGCATCCGTCGCAAAACGTGCTGGGGTAATATTCTGACCTTGACCTGCTAAAAACTTCTCCTCTAAGCTCAATACTTCACCATCTGCTAAAGCCTCGCTAGGTTCGAATACTTCATACATCACTTTACCTTCTTCCGTGAAATGAGTTAACATTCCGCCAGTAATTTCCATGAATTGAGCAGCGTCCCCTTTAGAAATTAATTCTTCTAAAAGAACAACCTCCTTTTGCGGGAATTCTTCCTTTGGTTTAAGATGCAAAATGGCTGCCTCCGTTTCCATAAGATCAAGCTGTTCACGATAGAGTAATTCGAGATATGCCTTTAACTCTGCAGCATTTTTAATTTTCTTCACAGCAGAGCTACAACCATCATCCACAGGCTTCGCTATAAAAGGATAAGGCAATTCCGCTTCGATAGTGGAAATCGTTGCTGCAGGGTTTGCCTTAAAATCATTTTTGTAAACTAATTTCTGCTTCGTAACGATAAAGCCTTTTGACTTTAACAGTTGAAGTGTGTCGTATTTATTTATCGTAGTTTGAGAGCTAGCGATACCTGAGCCGTTGAAAGGAATATTGAATTTCAACAATTCTTGTTGCAAGGTTCCGTCTTCTCCCGGACGACCATGAAGTGCTATAAATACGGCATCTACCAAGCCTGCTAACTCTTCGAATGAAATACGTTGTGGTGCGAATTTAACATCTGCAGCAGCAAATAAATCCGTAACCCCTTTACATTCCTCCTTTATTTTTTCAAGGATTGGATGCGTATGATAGGTGTCGATTTTTTCTTTGATATCATCTGCATTATCTTTCAGCAATACAGAAATTGGCATTACATACATTTCCATGGAAGCCGCAGAACCTGTCAAAAAGATAGGAACAGGATCGTACTTGCCCGAAGAGGCCAACTTCTCATAAATATTTCTTCCGGATTCAATAGAGATATGACGTTCGGAGCTATAACCGCCCATAATAACGCCTACTCTTTTCTTTTGAACCGTACTTGATTTCAACTGGCGAATGGCTTCTTCTAAGTGTGTGAACAAGTGACGGTACTGCAAAGCAGAAGCTCCAACGCCGATTCGTTTGCGAATGGAGGTATAAATTATGTAAGTTAAAAACTGACTTGGATTTAAGCCAATTTCCGCCGACTGATGAAAGAAGAACGAACTTGGCAACATGCCAGAAGTTGTATTTGGATCATTCAAAAAGATCTTTCCTTCGTCTGTGATAAACCCATCAATACGGGCATATACATCAAACTGAACCTCTTCAAATAAACGTTGACATTCTTTGCGAATCTGTTCAATTTGTTCATCAGGCAATCGTATCGGAGTGACCTTGCGACTTAATCCTGGCATATATTTACTACGATAATCAAAGAGCTCTTGTCCTTTTACTATTTCTGTTGGAGGTAGTGCGATGGCATCTCCGTTCTCGTCTTCAATAACGATGCAAGAGAATTCGCGGCCTTTGATAAATCCTTCGATTAAAACTTCTTTTTCTCCATCATAGGCATCGAGTTGTATCGCATCCGCACCTTCTGTAAACAGCTTAGTGAGGGTGTTTAACAAATCATCGGCCTGTTTAATTTCAACTTCAACAGATAAGTTATGTTGTAGGGACTTGACTTGTATTGGCAAGCCTAAGCCTTCTCTAATATCAGTTAGTTCGCGAACGAAATTAATTTGTTGCGCCTCATTCATCGATTGCCACTTTGCTTTATCAATTACTTGAATAAAAAAAGCTTTGTCGATAGCAGCGACAAACTGATGTAAATCTGAATGACTTAAAATAGTAGCGCCTACAGAAGAGCCTTGGTTAGCTGGTTTGATGACAATTGGAAAACCAAGTTGCTGTTGCACGGTTTGAAAAACTTCTTCATAACGAAGATGCTTCAACCAGCTTTCACGCTTTAATACTGCATATTTAGGAGAATGGAAGCCGAGTTTGGTCATCCATCTTTTTTGGGTCGACTTATTCATTCCAAAGGAAGAAGGCAGAACTCCAGAGCCGGTATACGGAATTTTGAACCACTGCAACATTCCTTGAATAGAACCATCTTCACCATATTCGCCATGAAGGGCTAAGAAGGCAAAGTCGATTAAGCTATTCAGCTCATGCGGTTTAATTTCTTTTCCTACAGCAGCGATCAATGCATCATATTCCGCTGCGTTTAAGTCGAGCGACTCAACATAGTGTTGGAAATGATGTGGGCTTTGTGGAAGAAATTGAACTGGCGGATAAAAATCACGGATAGTTCCTTTATACACAAAAGGCCAATTCAATTGAATTAGCCTATTGTTAGAGTCGACGAAGATGGGGATAGCCTCAAAAAGTGACTTATCTAGATTATCGTACACAGTACGCCCACCAGCGAAGGAGATTTCGCGTTCGCGAGAAGCTCCTCCAAAAAATATTCCTACTTTCATATACAGGGGTAATGCCAAAAAGCATTACAGACCTATTGTAAGGGTTTCTAAAATTAGATATGTAAACGTGATTTCTTATCCAAAAGTTGTTCTGCAGATTCACGAATCATTTCATTCGGAACGCAACAGTCAACTGGACAAACTGCAGAACACTGCGGCTCATCATGGAAACCTTGACACTCTGTACATTTCTCAGGAGTGATATAGTAAGTATCAGAAGCGATAGGTTCGTTTTTAGCGTCTACAGCGATTACATTACCATCCATCAATTTGAATTCACCTTTTACCGTTGTACCGTCAGAGATACTCCATTCTACACCACCTTCGTAGATAGCGTTATTTGGACATTCAGGTTCACAAGCACCACAGTTGATGCAATCTTCGGTAATTTTGATAGCCATAATTAAGTTTTGTTTTTGTTAAAGTATGAAACAGAGTTTATGTTTCTTTGCACAAAGATATAACCTTGTACAAGGATATACAAAAATAATCTTTAGAAGCTAAGTTACATGAATTGGGAGCATAAAATTTCCACAATTGTTTTGTGGGGAAAAGAAATTAAGAAACAATTAGAAGAATGCCCTCCTCCTCCATCTGATTTGATACCAGAACCGGGCGTTGTCGACTGGCATGAAGGAGAATTATGGACGATACTCCGAAAGACCTATTATCAAAACAATTGGCTGACTCCATATCACACTTATTTCATGCTTACGCGGATAGTAGAGGACTATCTTGATGAAAACGTTTTACGAAATTGGCTCAGCAACTATCCTGCGGTTTCAAAGGATCAGCAATCGATGAAAGTTGGTATAACCATGGCAGGCAATATTCCGCTTGCAGGTTTCCATGATTTACTGTGCGTAATCTTAAGCGGACATCGAGCGATCCTTAAATTAAGTTCAAAGGACAACATCCTTCTACCCTATCTTTTAGAGAAACTATATAGCATTGCACCTGAAATTCGTGAACAAGTGAGTATCAGTGAGCACTTATTAAAAGATTGTGATGCCTATATTGCTACAGGATCTGACAATAGTGCGCGCTATTTTGAACATTATTTTGGTAAATACCCTCATATCATTCGAAGAAACCGACATTCGGTTGCTATACTTAACGGAGACGAAAGCAAGGAAGAGTTACAGGCTCTTTGTCAGGACATTTTCCTTTATTATGGCTTGGGCTGCAGAAATGTATCTATGTTATTGGTTCCTGAAAACTACGATTGGATGCCGTTCATAGAATGCAGCAAAGAATTTGACCATTACATGCGTTTTGCGAAGTATAAGAACAACTTCGACTACCAATACACACTCCTGCTTTTGAACAAACAGGAACATTGGAAGAGTGAATGCTTACTTATGGAAGAGAATCCGAATTTAAATGCACCGATAAGCAAGCTGCATTTTATTTATACCAATAAAGCGGAGAAGTATCTCGAGGCGATGAATCAAGAAGATATTCAAGTAGTGGTTGGTAAAAATCATACCCCCTTTGGCAGAGCGCAATATCCGGCTATAAACGATTACGCCGACCATATCGACACGATGCAATGGTTATTAGGACTTTAATTCAAGAATCAATTATTATCTGCATCTTTGCACTATGAATAACGAAAGCAAACAGCTTGCCCACAAGGCGAAAATGGGAGCGATATGGCTTAGCTTAGTCATTAGTATCGTTTTAACCCTCATAAAGTTTTGGGCTTATTATTTAACGCATTCTACAGCCATTCTAACGGATGCTTTGGAAAGTATTGTAAATATTATAGCTAGCGCATTTGCGTTATTTAGTTTGAACTATGCCAATAAACATAAAGACGAAGATCATCCTTATGGGCATGGTAAAATGGAATACTTCAGTGCAGGATTTGAAGGAGGGCTGATATTAATTGCCGGCGTTCTTATCATTTATCATGCGTCGATTCATTTAATTCAGGGACATCGGGTTACGGCCATTGATAGTGGTATTCTTTTTACTTCCATCACAACGATTATACTATTCGTACTTGCTTGGTATGTGAGTCGTATCGGAAAAAGACATCACTCCTTAGCCGTACAAGCCGAGGGAAAGCATTTTTTAAGTGATGCAGTAACGAATATCGGATTGATGATCAGTTTTATATTAATCCGTTTTACTGGCCAGCATTGGATTGATTCTGTAATTGCTATTATCTATAGCTTGTACATTATCTATATGGGCTATCAGCTAATACGAGAGGCGATGGATGGTCTTTTGGATAAAATGGATTTTGAAACCGTAGAACAGATTGTACTCGTATTAAACGAGAATCGAATAATCGATTGGATTGATATTCACAATATGCGTTTACAAAAGTTTGGTGATTCTTGGCATGTAGATTGTCATGTCACATTACCCTATTATAAAGATTTAGCGAGTACACATGATGAAATGGAAAAAATTGCAGCCGTGCTGAACAAAAACTTCCATAATCGCGTTGAGTTCTTTATTCATCCAGATCCATGCAAACCTACCGCATGCAGTATTTGTCAAATAGACAATTGCGTAAAACGTAGCACATCCTTTTCAGGAAAAATTGAATGGAAAATGGAGAACATTCTTAAAAATCAAGCACACAGTTTAGAGTCGTAATACAATGGCAAAAATAGGCATCAATTTACAGAAGGGAAAGATAGACAGTCAAGCTGATCAGGAGGTTATTATTGGAATTGATTTAGGAACCACCAATTCGTTGGTGGCTTATATCGATCATTGCAGTAATGCGCCGGTATGTATTTCGAACGAAGGGTCTAAAAACTTAGTTCCTTCGGTAGTTCATTTTGGTGAAAACGGTACTATCATTATTGGAGATGCTGCCAAAAAGATGTTAGAGATCAACCCAAGTCGCACGATATTTTCTGCGAAGCGCTTGATGGGAAAATCCTATAATGACATCTCTCACTACACAGACTTTTTCTCCTATAATATCATTGATGATAATACAGAAAGTTTGGTCAAGATAAATATTGATCAAAAGTTTTACACCCCTATCGAACTTTCGTCTTTCATTTTAAAGGAATTAAAACATATTGCAGAAGTAAAGCTTGGCAAATCTGTCAGCAAGGCAGTTATAACCGTTCCTGCTTATTTCAACGATTCACAAAGACAAGCGACCAAGGATGCGGGAAAGCTCGCAGGCTTAGATGTATTACGCATTGTGAATGAGCCTACGGCTGCAAGTTTGGCTTACGGCATCGGACTTTCTCCGAATGAAGAAAAAACAATTGCTGTCTATGATTTAGGCGGTGGCACCTTCGATATTTCTATTTTAAGTATTCAGCAAGGTGTATTTGAAGTATTGGCTACCAATGGAAATACTTTTTTAGGTGGAGATGATATTGATAAGGTGATTACAGAGCATTGGAAAAGTAAATATGCTATCGAAATTAATGATCAGCATTCGCAACAAACGATTCGTTTGCTAGCAGAACAGTGTAAGAAGCAATTGAGCAGCAATGATAATTTCGAAGCGACTTTCCAGACTAAGACGGTAGCTTTAACGCGAGCGGAGTTTGATCAATTGATTGCGCCGATTATTGCAGAAACTATTTCTTGTTGTGAGAAAGCATTGAAGGATGCGAATGTTCAAATTGGTCAAATTGACGAAGTTTTGATGGTGGGTGGATCGACACGAACTCCGGCAATTAAAGAGGCTGTTGGCAAATTCTTTAATAAAACAGTCAATGATCAATTAAACCCTGATGAGGTTGTTGCCTTAGGAGCAGCGGTACAAGCCAATATTTTAGCAGGCAATCAGAAGGACATTTTATTACTTGATATTACGCCTTTGAGTTTGGGAATTGAAACAATGGGTGGTTTGATGGATGTTATTATTCCAAGAAATTCAAAAATTCCAATTCGCGCAGGAAGAAGCTATACCACTTCGAAAGACGGACAAACCCAACTAAAAATTTCTGTTTATCAAGGAGAGCGTGATTTAATTAAGGACAACAGAAAACTAGCAGAATTCATTCTGGCGGGGATTCCATCGATGCCGGCAGGATTACCTAAGGTGGAGATTCAATTCTTAATTAATGCAGATGGCATCTTGACGGTGAAAGCAAAAGAATTAAGAAGCGGCGTAGAATCTAGTATTGAAGTAAAACCGCAATACGGTTTGAGTGATTCAGATGTAGAACGAATGTTATTGGAATCATTAGAGCATGCAAAGGAAGATATGCATATCAGGGCTTTGACAGAATCTGTTACGGAGGCGCAACAAATGATTGAAGTAACGGAAAAGTTTTTAGCTACGCATCACGCCTTACTTAATGAAACAGAAATAGAAGCGACGAAAGCTAAGATTGAAAGTTTGAGAAAGGAATTAACCAATACAGATCGACATATTATTCAACAGTCGATTGAAGAACTCAATCAATTTACCAGACCATTTGCTGAACGCGTGATGGATTGGGCTATCGGAGAAAGTATGAGAGGTAAAAAGATTTCTGATTAATTAATCTTCATTCCAACGATACATATCTACGGAGAATCCTGCTAAGCTTAGCATTCGATCCACTACCGTAGCAGCTAATACTTCGAAGTCTGCGGGTTTCGAGTAGAAAGAAGGAGTAGCTGGGCAAATGATTGCACCTGCTTGCGTAAGCGCTAACATCTGTTGTAAATGTATGGCGTGATAAGGTGTTTCGCGAACGTTTAAAATCAATTTGCGACGCTCTTTTAGCATCACATCCGCAGCTCGCGTTAATAAATCATCAGAAATCCCATTCGCTATACGTCCCATAGTGCCCATAGAACAAGGGGTTACAAACATTACTTTATAGGTAGAAGAGCCTGAGGCAAAGGGAGCCATGAAATCCATTTTTTCATAAGTGGTAAATGGTATTACCACATAATCAAGGTTACCTAACTCATGTTCCCAAACAGTTTTTGCATTTTCACTCATTAACAAAGCAACCTTCCCTACTTGACCAGACTCTTGCAATAATTGGAGTTTATCGCATAATACTTTCGCATAAATGCTTCCACTTGCTCCTGTGATTGCTACCACTACATTCGTTGCTTTCATAAATAAGATTTAAAGTATTAACAGCAAGTTGCCTCTAACTGTTCGAACTTTTCGAGAATTTTTATTTTTAAGTTTGATCTGATAGGTATACGTTTCTACTTGCTGCATATTCCCAAGATAACGTCCATCCCACCCTACTAATGGATCATTGGAATAGAATACACGTTCACCCCAACGATTATAAATTTCAATCGACTGCACTGCATCCAAGCCAGTTCCACGCAATAAGAAAATATCATTTTGATTATCTCCGTTAGGCGTGAATGCATTAGGAACTTCGACATCAATCTTCACCAAACGTATACTATCTGTCGCCTTACAACCTGCCTGATTAATAGTTTGAACCCCTACCCAAATAGTGCTACTAGGAGTAATACTGTTCGAGAAGGTATTTGTGCTATTTAATATTGAATTAGGAATCCAAGCAATAACAGAATCATTGTTATTCATTGGAATGGCCGTTATATCTATTTGATCACCAGCAAAGAAAATAGTATCCGGAGATGCGCTAAGTTCAACTCCTGCATCTAAAACAATTAATTGGGTATTAATAACTGAATCGCAAGCATAATTCGATACTAATGTGTCGCTATATAAACCACTTTGAAAATAGGCATGATTAGCAAAGAAGAAAGTATCACCCTTACAAATATTGAGCGATTGTTGGATACTATAATTTTGAGCAACATACAATTGCGTATAGATAAAGGAATCGCAACTATGATAATTGAATGTAGTATCTCTGTAGAAACCTGAAGATTTATAATAGTGACCATTTACTAAAAGACTATCCCCATTACATATTTTTACTGATTGATAGTATGAACTAGAATCGTTCACAAGAAGTGTAAGCTGAACTATTGAATCACATTGCAAATATGTACTTAAAGTATCTCTATAAACCCCGCTTAATGAATAGCTACTTGAACCAACTGTAAAGTTAAATCCTCTACAAATTGATTTGTTTAATGTTGTATTTTTTACTGGATTTACTCGAAGTACAGTAGTTAGAATCGAATCACAACCAAGATAATTTACGAAGGTATCTTTATAGGTACCACTTAGCATATAGGTATGCGTTCCAACTACAATAAAATCGCCAGCACAAATACTTTGATTAAGCGTTTTAAAGCTACGTGGCTTAACGAATAGTGTAGTGGTAACAGCAGAATCACAGCCAAGATAGTTTGTAAGATGATCCACAAAAACGCCTGTAGTTGAATGCGAGACAGAACCTACCTGAATACTCTGACC
>JAPJNH010000069.1 GCA_026461075.1 Chitinophagales bacterium
AATTTTAACTTTTCCCTTTTCCCTTTCCCCTTTTCCCAATTCTTAATTTTTAATTCTTAATTATTCACTCTTCCTCTTCCACACCGGCACCGTAGAACAAGGCTCTCCGTAAAAAATACTCTTCGCCACCAAACGTAAATGATTCGTCACTTCTAAATAAGCGCCAACAGGCACTTCTTTATCGCCACAGCCTTTTACTACGACGCGCTGTCCATCATACACCTTCCAATCTAGTTTGCCTAACACTTCGTGATAATAGGTATTTAACATCTCCTCTTTAGTTCCAAAAAACACATTCGAAGAAATGCCAGATAAATAGCTGGCTGCTAGCATAAAAGCCCAGTGAGGTATAATTGCGTCAGCAGAACAGTAAACGTTGGTCCAGGTGCCTTGAAATGGCGTAAAATCGAATTCTTTTAATGCTGCACGATAGTCCTTCTCTCGTAAAATCAATCCCTGAAATAAGAAGGGTGCTAGGTCGAACGTTTTTAACTCCTCCTTCGGAAAGAAATCCTCTAGATTAAACGTAAGGATTCCGCTTTCTTCTACCTTATTGACAAATGTGTTCTCCATATACTAAAATTAAAAAGGGCTGTATGCAAAGTTAAGCATACAGCCCTTCTATTGTGCGCGCACTAAGACGCTATTTTGTTAAAAGAATTTACTTCTGTTATCCGTTACTGTAAATTGACGCTTCAAAGCAGCAGGCAATTGTTGTTCCAAATTGCTAGTTGCTTGCATTTTTACTGATACATCAATCATGCTGTAATCCGTTGTAGCAGGTGCTGCTTTGATTGCACCTGTTTGAATGATAAATACAGCTTGTGTACCTTTAATTGGTGCAGAAACCTTGCTTGTATATTTACCGCTGAACGCTGTACCCATCATAGCGAATTCAGGACCGAATCCAGGAATGAATGGATTGTAAATGTTTGCGTCCATTGCATGGTGAATCGTATCTCCAATAGCTTGACCAATAGATGCTAAGTCTGTTTTACCTGCAATTTTGCTTTGCATGTCTTTGATGATCATAGCTGCCTTCTTCTCACGAATCACTTCTTGTGTAATTTCACTACGAACTTGATCCAAGCTAGCAGTTCCTAATTTATTAATAGAAACCAACTTCGCAACAATCAACTTGTCATCTAAGCGGTAAGTACCTGATACGTTACCTACTTCTGCTTGATAGCTCCATTTAACTACATCACGTGCTGAAGGGAATCCTGGGATACTACGGTCGTTTTCACGAATTGGTTCCGCTACACGCTTCATCAAATTCATCTTAATGGCTGCTGTATCAAATAAAGCAGCTGTATTATTGCTCGCAGCAAATTGATTTGCCATGGCATAAACAGCTTTTTCTGTAGATTGACTAGGCTTCAAACTCTTTGAAACAACAAACAATTTTACAGCAGGTTTACCACCTTTTTGATCTGTCACCTGAATCAAGTGAACACCATATTGTGTACGAACCTTAACTAAAGAACCAGTGCTTCCTTCGAAACAAGCATCGTTGAATTCAGGAACCATTTTACCTTCAGTGAAATAACCTAAATCACCACCTTTTACCTTGCTACCTGGATCCATTGAATATTTCATAGCCATAGCTGCAAAGTCAGCACCACCTTTCACCGCTTTCATAATAGAATCAATACGACGGTTGGCAGCACTAGTATCACCTTGTGCAGAAATTAAGATATGACGTGCACGAACTGAATCAGGAACATTCTTAGTTGCATAGATTTTCGCAATCTTCATCATGCCGTTGTCAATATATGGACCAAAAACACTCTTAACAGATTTGCCAAAAGCTGAATCAGCAATTAACATGTTCATGTTTTCACGCTTAACGAATCCTGCATTTAATGGCTCTTCAGAGTTTGCATACACAAACGCAGAGTCATTAGTAGAAGAGCGGAACAACGGTAATAAAGTCACAAATTGCTTACGTACACGATCAGAATCTTCTTTAGATGCTTTCATATCGAAAACAACATATTCCAACTTACGTGTCTCATCAATATTTTGATAGTTAGCAGCATGCTCACTTAAATATTTGTTCAACTCTTCGTCAGTAGGCTTTACTTTATCGTCGCTGATAGTTTGGTAAGGAACCATTACATAGTTCACATCCGCCTTATCATTACGTTGGTGATATTCCAATTCCTTTTGCCATTTTGGAACGTAAACTGACTTACGATAAATCGTTAATAATTTCGTTTTCAAACGATCCTTACGAATCATATCCTCCAAAAACTTCCACTTAACTTGTTCTTCTGGGTTCTCTTTGTAAGCTTTTTTCTTCCACTCAATAATCGTGTTAGGGTCAAACTGACCAGTTTGTTGGTTTCCAAAATATTGGCGGATTACAGGATGCGGGTTAGGTCCCATACACTGATCAACCATCTCTTCGTTAGTAATCGCGATACCATATTTACGGTATTTCAATTCCAACAAGGCATTGTTGATCATGTCGTTCCAAACTTGCTCGCGGAAGCTCTGCGCCGTTGCTTCATCTGCTGTACGTCCGTTGTTAAACAACGAATAAACAGTCAAATACTCGTCAACCTTAGCAAAATAATCGTTGGCCTCAATCTTGTTGCCATCGATCTTTGCAATAACAGTACTACGACTGCCTAACAAGTTCAAATTGTCATTCAATGCAGACGTCAACAAGAAGCCAAAAAGGGCCAAGCCGATAATTACTGCTAACAGTACGCCTAATCTTTCTCTGATTTTACCTATTATTGCCATAGCAACAGTGGGGTTTTTTAAAGTTTGGATATTTTAATAGCCGACAAATGTAATCCTTCCTAGCTTAAATTCAAACTGATTTTTTAATAAATAAACGTATTAGTCGTGCGCATAGGTTTATACTTCGGTTCTTTCAACCCAATTCACCTCGGACACCTTATTATAGCGAATACCGTGAGCGAAGAAGCTAAGCTGAAAAAAATTTGGTTCGTTTTGAGTCCGCAAAACCCATTAAAGGAGAAAAAAACACTCCTGCCGGAGTATGACCGACTTCATTTGCTCAACCTAGCAATCGAGAATAACCCTCATTTTCAGGCATCTACCATCGAATTCGACCTCCCGCAACCTTCTTATACCATCGATACGCTAGCTTATCTAAAAGAAAAATATCCCAATCATGAATTTGTATTAATCATGGGCGGCGACCAAATCAATAGCTTCCACAAATGGAAGAACTATCAAAAGCTCCTCTCCGAAAATGAGATTATTATCTATAAACGAAGTGACGAAGATCAGTTGCCAAAAGAATGGAACTCTATCGCTAAGCATATAACTTTGTTGGAAGTTCCTTTATTTCCCATTAGCTCTACCCTGATCCGTCAAAAAGTAAAAGCTAAAAAGTCGATTCATTACCTCGTTCCAGAAAAAGTTGAACAATATATTCTCTCTTCTGGTTACTATAAATGAAATACTAGGGGATTTTGGATAAATTTGCACCCTAAAGCGAAAAATGACATGAAATCATTCGACCCGCGAATCAATCGCATTCAGCCAGCAGAAGACACTACCACTGAAATGAAGGCTGGTGAATCTTGGATTACTTTTGAAGTTTTTCACCAGAAAAAACGTGGTGAACATCATATACATGTAGGAAGTGTGCACGCTGCGAATCCTACGCAAGCGCTACTTTTTGCAAAAGAACAATACGGTCGTCGTCTACCTTGCTCTAATATGTGGGTAGTCCCGACAGATGCGATTACCGCATTCGCCTATTCGGATGATGATATGTTTACTACCGCTGTCGAAAAAGATTATCGCGAAGCAGGTGGATTTAAAGTGCGCGATAAAATCAATGCCTTCAAAAAAACGTTGACCGAAAACCAAAAATAATGAATCAAGGTACTATCAATTTTATATTCAAAACTGCCGACGATAGCTTTATTTTCGGTCATCGTAATAGCGAGTGGACGGGCCTCGGACCATTTATCGAAGAAGATATTGCCTTCGCGTCTATGGCGCAAGACAAAATTGGTCATGCATGGGTTCTCTATAAGATGCTGAATGAACACGCTGGATTAGAAGATGCGGAAAAACTAGCATTCTATCGCGATATCAACGATTTTCGTAACGCCCACTTGGTAGAATTGCCAAATGGAGAATACGATTTCTCTCTGCTACGCCACTTCTTATTTGACGAAGCCGAATTTTTACGTTACGATTTATTGTTGAATTCAAGCTTTGCCCCTTTAGCCCATATGGCTAAAAAGTTCAAAGGAGAATTGAAATATCATACCATGCACGCAGAAAGTTTCATGATTCAATTGGGTCAAGGAAGCGAAGAATCAAATACACGCATGCAAAAGGCCTTAGATGCAGCCTTCCCTTATGCTCTTGGCTTGTTTGAATCTTATGAAGGAGAAAGTGAAGTGATTGCAGAAGGCGTTTTCCCTGGCGAAGAAGTCTTGAAGGCAAAATGGCTAGAAAGAATTACACCTATCATTGCGCAAGCAAATTTGAAAATGCCTGATTTAAATGTGAAGCCAATTTTTGGCGGACGTCAAAAGCAGCATACAGAACATTTTGCTCCAATGATGCATGAAATGAGAGAGGTTTCCTCTACCGATCCCAATGCAACTTGGTAATTGTAGATTATGCTTGAAGAACGCGTTAAAGAAATCCTGAGTGCTATTTACGATCCTGAAATTCCCGCGCTATCGGTAATCGATTTGGGAATGATTACAGCTATCGTACCGCAAAGTGAAAACGCGGTTGTGGTACATATGATACCTACCTATGCCGCTTGCCCAGCTACCTCCTTTATTCAGAAAATGATTAAAGAGCAGCTGCAAGAGAAATTAGCTGATATCCATTGCGAAGTGGTAGTCGATACCGACATTCATTGGAACACGAACCGCATTAGTGAATTAGGCAAGCAGCGTTTAAAGGAAGCAGGAATTGCTCCTCCGCCAAAAGTTACTGCCGAAGTTGATCGCGAGATGCTATTGGGCGTGCCGTGCCCACGTTGCGGAGGCGTGAACACCTTCTTACAAATCCCTTTTGGATACACACTTTGCAGAGCAATTCACTTTTGTAAAGATTGCAACCAAGCCTTCGAGCAGTTTAAGCCAGTAGCTAACGATTAATTTTTTTACTCTTCGTTTATTTAGTATTTTAGGGTCGTTATGTCAGCAAGACTAATCCCCCTTAAAATTTATTTGCTGCTCGCATTGTTATGCTTTATGCAGTTTCTTTGCCTGAATCAGGCAGAAGCGCAAATAACGTATATAAGTGGGGTTATCAATAATTACGCAGCAGTTGACTCCATTAATATCTGCAAACGTAATATCTACACCACCAATACAGCCCCTTTTGTTCCTGGTACGAAAGTCTTAATCATTCAAATGCAGGGCGCAGTGATCGATTCATCGAATAATTTTCTCTTCGGTACTGTAATCGACTATCGCAATTGTGGTAACTATGAATTTAATGAGGTAGCCTCCACGTCGGGCAATACGGTGAAGCTGAAATATGTAATTACTCGACATTATACCGTAGCAGATAAGGTGCAGTTGATAAGCGTTCCAATTTATAGGAATGCCTCAACGATTGGTCCTGTGACCTGTCAAGCATGGAATGGCGCAACGGGAGGCGTTCTGGCAATGGAACTGACAGATACTTTATATATGAATGATAATCTTGAGGTCAATGGAATGGGCTTCAGGGGCGGATCTAAGAATGCCAATGTTTTGAACTATAGTGCCGCCAATTGCGGTTTTACAGCGTACTATACTTCTGCAACAACAGCCAATGGCGCAATGAAAGGGGAGGGGATTGCCAAATACAAGAGTAATAAAGAATATGCGCGTGGTGCCAATGCCAACGGTGGCGGTGGCGGAAATCAGATAAATTCGGGTGGCGCAGGTGGAGCAGGATTCTCTTTAGGAGGAAATGGGGGTAATCAAATGTCGGCTTGCCCAGGCTCTGTGCAAGGTGGCCAAGGCGGTCGCCCCTGTCTATATAGTAATAGCTCGCAAAAGGTATTCATGGGCGGCGGCGCCGGCGCCGGCCATCAGGATAATTCAATTCAAGCTACAGACGGCGCAAACGGAGGTGGAATCATCTTTTTAAAAGCAGGCTTTTTATCTGGGAATAATAATAAACTGCGCGCAAATGGTGCTGATCAAACATTGATAGCAGGCTTTGATGGTGCAGGTGGGGGTGGTGGCGGTGGCACAGTTTTAATGGATGTAGGCACAATTACTACCGCAGTCGATATTAATGCGAAAGGTGGAAATGGGGGAAATGTGACGAATAATAACGCAAATTGTCATGGACCAGGCGGTGGTGGTGGCGGTGGAATAGTATGGTATAGCGGTGCCACGCTTTCTATAAATGCCTCAACGAATGTTTTAGGCGGTATTGCGGGGATATTCAGTAGTGTAAATTCTACCTGTAATGGTAGTAGTGCCGGTGCACAGCCTGGTTCTACCGGAGCTACCCTCGCTAATTTAGTCATTGTAAACGATAAGCAAATGGCCGGTATCAATGCCGGAAGAGATACTTCTATTTGTAAAGGTTCTGGCATTACGCTTTTTGGAAGTGGCGGACTCAACTATAATTGGGTGCCCGTTGCAGGTATGAGCGGTGCAAATTCACCGAATCCAACAGTTTCTGTGTTGAATGCCTCTCAAAATTTTGTGCTTAATGGAATAGATACCCTCGGATGTACGGCTACAGACACTGTATTCGTAAAAGTGGTCAGTGGCGCTAATGCAATGGTAAGCGATGATATTGTTTATTGTAAGGGTGGTCAGCCTGTCCCTCTTAGTGCAGGTGGTGGAGATACTTATATTTGGTTTCCATCCAGCGGTTTGAACGTAAATAATAACTCTTCAGTTCTTGCTAGTCCGACAAACACCACCACCTATGGCGTTTCTGTCGCCTCAGAAGGAATTAACTGTCCGCCAGATACTGCCTATATTAAAGTAACTGTTACAAATCCACCCGTTGCTGACGCAGGACCGGATCTTTTTGGCTATTATGGCGATGTACTTGCTTTAAATGGAGGATGCACAGGGTGTATGGCCGGCTCTACCTATCAATGGTCGCCTAGCTGGGGAATTAATAATAGTACAAGTTTAGTTGCACAAATAACGATAGAACGAGAATCCGCTTATATACTTACTGTAAGCAATGGTATCGGGTGTACGGATTCAGATACGATGAATTTATGGGTAAGTCCGCCTGAATTAACCTTCATGACGGCGTTTTCACCGGATGCTAATGGAATAAACGAGACGTTTAAATTGTTGACGCCTAATTTTAGTGGGGATTATGAATTGTCGGTTTATAATAGGTGGGGACAGTTGGTATATAAAACAAACGATCCGAAATCAGCTTGGGATGGGCGTTTCAACGGCAGTTTGGTAGAAAAGGGTACCTATGACTATGCCTTGCGTTATCGCTGGGGTAGCAAGGGTGATTGGAAGGTGAAGAAGGGTTTTGTCGCCGTTATTTTGTAAAAAGGCGGTTTTTTAGCACGAATAGAAATTTTATTGCATCAATTAAGATGCCTTTGTACAAAAGGTTTGAGATCTAATCTGAAGTTTTTATTAAAAAAAGTGAAAGAAAAGTTTGCATAAACGGAAGAAGTGTGCTTATCTTTGCATCCCGTTAAAACGAAAGGGTTATCACAAACGAGTGATAAAACGAAATAACCGAAGACACTATATATATAGTCAGAACGTCTTCCAGTTTCTTTGAAATCAGAGCTTGAAAAAAAATAAAAAATATTTTCAAAAAGATTTGGTGAAATGAAAAACTCATCATACCTTTGCGCTCCGCTTTCGAGAAAGGGTGTTACAAACGAAGTAACAGAGATAGCAACGAGGACGCCGAATATACGGCATTGAAAGTCTTCCACTATTTGAAATCAGATAAAAAGCTTCGAGAAAAAATTAAAAATTTTTTTGAAAAAAGTTTGGTGAAATGAAAAACTCATCATATCTTTGCACCCCCGATAAAAACAAAGGGTGTTACAAACGAAGTAACAAATAGAAATGAAGGTGCTGTTTTTACAGCGAATGAAAACTTCCACTATTAAATAGGATCTAAGGTTGAGAAAATTTTTCTAAAAATATTTTAAGAAAAATTTGGTGAAATGAAAAACTCATCATACCTTTGCACTCCACAAAAAAACAAAGTTCTTTGAAGTATTGGATGCGAAACAACAAGTGTAAGGTTAAACCTTAGCACAGAGTTGAACAACATTTAATAAACGTCAAGTTTTATCTTTATAGAGCTTCGACAAACTTTTCTTACAATGGAGAGTTTGATCCTGGCTCAGGATGAACGCTAGCGGCAGGCTTAATACATGCAAGTCGAGGGGCAGCATGAACTGTAGCAATACAGTTTGATGGCGACCGGCAAACGGGTGCGGAACACGTACACAACCTTCCTTCAACTGGAGAATAGCCTCTCGAAAGAGAGATTAATACTCCGTAACATAATGAAGTGGCATCACTTTATTATTATAGATACGTCGGTTGAAGATGGGTGTGCGGCTGATTAGGTAGTTGGCGGGGTAACGGCCCACCAAGCCTGCGATCAGTAACTGGTGTGAGAGCACGACCAGTCACACGGGCACTGAGACACGGGCCCGACTCCTACGGGAGGCAGCAGTAAGGAATATTGGTCAATGGACGCAAGTCTGAACCAGCCATGCCGCGTGAAGG
>JAPJNH010000070.1 GCA_026461075.1 Chitinophagales bacterium
AGGCGTTGACGAGCTCATTTTGACAAAAGTGTATTTCTTCAAAAGTACTCAATTTCACTTGAATTTCCATTTGATTCGAGCAAGAATAAAATGGACGAAATGTTTATCTTTGGATAAGATGTTTTTTACGTTTAAATCATTAATGGGTCGCGTTTTTATTGCTCTAGTCCTGTTCTTAATGAATGGAGCATTAAGCGCGCAAGATTTTGTAAAAACCAATCCGTTTGAAACGAATTTTTTTATTGAGAATCATGGGCAGTTTCATGATCTTGCTTGCTCGGGAAAAGACTCCATTTATTTTGCCGTAGAAAATGGGCAGGATGCTTTTTATTTTCTGTCAGATGGATTTGTGATTAGATTCAGTCACCTAAGCATAAATAAAGAAAAGTTAGAATGGATTAACGTACTCAAACGTAAGCTTTCCAAGGACGCTCAATGGGAAGAAGAACGATTTGAAAAGGCTAAAATTACTTATAATTGTATACGTGTAAAATGGCTGAATGTAAATAGGGTAGTGCCTGTAGGACAAAACAAAGCCTCGCATTATTTTACTTATGGTGATCCTCAGTTTAATTCTGCTGGCTATGCACAGATTGTCTATTCTCAATTTTATCAAGGAGCGGACTTAGTTTTTGATATTCCTGTAACTGGTGGAGTACATTATCAATTTAATTGTGAAAAGGGCTTTGATTGGTATAAAATTAATTGGCAATATAATCCGGGCACGAAACTTTCCAACAAACAGTTGAATAGTTTTATCATCTCTCAAGGGAATGATACCTTAATTGAAGCGGGCTTGCAGGTTCATCAAACAGGTCAGTCAATTCCATCAAAGTATGTCTATACGAATAATAATTTAAGTATTGATATTGCTTTAAACCTGGATTCTTCAAAATCCTTTGTGATCGATCCTTTTGTGACGCAGATAAATACGATGAGAAGTGGTGGTCCGGGTGGTTCTAAGGCCTTAGATGTCGATTATGATTATGTAGGAAACGTATTTGTCTTCGGAGGTGGTAGTGCCAACTTTACCAATCCTCAAAATCAAAGAATCGCTAAGTATGCTCCGAATGGACTTCATAAATGGACCTTTATGGGGAGTGTTCCAAGCGTGAATTGGGAAAGTAAAGGTTCGAATGGTTCTCCTGGTAATTTTATTGTGGACAAGACCAGTGGTAAAGTTTATTGTGGACAAGGTTTTGAAAATTCAATTGGTACGCGAATTATTCGAATCGATTCAAATGGAGTTTATAACAATTACGTCTCCGTAGCAAATTCTAGTTTTTGTGAATTATGGGACATGGCTTTTGATTGCAGAAATAAATCTGTTTTTGGAATGGGTGGGTCTACTTATTCGAATCAAAACTGCGGTTCCATAGATACCTTGGGCAACTTTAGTGCGGTCAATTTTACAGGTGTCCCTTCCAGCGTGTTTCCGCAAGGGTATTCACAGGATGTTATCTCGAGTGTATTGGATGAGAATCGAAATCTTTATGCCT
Source organism: Chitinophagales bacterium (assembly GCA_026461075.1). Lineage (GTDB taxonomy): Bacteria > Bacteroidota > Bacteroidia > Chitinophagales > CAIODY01 > JAHEYX01. The sequence goes on from JAPJNH010000070.1 coordinate 1,500, forward strand.
TAGTGGCCTCTGGCCCAACCCTTTCGGTAGATAATCATTTGTATCGCTTGAATAGTTCTTATAATGGAAACGTTTGGAATGTGCCTACCGGATGGTCTTCCATGTCAGAATCGGATAATAAACCCTATGTTGCTGCATTCGCATCTAATGGCTTTAATGCAATAGACGTAAATGATTTCTACGTCTTTTATTATGATGGGCAAAACCTCGCTGCTTATGACAAAAGTACCGGAGCTTTCGTTAGTGCAGGTGTGAGTATGCCAGGCTATTCCTTGAAACGTCAAGGAGGAATTGCTTCTGATCATTGTAATCGCGTTTATATTGGAGGAAATAATGGCGCTGTCAATGTTTTGAGTTTTAATGGAACCAATTTTTTAAGCTTACCTGATATTACGCTAACAGGTGTATTAGGACGCAAAGTTTATGATGTGAAGTTGGACAGAAGCTCTCGCAATCTCTATATCTGTGGTGATAGTTTCGTTGCGGTTAAACAAATACCTTACAATTGTAATGTGGGTGGTATCCAACTACAAACAAGTATGCAATGTCCGAATCTTGGAATCTGTAAAATTTTGAATTACGATCCCAATTCAACTTATTTGTATATCTGGCGTGATAGTACCACACATACCACTCTCAAGATTCTAAAAAATTCTATTAAAAACGCCGATACAATCGTTGGTGTACTGCCCAATCATCTCTATTCCATTACGGTATACGCTAATATCACGTGTGGTGGGCCTTCTAAAACAGTGGCTTTTAGTGGAAGTATATTTTATACCAGCCAAAGTTTTAGTGTTTGTGCCGGACAGGGTATATCTTTTGGAAATCATTATTACACGGTTGGAGGTACTTACTTAGATACCATTTACCAAGGCAGCTGCGTGACTGTTTGGACGACGAAATTGACTGTTCGTCCAAAATATAATCTGACAAGGACCTATGCAATCTGTTCTGGGAATGCGGTTCATATTGGAAATCATTTTTATTATACAACAGGCAATTATCATGACACTTTGGTTAGCTTCTATGGTTGTGATTCAATTATTCATTCAAATATTATTGTCGGTAACGCATCGGCTCATACGCAGAATTTGTCTGGCTGTAGCGGATCACCAATCATTGTAGGAAGCAAAACGTATTATGTCAACGGAACATTTGTAGATACATTATATAACTATGTATACTGCGATTCTGTTGTAACTACGAATTTGAATTTCTATCCTAAATCTTATTTTACACAGAACCTAACAACTTGTTTTAATCACCCCATTAATGTTGGACCTTACCAACATAGTACTTCTGGGATTTACATCGACCATTTAATAAATCGATATGGATGTGATTCTGTTGTCACCACCTACCTAGCGGTTATTCCATATAAGTCTTTCGGACAAACCTTTACTATTTGTCAAGGCTCGAGTGTTACTGTAGGTACGCATACCTATTCGAATTTGGGCTACTATTACGATACCATTCCTTCCTATTCCGGTTGTGATTCCATCGTAACTACAGGGCTTTCATGGAATCCTACGCAGTATGCCAATCAAATAATTACAACTTGTAGTAATCACCCTTTACAGGTTGGTCCTTATACTCATACAATTAGTGGATTTTATATTGATACAATTACTGCTTCGACAGGTTGTGATTCAATAGTGTTTTCATTACTGACAGTCTTGCCATCCCAAACTTTTACCAATAATTTTCATTTCTGTGCCCCAACTACCATAACTGTTGGTCCACATAGTTACAATTCAACAGGGGTTTATCGAGATACCTTTGTCAATAAATTTGGTTGCGATTCCATTATTATTACCAAGTTAAAAATCGGATCGCCGAAAGTGATTAACCAAACGAAATACCTTTGCAGCGGACCTGTTACGGTAGGCATACATGTTTATTCAACGCCAGGTTTATATCATGATACACTTCAAACTTATTTGTTGTGTGATTCTGTCATTCATACTACCGTATTAGCTGGTACTAATAGTTCGTCTATAAACAATGTCTCCGTTTGTCAAGGAAATGGGGTAGCAGTAGGTATTCATAACTATACAATCGCAGGTACTTATCATGATACCTTAATCAATCACTTTACCTGCGATTCCTTCGTTACAACTAATTTGATTATTAAGAGCAAGACCTTTAAAGCACAAACGCTGACTATTTGCGTCAACCATCCACTAATTATCGGAACACATACCTATACAGTTTCTGGTGTTTATAAGGATACGCTAATTAATCATTGGGGATGTGACTCTATCCTTACTAGTAATTTGACAGTACGTCCAATTTCTTCTAAAAATCAATTTATTTCAATTTGTTCGGGGCAAAATGTTCATATTGGAAATCATACCTACACTAGTTCTGGTGTTTATAAGGACACCTTAATTAATTACCTTTCCTGCGATTCGATTGTAACGACCAATCTGATTGTTAAACCAAGAAATATAATTAATAAAAATATTAATATATGCTCCGGCACCATATATCAAGTAGGTATACACTCGTATTCGCAAACAGGATTATATCACGATACTTTAGTCAATAAATATAATTGCGATTCCATTATTCATACGAATATAAAATTGTACGCCACTGTTCATACTAATCAAACTGTCTCGATCTGTCAAGGACAGCAATTAACGATTGGTACGCATGCTTATAACGTGAGCGGTAACTATTCAGATACGCTCGTTTCTTTTGTCGCTTGTGATTCAATCGTACATACGCAATTAATAGTTAAGCCAATTAGTACCTATGCTC
>JAPJNH010000071.1 GCA_026461075.1 Chitinophagales bacterium
ATTTAAAATGGTTTCCCAATTTTTAATTTTTAATCTTTAATTTTTAATTTAAAAAGCTGCATTCTTCGGATAACGTGGGAATGGAATCACGTCGCGGATATTACCCATACCTGTAACGAATAATACCAAACGCTCGAAGCCTAAGCCAAAGCCGGCATGCGGACAAGTACCGAAACGGCGTGTATCCAAATACCAGTACATCTCTTCGGCAGGGATATGCATCTCTTCCATACGTTGCTCGAGCAAATGTAAACGCTCTTCACGCTGACTGCCACCAACGATCTCGCCGATGCCAGGGAACAAAATGTCCATCGCACGAACCGTCTTACCGTCTTCGTTCATACGCATGTAGAATGCTTTGATATCTTTTGGATAGTCTGTTAAAATAACCGGACGTTTGAAATGCTTCTCTACTAAATAACGCTCGTGCTCACTTTGTAAATCAACACCCCATGCATCAACAGGATAGGCGAACTTCTTCTTCTTGTTAGGCGTCGACTCACGTAAAATATCAATCGCCTCGGTATAAGTCAAACGAACGAATTCGTTATTGGCTACAAATTGTAAACTTTCTAAAAGCCCCATTTCACTGCGCTCGTTCATCGGCTTTTGCTTCTCTTCTTCTGCCAAACGTTGATCTAAGAACGCCAGATCATCCGCATTCTTCGACATCGCTTGTTCAATACAGAATTTCAACAAACCTTCTGCCAAATCCATATTGTCGTTCAAATCATTAAACGCAACTTCTGGTTCAATCATCCAGAATTCTGCCAAGTGACGCGTAGTATTCGAATTCTCTGCACGGAATGTTGGTCCGAAGGTATAGACTTCACTCAAAGCCATCGCACCTAATTCTGCTTCCAACTGACCAGAAACGGTAAGGTTGGTAGCGCGACCAAAGAAATCTTCTTTATAGTTGATACTCCCGTCTTCGTTACGTGGCGGGTTGTTTTTATCCAGAACAGAAACACTGAACATCTGTCCAGCACCTTCCGCATCGGAAGCGGTGATAACAGGTGTATGTAAATAGACAAAGCCACGGCTTTGGAAATACTCGTGAATAGCGTAAGAAAGGGTATTACGAACGCGGTTGATCGCTCCGAAGGTATTCGTACGGAAACGCAAATGCGCAATCTCGCGAAGGAATTCCAAAGAGTGTTTTTTCGGTTGTAACGGGAATTTCTCCGCATCACAATCGCCTAATATTTCTAAGTTTTCACAGATAAGTTCATATTTCTGTCCTTTACCTTGTGAAGGGACAATTTTACCCGCAATAGATAAGGCCGCACCTGTCGTGATACGCTTTAACGTAGCCTCTTCCATCGTATTAAAATCAACGACAATCTGCAAATTAGCGTTCGTGCTACCGTCATTTAACGCGATAAATTGGTTGTTACGAAAAGTACGTACCCATCCCATTACCGTTGCTTGATAGTCGTGTTGCTCCGAAGCAAGAATGTCTTTGATTTTAGTTCTTTTAGCCATAATCTGAAATATGTTTAAACAAGAAGTGCAAAAGTAAGACAAAAGCACAAGCTTTGCCCAAAATTCCTTCTAAAAAGGGAGAATTTTGCTACCTTTATCGTCCTAAATTACCCAATAAAATGGAAGCTTGGAAAAATTACCAGGAGGAAAACAAAGATCGTTTCCTCAATGAATTGATGGATTTGTTGCGCATCCCATCTGTAAGTGCCGACAGCCGTTTTAACGCCGACACAGAACGTTGTGCCGAAGAAGTAGCTGCTCGTCTTCGTGAAGCAGGTGCTGATAAAGTTGAAATTTGTAAGACAGCCGGACATCCAATTGTCTACGGTGAAAAAATAATGAATGCCGCTTGGCCTACCGTTTTGGTATATGGTCACTACGACGTTCAACCTGCTGATCCATTAGAATTGTGGCATACGCCTCCGTTCGAGCCTACCATCCGCGATGGAAAAATCTACGCTCGCGGTAGCGCCGACGATAAAGGACAGTTCTACATGCATGTGAAAGCATTCGAAACGATGATGCGTACGAATACGATGACCTGCAACTTGAAATTCATGATCGAAGGAGAAGAAGAAGTGGGTAGTAGTAACTTGGGTACCTTCCTTCGTGAAAATAAAGAGCGTTTAAAATCCGATCTAGTATTGGTTTCAGATACTTCTATGCTTTCTATGGAAAACCCTTCTATCGAAGTTGGTTTACGTGGCTTGGCTTATATGGAAGTGGAAGTAACTGGCCCTAATCGCGATTTACATAGTGGTGTATATGGTGGCGCAGTTGCCAATCCAATCACTGTTTTGGCTAAAATGATCGCTTCTTGCCATGATGAAAATAATCATATCACCGTTCAAGGTTTTTATGATAAAGTAGTGAATCTTTCTGCCGAAGAACGCGCTGAAATGGCGAAGACACCTTGGGATGATGCTGAATATGCAAAAGACCTAGGCGTTGAATCTTTGTGGGGCGAGAAAGGCTATAGCAGCATCGAACGCACAGGAATCCGTCCTACTTTAGAACTAAATGGTATCTGGGGTGGTTATACAGGAGAAGGTGCAAAGACGGTATTGCCTTCTAAAGCCTTCGCAAAAATCTCTATGCGTTTAGTACCTAATCAAAGCTCTGATGAAATCGCTGCTTTGTTCACCAAACATTTCGAAGCAATCGCTCCGAATACGGTAAAAGTGAAAGTTACAGCGCATCATGGTGGCGAACCTGTAGTAACACCTACAGATTCTAAAGCCTATAAAGCAGCTCACCGTGCCATCGAAACAACGTTCGGAAAGGCGCCAATCCCAACACGTGGAGGCGGTTCTATTCCTATCGTTGCCTTGTTCGAAGAAGTGCTTGGCTTGAAAACAGTTTTGATGGGCTTCGGTTTGGATAGCGATGCATTGCACTCTCCAAACGAACACTATCATGTCTTCAACTACTTCAAAGGCATCGAAACCATTCCTTATTTCTTCAAATACTTAGCTGAATAATACATTTAAACCTTTTACTATGTACACCGATAAGTTTCAATACCACGATTATTATTTGATGGACGAATTATTGACGGAAGAGCATAAGCTGATCCGCCAATCTGTTCGCGATTTCGTAAAGGCTGAAATCAGTCCTATCATCGAAGATTACGCTCAACAAGCGAAGTTCCCACAACATTTGGTAAAACGCTTAGGCGAAATGGGTTGCTTTGGTCCGACGATCCCTGTGGAATACGGTGGAGGCGGATTAGATCAAATCTCCTACGGTTTGATGATGATGGAATTAGAACGTTGTGATAGCGGCATCCGTTCAACGGCTTCTGTACAAGGTTCTTTAGTAATGTATCCTATCTACGCGTATGGCTCTGAAGAGCAACGTCGTAAGTATTTGCCAAAACTAGCTTCTGGTGAATGGTTGGGTTGTTTCGGTCTTACCGAACCAAACTACGGCTCCGATCCAGGATCGATGGTTACTAATTTCAAAGATGCAGGCGACCATGTGATTTTGAATGGTGCGAAAATGTGGATTTCTAACGCTCCGTTCGCGCAAGTGGCTATTGTTTGGGCGAAGAATGAAGCAGGTGAAATCCAAGGTTTGATCGTAGAACGCGGTATGGAAGGCTTTACAACGCCTGAAACACATGGCAAATGGAGCTTACGCGCTTCAGCTACCGGCGAATTGGTTTTCGATAATGTAAAAGTTCCAAAAGAAAATATCTTGCCGAACGTGAAAGGTTTGAAAGGACCATTAGGTTGCTTGAGCTCTGCACGTTATGGTATCGCTTGGGGTGCTTTAGGTTCGGCATTAGACTGTTACGATTCTGCCTTGCGTTATGCAAAAGATCGTGTGCAGTTTGGTAAACCTATCGCAGGTTTCCAATTGACACAAAAGAAATTGGCTGAAATGATCACTGAAATCACGAAAGCGCAATTGTTGATGTGGCGTTTGGGTACTTTGAAAAATGAGAACCGTGCAACCCCTGCACAAATCTCTATGGCTAAACGTAATAGCGTAGAATTGGCGTTGAACGTGGCTCGCGAAGCTCGTCAAATCCACGGTGGTATGGGTATCACCGGAGAATTCAGCATTATGCGTCATATGATGAACTTAGAGTCAGTAGTGACGTATGAAGGTACACACGATATCCATTTACTAATCACTGGTATGGATGTGACTGGTATCAACGCGTTTAAATAATTTTATTGAATGACAGCAGATAACCTGAAACATATACAGGAGCGCACCGCGGCTTTAAAGCGGTTTCTTTGACATCGACACTCGTGTCGATAAACATCGTCAAGAACAAGCCCTCACCTTAGCACCCGACTTCTGGTCGGATGCTAAGCGTGCAGAAGGCATCATGAAATCGATCAAAACAGAGCTTTTCTGGATCAACGCCTATAACCAAACGCAGACTGCAGTAGATGACGTAGCCGTGCTTTACGACTTTCAACAAGCCGGTGATGTGACGGAGGAAGAAGTGGATGCAGCCTATCAAAAGGCGATTAACGAAATCGAAGACTTACAATTCAAGGCTACACTCGACAAATCGGAAGATGCGATGGGTTGTGTGCTTACCATCAATGCAGGTGCCGGCGGAACGGAAAGTTGCGACTGGGCTTCTATGTTGATGCGTATGTATCTGCGCTTCGCCGAACAGAAAGGCTATAAGGTAACAGAAGCAGATCTTCAAGATGGAGATGTCGCCGGCGTCAAATCGGTGACCCTCGAAATCGAAGGGGAATTCGCCTATGGATTCTTGAAGAGTGAAAGTGGGGTGCACCGATTGGTTCGCATCTCGCCATTCGACTCCAACGCTCGTCGCCATACCTCTTTCGTCTCCGTATTCGTCTATCCAATGGTCGATGATACAATCGAAATTGAAATCAACGAAGCCGATATCGAGCTGCAAACCTCGCGAAGCGGCGGCGCCGGCGGACAGAACGTCAATAAGGTAGAAACGAAAGTACAGTTGACACACAAGCCAACAGGTATCGTAGTCGTTTGTCAGGTAGAACGCTCTCAGATGGGCAACCGTGAACGCGCGATGAAAATGTTGAAGAGCCAGCTCTATGAACTAGAACTTCGTAAGCGTAACGAAGAAAGAGATAAACTCAACTCTACGAAAAAGAAAATTGAGTGGGGCTCGCAAATACGTTCCTATGTTTTGCATCCTTATAAATTGATAAAAGATCATCGCACAGATTATGAAGTCGGTAACGTACAACCTGTTCTAGATGGAGATCTCGACGGTTTTATCAAAGCCTTCCTCATGATGGATGTGCCAGATCAACCCGCCTAAATTTTAGTTATGTCGATACTCCTACGCGATATTATGACGGCCATTGAAGACTTCGCTCCGCGCGTCTATCAAGAGTCGTATGATAACAGCGGACTGATCTATGGTAGACCAGAAATGCCTATCCATGGCGCTTTGCTTACATTAGATTGTACCGAAGCAGTAATCGACGAGGCGATTGCAAAGGATTGTAATTTAATAATCGCGCATCATCCGATTGTTTTCAAAGGACTGAAGCAGTTTACTGGAAAGAATTATGTGGAGCGTACCTTATTAAAGGCGATCGAAAATAAAATAGCCATCTATGCCTGTCATACAAATCTTGATAAGGTAAAGGGTGGCGTGAGCTTCGAAATGGCCAATCGTATAGGATTGATTGACACTCGCATATTAAAGGCAGAAAGCGGTCATTTGAATAAATTGGTGACCTATATTCCTAAAGCAAGTGCAGACGCCCTCCGTGAGGCACTCGCTGCCGCAGGCGCTGGTAAAATTGGCGACTACGACAGTTGTAGCTTTAGCAGCATGGGGGAAGGACGCTTTCGTGCTAACGAACAAGCGCAGCCTTTTGTAGGTAAAAAAGGGGAGTGGCATACCGAACCCGAAGAGAAAGTAGAGGTGATTGTCGATAATGCACGCCTAGGAATGGTGATTGCTGCGATGAAGGCAAATCATCCTTATGAGGAGCCAGCCTATGAAATCCATCCCGTGAAAAATGAGTACAGTGAAGTAGGACTGGGTGTGATCGGAAATCTAGCGGAGCCGATGGATGAAATCAGCTTTTTAGAGCGATTAAAGGAGGTTTTTCAGCTAAAAACACTGAAATATACCCCTGTTTTAGGAAAAAAGGTGCAAAAAATCGCCCTTTGTGGTGGATCGGGAAGCTTTTTAATCGAGACGGCTAAAAGTGCCGGAGCCGATGTTTATGTGACGGCAGATATTAAATATCATGAGTTTTTCGATGCTGATAATCAATTACTTTTGGCTGATATAGGGCATTTCGAGAGTGAACAATATACTTACGCTATATTTGAACGAATAATTAGAGAAAAATTTCCTAACTTCGCCCTCCAAATTAGCTCAATCAATACTAATCCTATAAATTTTCTATAATGGCTGTCCAAAAAGAAATCCCCGTTGAAGAAAAATTGCGTGCTTTGTTCACCTTGCAACAAATCGATGCTAAAATCAACGAAATCAAAACCATCCGCGGCGAATTGCCAATGGAAGTAAGAGATTTGGAGGATGAATTAGAAGGTTTGAAAACTCGTATCGCCCATTTGGAACAAGATTTAGCAGATGCTGAACAAGTAATTGCGAACTACAAAGCAGCAAAGAAAGAGGCAGAAGCTCAAGTGAAGAAGTACGAAAAACAACAAGATAACGTTAAGAACAACCGTGAATTCGATGCGCTTTCTAAAGAAATCGAAATGGCGAAGTTGGAGTCTCAACTGAACGAAAAGCGTGCGAAGGATTATGTAGAAACAGTTAGTGCTAAACAAACTGCTCTAGAAGAAGCGCAAAAGAATATCAAGGATAAAGAGAAATTCTTAAAGACTAAAAAGTCTGAATTAGAAAACGTAATCTCTGAAACAGAAGCAGAAGAGTTCGAATTAAACGAACAAGCGAACGAAGCACGTACTTCGATTGAAGAACGTTTGTTGATGGGTTATGACAAAATTCGTCGTAACTACAAAAACGGTCTTGCGGTAGTTACTGTTCAACGTGATGCTTGTGGTGGTTGCTTCAACCGTATCCCGCCGCAACGTCAGATCGAAATTCGTCAACACCGTAAGGTAATCTTGTGCGAACATTGCGGTCGTATTTTGGTAGACGAATCATTGGCTCAATAAGTTTATGCGGTTATCTCCGCGAAATATTTTCCTTCGAATGCTTCCAATTTTTATTGGGAGCATTCTTATTTTCAGTAAGGCTCAAGCGCACCTCTCCATTGAGTTTACGCCTGCCGCAAGAAAGGTCTATGCGGAAATTATCTCCCTACGTCTTAACAATGTCCCTGCAGCATTAGCCGCCTTCGAAAAGGCAGAAAAGGATAATGCTGTCAACGGCTATCTTCGTCACAATGCCGATTTCATGCGCTTCTTTATCGAAGAACGCGACGCCGATTTTAGTATCGTAGAGGTCAACTTCGATAAGAACTATGAACGTATAGAAAAGACAGATCCTAAAGCACCTATGCGCCTCTACCTTATGGCGCAAATGCAATTGGAACTCGCCGTCTGCCAAGCGAAAATGGGCGAACTCATGTCGGCTGGTTATCATGTGCAGAAAGCCTACAGTCAGCTAGAAGACAATAAACGTAAATTTCCCGGCTTCGCTCCGAATTTAATCGGACTAGGACTCATGCATTGTCTGATCGGAACCGTCCCTGCCAAATATCGTTGGGCAGTCAATTTAATGGGCTATGAGGGTAATTTGCAACAAGGGATGAATGAGTTGTATCAAGCGAAAGCCTTTGTAAAAAAGAACAACTTCTATTGTGCCGAAGAGCTCGACTTTATCTATGTCTATGGTCTTTTGTACATGTCGAATGAAAAGAAAAAAGCCTGGGCTGAAGCAAAAGCGCTTCAGCAGCAACATCCAGATAACTTACTCTATACTTATCTAGCGACTGTCGTGGCTTACGCCAATAACTATAATGAAGAAGGTTTGAATGTCTTAAACGCGCGACCGAAGGGAGCGGCGTATACCCCTTTTGTCTATCTCGATTATCTCACCGGAATGGGTAAGTTGCGTCGCTTAGATCCAGATGCAGAGACCTATTTCGAACGTTTTCTGAAAGATAAATCACGTCGTAACTTTCTTAAAGATGCTTGTCAGAAAATGGCCTGGAGCTACTTACTAAAAGGCGATAACGAAGGCTTTAAAAAGAATATGGCTCGCGTTAAAACTATCGGTCATACCGAAGTCGACGCCGACCGTCAGGCACTTCGCGAGGCAGAAGCTAAGGATGTCCCAAATGTATTATTGCTGCGTGCACGTTTGCTCTGCGATGGAGGCTATTATCAGAAGGCGATCAACGAACTCGCGGGTCATAAATCCAATGAATTCAAAGCAAAAAAAGAACAAGCTGAATTTGTCTATAGAGCAGGTAGAATCTATCAAGAATGGGGACAAGTAGATAAAGCTATTCCTTATTTCGAAACAGCAATGCTGCTCGGAGCCGGCTTGCCACAATGGTTTGAAGCGAGTGCAGCCCTCAACCTCGGGCTGATCTATGAAGAAAAAGGAGAGCTCGCTAAAGCCAAAAAATATCTTCAAGCTTGTATCGATTCTAAAAATGTCGACTTTAAAAATGGACTAGAGCAGAAGGCGAAATCGGCATTAGAACGAATTAAGAAAAAGGAAGCCGCGAAGAAATAAGACTTTCCCAAAAATTAACGTACTTTGTAGTAAAGAATTGTATGAAAGCAGATAAAGACCTCATCGATCGTTTAAGTCATCTAGCTCGCTTAGAGTTTAATGAGCAAGAACAAGGCGCCATTCAGGACGACCTTAACAAGATCTTTGCTTTTGTGGAGCAATTGCAAAAATTAGATACCTCAGGCGTGGAACCTTTAGTGTATATGAACGAGGATTGGAGCGTCGCTCGTCCGGATGTTCAAGAACAAACCATCACTAAAGCGGATGCTTTGAAAAATGCGCCTAGTAAGGATTCCGACTATTTTAAAGTACCTAAAGTTCTTACAAAGAAATAAGCGTGGCTGTAATCACTTTAGAAAATATCGTCAAGGAATATTATCTCGGGAAGACTGCGGTCCCCGTTTTAAAAGGCATTACACTCGATATCCAGAAAAATGAATATGTCGCACTCATGGGCCCTAGTGGTAGTGGGAAGTCGACACTCATGAATATTTTAGGCTGTTTGGATCGTCCGAGTTCGGGCGAATATTATATCAACGGACAAGCGATCAGCAAAGCAAATGAAAATGAGCTCGCTCGCTTGCGCAACAAAGAAATCGGTTTCGTATTTCAATCTTTCAACTTGCTTCCTCGTCTGACAGCATTCGAAAATGTTGCCCTTCCATTAGTCTATGCCGGAGTACCGCGTTCTGAACGCGATGCGATTGTGTGGGAGAAAATTGAAGCAGTAGGATTGAAAGATCGTGCACATCATAAGCCTAATGAGCTTTCTGGTGGCCAGATTCAGCGTGTAGCCATCGCTCGTAGCCTCGTCAATAATCCATCCATCATTTTAGCGGATGAGCCTACCGGAAACTTAGATACCAAGACGTCTTTAGAAATTATGCAGGTATTTGAAAAGATACATGCCAATGGAAATACCATTATTCTTGTTACTCACGAAGAAGATATTGCGCGTCATGCACGTCGCATCATCCGCTTGCGTGATGGCCTTGTAGCCGACGATTTACAAGTGCCGCATTAAAGCGCAGCTTGCCAAATTTTAAAGGCAGCTTCCGCTTGCTCCACTAACATCTGCTCTCCATTTAATATCGTAGCCCCCTTCAACTGTCCTTGCTTTAAAAAGGAAGTGAGTGAAGGATTGTAAATTAAATCAAACAACAAATGCTGCTCTCCAATTTGTGAGAAGTCGATTGGAAGAACCTCTTCCGTATTAGGTGCTTGTCCGACCGGCGTTGTATTGATCCATAGTTTATGACTGCGCAGATCGTTAAACAAAAGTTCGGAATAGGAAATTACTTGTGGACCAGGCTTGCGTGAAACGAATTGAAAATGTACCCCTATCTGCCGCAAGACGTAGGCGACTGCTTTGGCGGCGCCTCCGGTACCGAAGATGAGTGCTTGTTGATGATGCGGACGAACAAGTGGCAGCAAACTGTTTTCTATACCAATGATATCTGTATTATAGCCTTTCCATCCTTCTTTCGTTTTTACTAAAGTGTTGACAGCCCCTACAGCAGCTGCTTTCGCATCAATCTGCTCACAGTAGGCAAGTACCGCTTCTTTATAAGGAATGGTAACGTTTAGTCCTTTTAAGTTTTCAGTTTGTAAGAGCGGCGCTAGTTCGGAAATAGTGGCTAAAGGATAGTTTTGATAGTTCCATCCACTCAAATGCTCCCGCTCAAATTTCTCTTTAAAATACTTCGCAGAAAAAGAATGTCCTAATGGAAAACCAATCAATCCTAGTTGCTGCATATTATTCAAGGATAAGTGTTTTCGTTGCAAGCACCTTTTCTGTATCACAAAGCTGTACTAGATAGCTTCCTGGTTTTAATCTCGACTTCGCAATAGTAAAACTACCATTGACCAATTTCTCTTCACCAATATATACGCCATTCATCGCAAACAGTTTAATGCTGCTAATGCTCGTTTCGGAGCCGATATGGATTTGATCAAGCACACTTGCAGGATTCGGATAGATAGTGATTTGATATTGCTTTTCTGTGTTTGTAATCCCTAAGAAATATTCAATCGTGTGGAATACATTATTGGTATGCGTATGCTGTAGATTATCCCAATAAATGGTAGCGGTATTCGTGATTTGCTTATGCAAAGGTAGGCCAGGCCAAGGATTAACTTTAAAGGTCGATTCAATACTTCCGTTAGTTCCAGGCTGCTGAAAAATATCATTATAAGTAATCGTGGCAATCCCGTTTTCAAAGCTAATAGAAGACGGAGGAAAGCTGCTGTTAAGGAACTTCCAGCTACGATAATTTAAATCTTTATCCAAGGTGTCTAAGATGGTAATATTAATCACTGGTTCATTCAGTGGGTTTCTTGCACAGATGCCATAGCGAATGCTTTGCCAAGGTGCAATAGAATGTGCAGGGCCCTTTCCAACAGGCGAGGCCCACTTACTGTTCGAGCTAGGATTTATAAGTTGAATTTCTAAAGTATCGAGATTGTTTAAGGTGTCGATATCAGCTTGCAGGCTGTCTAGTTGTAAGCAGGCTTCAAATTTTAATACTTGCGTAGGATTCTTCGCGTTCCAACAAATATGCATGGTGCTATTTTGTGCACAAGCAATTGGGTTTTTGATTTTCCATGAAACCACTTGTTGTACGCTATCGATAATTGCTGAATCGCTAGCGAAGCGTATTTTTACGGAGTCGGGATAACTTAATCGTACGGTTCCAGTGAGTGCTTGCGTTCCATAATTTTGAAGATTGACGAAGGTTCTAGAGCTATTATAAACGCTATCTTCATCAGCAGTGATTAAGACGGCACCATTACTAAAGCTTGCGTTCAATGGGATATAACTAATATCGACAGGATAGTCTGAAATGCCTGCAAATGGCTGGATGAGCTGTGTGCTTGCGTTGAAATTTTGTATCGGATTTGGGATAATACTCAGAGAATTAGTCGACGAAGTAAAGTAATGATAGATGCCCGCTGAATCTGAAATCAATAATTTGTTTTTGATCGTAATACTATGATTTCTTAAAATTGGCTCTCCATTATCAATGCTATTATTGCTATTCAAATCAACATACAATTTTCCATGTACATGATAGGCCGCAGGGTGTAGTCCAAATAATAAACCTTTTACATTCCATTGTCCTTTGCCTTTCGGGGTATGATAAACAAGTGGACGAATCGGACAGGTTTGGATGGTGTTGAGATTTGTTGCGGTAGTTCCCCAGATCAGACTGTCGGATTTTAAGATGATGGAAAAATAACCTGTATTGTCTGGGCTAAGATAAAACAAAGGCTGACTCGCATTGGCTACCCAAACAATCGTTCCAGCAGGCGCTGCAGGTTCGCCATTTTGAAACAAGCCATCTACATTTAAATCGGTGAATGCATAGCCTGAAAAAGTATCCGCTTGCGTAAGTTGAATTTGGAAATTGTAAATAGAGGTATCTGCACACTGCATGCTTATGTCAGCGCTGATGTGTGTTAAGGTGTAATTTCCTGGCAATAAAATATTTTGAATACTATCGCTGGCATTAGTGCCAGAGAAGATTGGATTTATTAGGTAAGGCGATTGAAAATTTAACTCCCATTGATGTAAGGTGGAATTGTTTTGCGTGGTGGCATTGATGAATAGTTGATTATTTATCGTGTCATAGATGCTAGTAAAAGCTGCGGAGGGCGGGGGATTACAGTTTGTAATATAGCTAGTCAGGCAGGTACGCGAAGTGCAACCTCTGCTATCGCTAACGTAGACGCATCCGATGTGTGTGCCATTCATTTGTGGCGTATTCCAAAACATACTTTGCGCATAGCTGTTCACGCCTTGTTGTACACTATAGCCGTATGCTTTATTGTTCGTATCATTTATGATGCCGTAGTATAGCGGAAGTTGTAAGGCACTTGAATTGATAACATTCAACTGCATGCCGCCAAATTGAGGAACAGAGCTCGTGATGATCGGAGTAGCATTCGGACAAACGCTGATACGCACCCATGCCCATGCAGAGTCGAATGGAGCACTATTTTGTGCGGTATAGTATTGAAAACTGTCCCTTCCAATAAAATTAGCGCTAGGGATATATTGAATCTGATTGTTCAGAATTTGGCAAACGCCATGCAAGGGCGGTTGTGAGACGAAGGTATTATAGGCGAACTTCGAAAAGTCATTTGCATGCACATCAATCAAAACGGTGTCATTCTGAATTAAGCTGGCAATATCATCTTGGCAGACTAAGAAGTTGTAATTGCCAATAATGGCTACACTTTGCTCGTTTTCAAAAGGCGAACCAGCAATGCTAAGCTGAAAATGGATAGTATCCAAGCCACTAGCGCCATTAAGAGGGTTATAGAGCATCCGCCCATTTTGATAGCTGATCGTTCCCTTGGAAGCGGAGGCGTTACTAATTATGGTGTCAATAGGCATCGGACCGAGGTCGTTTTTACCTATATAGCGGGTAATAGGGGTGGAGGGGGCTGTAGAAAATACGTCTCCGGCAGTACGTAGCCATTGCGCCTGCAAGGGGGCTGTACCCATAAGAATTGGCAAAAGCCAAATCAGAATAAAAAAGACGCTTTTTTTCATAAATTGCCTATCCAAAGGTACATAATTCGTGGCGGAAAAGCTTTGAGAAATAGGCTGAATTCCTGAGAAAATTTATTACATTTGTCAACCCTAAATCTAATGTATATGGCCAACGCCAAATTTAGTAAGGATACTTATTTGTACTGGTATGAGTTGATGCAACGCATGCGCAAATTCGAAGAGAAAGCAGGTCAATTGTATGGCATGCAAAAAATTCGTGGTTTCTGCCATTTGTATATTGGTCAGGAAGCCGTTGCTGCGGGCATTATGAGCGCTATCCGTCCGGAAGATTCAATCATTACAGCCTATCGTGATCACGGCTTAGCCCTTGCAAAAGGAATGAGCGCAAATGAATGTATGGCTGAGTTATATGGTAAAGCTACAGGCTGTACCAAAGGAAAAGGAGGCTCCATGCACTTCTTTAGCAAAGAACATAAATTCTTTGGTGGACACGGTATTGTAGGTGCGCAAATTCCACTCGGTGCAGGTATTGCCTTCGGAGAACAATATAACGGAACAGATAACGTTTGTATTTGTATGTTCGGTGACGGAGCCGCTCGTCAGGGCGCTTTGCACGAAACCTACAATATGGCGATGCTTTGGAAACTACCTGTCATCTTCATCTGTGAAAACAATGAATATGCAATGGGTACTTCTGTTGAGCGTACTTCTAACGTGCATGATATCGTAAAATTGGGCTTAGCCTATGATATGCCTTCTGCACAAGTAGATGGTATGAGCGCTGAAGCGGTTCACGATGCAATCGAAGAAGCTGTTGACAGTGCACGTTCTGGTGCTGGTCCGACATTCCTTGAAATCAAGACGTATCGTTATAAAGGACATTCTATGAGCGACCCTGCTAAATATCGTAGCAAGGAAGAAGTAGAAGAGTATAAGCAGAAAGATCCAGTAGAAGTGGTTCGTCGTTTGATCTTGGAGCGTGAATATGCTACCGAAGCCCAATTGGACGAAATCGATGGCGGTATCAAAGCTGAAATCGACGAATGTGTTCGCTTCGCTGAAGAATCTCCATTCCCTTCTGATGAGGAGTTGTTGAAAGACATCTACGCACAAGAAGACTATCCGTTTATCACAGACTAATACAATCAAAAACACAAACAAACGCTATAAATCATGGCAGACGAAAACAAGCAAAATGCTGGTACTGAAATCGAAAAATCTATCGTAGGTACCTACTCTAAATTTGAACATTATTATCACGACAATCGTAAGCAAGTAAACTATGTGGTAGGTGGTGTATTGTTGGCGATTCTTCTAATCATCGGTGGTCGCTTTTGGGTGGCTAACCGCGAAAACGAAGCGCAAAAGAAAATGTTCTGGGCGCAACAAATGTTGGAAGCTGATTCTTTCAAATTAGCTTTGAATGGTAGCGGTAAAAACCTAGGCTTCCTAAAAGTAAAAGATAAGTTCGGCTGGACAAAAGCTGCTAACCTTTGTAATTTCTACATCGGTGTGTGCTATTTGAACGGTGGCGATTTCAAAAAAGCAGAATCGGCTTTGGATGCTTTCAAAGCACCTGATGATATCATGTCTGCTTCTAAGAACGAGCTTTTAGGCGATATCGCTATGGAAATGAATCAAACCGAAAAAGGTTTGGATCTTTATAAGCAAGCTGCTGAAGCAACCGACAACGAAGCTTTCGCTCCTCGTATCAACTTGAAAGCGGGTCAAGCTTTTGAAGTAAATAAAAAGTATGCAGAGGCTAAAGCGTTCTATCAAAAAGCTAAAGAATTATATCAGAGCTCTACTAACAAAGCAGCTGGTAATGGCGGACAAATCAATATGTTGGATGCCTTCATCGCGCGTTGTGATGCAAATATGTAATTTTTAATAAAATCTTTCAAGATGACGATTAGCCTTAAAAACTAATCGTCATTTTTTTTAAACCGAACTCATTCATGGCAAATTATAAATCTCAAGGTAGTCTCTCTCTCAAAGGAAATTTTAAGGCAACACGCATTGCAATCGTTTACACAAACTGGAATCAGGATGTCGTTGGCTTGATGCTAAACGAAACAGTGAAAGCCTTATCCAATGCGGGACTTGTGCGTAAAAATATCGTTGAAGTAATGGTGCCAGGAAGTTTTGAGATTCCGAATATGACGCGCTTTTTAATGCAACAGAAGAAGTATGATGCAATCATTACTTTAGGTGCTATCATCAAAGGTGAAACCATGCATGATGTCGTATTGGCGCATGCCGTAACAGATGCGCTCTGCGCATTATCGCATGAGCCGAAAGCTGTTCCAATTATTTTGGGCGTATTGACGACTAACAACCACAAGCAAGCCATGGCTCGTGCGAATGGAAAGTCGGGTAATAAAGGAAAAGATTGTGCCGAAGCCGCCTTGCAAATGATTAGCCTACAAACTAAGAAGGCTTAATCACCGATAGAATACATTGATAAATTCTTTCATCTGCATCCTTAATCGATAAGTCGCTTAGGTGAGCTGCGAGGCTTTCTCTTTGCGTAATATCATTGGCTAAGGTAAGTATAGCGGGAATCAAAGCGTAATTTGCCGCACTGTCTTTTACTAATATGGCTGCCGCCTTTTCACTTAGGGCTAAAGCGTTCTTCGTTTGATGATCTTCTGCCACATTCGGACTAGGTACCAATATAGCGGCCTTTCCTACGATACACAATTCACTGACACTTAATGCCCCCGCTCGCGATACGATAATATCTGCTGCTGCATAGGCCATGTCCATTTCACGAATAAAATCAGCTGTATAGACGTTGGTCTCTGCGGCGCAAAGCTCCTTCGCCTGGGCACTATAGCCTTTTCCCGTTTGCCAGATAACTTGTAAATCGTTTTCTAAAAGCGACTTCAAGCCCTCTGCCACACTGTGGTTGATCGTTCTTGCTCCTAAACTTCCTCCGATAAATAAGACCGTTTTTTTGTTTTCTGATAAGCCAAAGAAATGACGCGCATTCGAGATACTCGGCAATGCTTGCGTTAGAAAAGGACGTACCGGATTTCCTGTCAACACTAATTTCTCTTTCGAAAAAAATGACTCCATCCCCTCATAGGCTACGCAGATGCGCTTCGCCTTTTTGGCTAGTAATTTATTGGTTAACCCTGCATAGGAATTTTGTTCTTGTATAAGCGTCGGAATGCCGAGCTGTTGGGCGGCCCATAAGGTTGGTGCACTTGCATAACCGCCTACACCAATCACGATGTCGGGCTTTTTTTCGCGCATCAACGCCTTCGCCATTCGTAGGCTCTTCCAGATTTTAATGGGCAACAAAAAATTCTTTAAGGATAAACTGCGCTGCAAGCCCGCTATCGGCAGACCAGTAATCGGAAAGCCTGCCTCTGGAACTTTTTGCATTTCCATTCTTCCTTCCGCCCCCACGAAATGAATAGCGCAATCAGGATGATGTTTTCGAATCACCTGTGCAATGGCAAGTGCTGGAAAAATATGTCCACCCGTTCCTCCACCACTGATGATGACGCTCTTCATAATTATTTTTTTCTAGTTACTAGTTGAATGGTACTGCGACTGCGCTGCTCTACTAAAACCTCATTGCCTGCTAAGTGCTTCGCAATCGTACTTTCATCATAATGACGAATCGTCAATAAGCGCATCCCTTCATTTCTTACTACATCAAATTGATGACTCAAATCTTTGATTAAATCACTTACACGCGGATTAGCATCTACACAAACAGAAAAGCTAATCGCGGAGTTTTGCATCAAGTGTATGTGAACGCGATGTTGGTTAAATAAATTAAAAATACTCGTAAGGTGTTTCTCTGCTATAAAAGAGAAATCTTTGTCTTGTATCGATAATAATACCTGTTGATCCTTCCACACAATAATCGGTGGATAGGGCGTTTGTGGCGTCGCTTCACTAATGATAGTGCCTTCCAAACTTGGGTCGAGAAAACACTTCACCAAAAGCGGAATATGCTTGTTCTGTAAAGGCTTAATTGTTTTGGGATGAATCACCTTCGCGCCGAAATAAGTCATTTCCACCGCTTCGCGATAAGAAATCTTACTTAATACGCTTGCCTCCGGAACGAGCTTAGGATCGGCATTCATCACGCCTGCCACATCCTTCCAAATAATCATCTCCTTCGCCTCTAAACAATAAGATAAAATCGACGCAGTATAATCACTCCCTTCTCTTCCTAGTGTAGTCGTCTCTCCATTGGCAGTAGCGCCTATAAATCCTTGCGTTAGATAAAGCTTGTTAGTATGAAAACGTTCTTTCGCTAAATGCTCTGTTTCCTTCCAATCTATATTCACATCTCTGAAGTGATTGTCTGTACGAATTATTTTACGTGCATCCACCCACTCACAGGCTAAACCCGATTCTTGAAAATAAATAGCCAATAGGGTCGTAGACGCCAATTCGCCATAAGCAATGATATGATCGTAATATTGATCAAAAGTTTTGCTTCGATTCTCATTCGATAAAAAGCTTTCTAGTTCTCCGAAAAGCGCTTGAAGTGCGTGCGATGCATTCGAAGATAAGGCTGTTGCGATGTTAAGATGAATCGCTAAAAGCTGGTTTAAGGACGTCTTCCAAATTGGATTTTGTTGATACCATTGTTTGAGTATCTCTTCTAAATCATTCGTCGTTTTGCCAAGTGCAGAAACCACTAAAATGGGCTCCTTCTCTTGATAAGATTGAACAATGCCTCGCACATTACGAATTCGTTCTGCGTCTTGAATGGAGGCTCCGCCAAATTTTAGGACCGTTTTCATCTTAATTGCAAAGGTATCGCAAATTAACTAATCTAATGTGTTTTTCCTACCTGATTGCGTATCTTTAGGAACTATGAAAACTGCCTTTTCTTTTGTTCTATTACTCAGCCTAAGTCTACTTTCGTTTTCAAGCCACGCCACACAAAAGACGAAGTCTGTAAAGGCTAAATCGACAGTGCAAGAGTCGTGGACACACGATGATTTAATGGCTTACCTAAAAGACCATCCAGAGAAAATGGATTTGGAAGCGGTAAGTACCATTCGTGCCCAAAATACCCAATTTAGTGAGGCTGATAAAATGCTATTGTATGCGAAGTATTTAATGGGACTACGAGGAGGTGCCTTTTTTCATTATTATCATTTCTGGACCTTTTTTCACACGGATATAAGCAAGGCAGGACAGGCCGAACTTGCGGCAGAAATTATTAAAGAAACAGCAAAGAACTTCAATGAACATTCACGCGAAATGGAGTACGATTCCTGCAGTTACTTTTTACCCTATCTAATACAAGGCGCGAAGGAATGGTATACCCCAAGCGCTACCCGAAATGCGAAGATCGACTCTATCCGCAGTATGCAATTGTGGGGAGTGGTTAAGCTAATGGAACGTAATACCGGATGGCTCTTTGCACACGTAGGCAATTTTTCTTTTTCGAAAGACTTGATGGCAGAATGCGATAGTTTCAGACAGTTTTCTATCCCTTATACTTATGATCTAAATCCTAAATTAACGCTCCGTCAGAATAAGGCTTGGGGGGATAAATTTTTATATTCACCAGCAATGGCCACACAGCCACTTGGTGCTGCTTTGAATATCTATCAAATTGTTCTCAACTATTATTCTGCAGATACACTCTTGCGTGATCGATTGATACTCGCAGATTTAATGCGTCTGCAGTTTGTGAATACTTGTTTCAGCGGACCAAGTGCGAATACCGCCTGGAGAGAAGCTATTCAACGGCTATTGGTACATAATGGAACGAATCCTTCTTCTACCTTAGTCGCGGCGCAGTTAGCCACGTATTTGTATCGTTTGTCAAAAGAAAATGAATCGCCGGAACAAGGCTCTGCCGCGAGTTGGTATCGCTTTCAAGCCTATCAAACCGCTAAACAATTTTCAGGTCGCTTCCCTAGCGGACTAGGATCGAAAGCGTGTCGTATGCTCATGCGTGAAATTGCGCAGAGTGATTTTAGCGCTGAAATGGATGAACAGTGGTATCCTAATAAACCAAGCTTGCTCAAGCTTAAATACAAGAACATGCGTCAACTGTATGTCTATGTATTCGACTTAAAAAATTCTAAAGACACCGCTGCCAATCCGGAACCTGGGACGCTGCTGAAGCTGCAACAGTTTCCGCTCAAAGAATTTGGAGATTATTATCAGCACCGTACACAACTTGCCTTAGAAGGCTTGCCTGCTGGAAGATATTATATTGAATTAGCAGATACTGTATTGACCTATGAAAATGCGGCTCGTTTGGCGACCTATATCAATGTCGCACCTGCACGCATTGTTTATTTTGTGGATGCAAAAGGTAAGCAGCAGGCGAGTATCGTAGATATCAGCAATGGTAAAATCATCCAAAAAAAATTAGACACGTTTTCTGAAGCAGTGAAGTTTCCAATGCTTACTC
Organism: Chitinophagales bacterium; assembly: GCA_026461075.1. Taxonomy (GTDB): domain Bacteria; phylum Bacteroidota; class Bacteroidia; order Chitinophagales; family CAIODY01; genus JAHEYX01. Next base: position 19,579 of record JAPJNH010000071.1, read on the forward strand.
GTGCGAAGTCTGGCGAAATTTTAATTGGCGGAAAAAGTGAAATCAAGCAAGCTGCTGCAAACGAATATGAGAATAACTTAAATCATTCTCTCCCGATTCCAAATCTAACGCTTAACAAACCTGCCTACGCTCCGGGAGATATAGTAGAATGTATCGCTAAGATCAGTACTAGAGATTATGCGCGCTATATTCATCTAGGAGGCTATTATCCCAATTTATTAAATGCCGGACAAGCGATTAATGTGCCGGACTTTTTTGAAGGTGAACAGCAAAAGACACGTAAACTTTTTTGGTTCAATGAAGACAATCAATTCGTGTTACGTTATCGCCTCGATTCCGTACTACGTGACGGAGATTATCTTTTGCAAGTGGGTGACGCCTCTATAAATATTCCGGTGCGTAATCAATTTTCACAAGGTACCTTCTCCATCAATGGCCCGCTGAAAGCTAGCTTCGGCGAACGCATGCATTTTACTGCACAATGGAAGAACGGAGCGAATGAAAAGTTTTTACCAAATCAAGTAAATGTTGCTGTGGCAATGTTAGATTATAATTTTGGAAAAGCAGGTATCAGTCGTCACATCGCTAACGCAGTGCTTTCGTTAGATTCTTCTGGTGGCTTTACCTATGATTTTGTGCCAGTGGCTAATGCAACGACAGATGCTAATCTAGCAACCCATTACCTTGCTCGTTATACGTTTACTTGGAGCTTCATCGACTCTGCCGGGCAAACGCAAACACAATACAATCGCTACTATGCCTCTTCTCCGGAGCGCTTGTTGCTATCGGAGCTTAGTCCAAAAGTGGAATACAATAGTTTGTTAGAAAGTTATCCTATTATCAAAGCAATAGATGGAGACGGACTTCTGGCCGCTAAATATCCTTGCACTGCTAGAATTATTCGTCTTCGTCCTCCATTTCTCTCTCCGGTACAAAGTGATTTTATGCCCGATTATTTCGCTTTGCCAGTAGATACTTTCCGCTCGAAGTTCCCTTATTTTGCTTATGCAGGAGAATCTAATTTGGAGAATTTAACGACGCGCGATACTGTTTTAACTATCAAAGCAGCCACTACCGACGCTTTATCCAATAATCTTTTTGCTAAGTTGCAGAATGGAGCCTATGAATTGCAAATTCAGTCGGATGACGATCGTCTGAAAAGTACCATAGCGAAACATCGATTCCGCTATATCAATCCATCGGATGAAAAAACGGAGTGTCCTGAATGGCTTTCAATTAGCTATTATAAGGACGGTCCTTATTATCATTGCGCACAGAAAGGTCAAACGATTCAATGTTATTTCTATTCCGATAATGGAATCATTGCGCATTCAGTTGTAAAGTCAACTGGTAAATGGAAAAAGTTGAAATTCCCTGCAGGAACACGTTATGTCCTAATGGAAACTTATTTGGACGGCAAGCATATTGTCCGCTCTTGGGCATATCCTGAGATTGCTGAATTGTTGTAGTCCATCTTTAATTATTAATTTTACACCATGAAAATCGATATTCATACACATATAATGCCTCGTCACTTGCCGAACTGGACACAGAAGTTTGGGTATGGCGATTTCATTCATCTAGAAGATCATCCGTCGAATTGTAACTGTGCTCGCATGATGAAAGGCGACCAATTCTTTCGGGATATTGAATCGAATTGTTGGGATGCAGAAGTGCGTATGAAAGACTGTTCTGTGCATGGCGTAACACAACAAGTATTAAGTACGATTCCTGTTTTATTCAACTATTGGGCAAAGACCGAACATGCTTATGATACGTCTCGTTTTTATAACGACCATATAGCAGAAGTCTGTAGTCGCCATTCAGAAAGCTTTTTCGGATTGGGCACTGTGCCGATGCAAGATCCTCAATTAGCCATTCAAGAAATGGAACGTTGTGTGAAAGTCTTAGGCTTGAAAGGGATAGAGATTGGAACGAATATCAATCAAGAGAATTTAGGGGATCCGAAATATTTTGAATTTTTCAAAGCTGCAGAAGCTTTAGGCGCCGCAATTTTTGTGCATCCATGGGAAATGATGGGGGAGGATAAGTATAAGAAATATTGGTTGCCTTGGCTAGTGGGAATGCCCGCTGAAAGTTCTCGCGCGATCTGTAGCTTGATCTTCAGTGGTACCTTAGAAAAGCTTCCTAACTTGCGTATTGCCTTTGCTCACGGAGGCGGATCTTTTCCTTTTACCCTTGGTCGAATCGAACATGGCTTTGATTGTCGCCCTGATTTGGTGGCGGTAGACAATCCGATTTCTCCGAGAAAGTATTTAGATCGAATTTATGTAGATGCTTTGACCCATGACGGTCCGACACTCGATTTTATCGTCAATTTATTTGGGGAGAATAATATTTGCATGGGAACGGATTATCCATTTCCTTTAGGGGAAGATATTCCTGGAGCATTGATAGAAAGTCGTGCCTACGAACAACAAGTGAAAGATAAATTATTGTACAAAAATGCCCTTCGTTGGTTGGGCGTTGAATAAATGGAAGAATATGCGTTTAGCTGATTTGATTAAGCCGATGGAAGGCGTAAAAGTGGCAGTGGTACATGAAGTATATGAAGAGGTGCCAGGATGGTTTATGTATATCATTAACGAGAAAGAAGTCGCAATTACTGGGATTCTTATTCAATCCTATGGAAAAGGGGAAGCGGATGCTTGGCCTGTGAAGACCTCTACGCTCCGTCACCGGATGGATCGCTTAGAGGCCCGTTCTTTCAAACGTATCGAGATGATTATTGAAGAAGTGTTCTTTTTGGAAAATACCTATTGGGTAAGCTTCTATGAAGGGGAACAGATATATGATAAACAATTTGTATTTCCGCCAGATAGCATCAGTTTGAAGAATTGTATCGATATTCCTTTAGTGGAGCTTCCTGGGGTTTTGGCAATTTAATCCACTTGCATTTCTTTTGGAAATGCTTCTTGTAAATCTGTTTGCATTAATTGATACACCTTGTCTGAAAGACTTCTATAGTCTTCCATTTTCATTCCTTTTGTTTCAATCGGCGTGTGAATCTTTACTCTGCTGATATGCGGCCCCTTGGCAACGCCGTTGCTAGGCATAATGCGCCAGTTGTCGTACATCGTAAGCACTAATATCGGAACTTGATGTTGTATCGCAAGGCGGAAGGCACCACTTTTGAAATTGCGAAGATTAGGTGGATTTTTTGAAGTGCCTCCTTCTGGAGAAATAGCAATAGAGTAGCCCTTGTCAAGGGCTTCATCTGCTCTGCCAAACGCTTTCTTCGCATCTTGCGCATCATCACGTTGTACCGAGAAATCAATGGTACGGAAGAATTTTCCAAACAATGGAATTTTTGCTAATTCAGCCTTCGCCATAAATCGCACGAGCATCGGCTCTAAAACAGCAAAAGCCAAGACGATATCAAGGTGGGATGTATGATTAAATACAACGACGTAGTTTCTCTTCTTGTCAATATTTTCTCCCCATTCTGCTTTATAGAAGTAACCCGCAAAGAACATGGATATTTTAGCCCACCAAACGCGTAAAAATTGAACGATAGGATAAGTCGCCTCCCAAGTACAGAATAAATAAATCGGTGGCATAAACACAAAAAATAGCAAAGCCATTATTGTGTAGAAATAGTAGATATATAGTCGAGCGAGTAGTTTCATTGAATTGCCCACGAAATTAAACAATCCACCGAACTTTAGTATCAGTTCACAATTCAGAAAGGAAAAGAAAAGGCATTTTGCTGTATCTTCGTTATAATAAAATTATTACCACCTATGCAACGCGAGACGATTTTAATACTAGGTGCCGGCGGGCAGATTGGAACAGAATTGACCATGGAATTGAGAAAAGCTCATGGAGGCGCGAATGTGGTTGCCTCAGATATCCGCGCTGCAGCACCGATAGTAATGGAATCGGGTCCTTTTGAAACGATTGATGTCAGCGATCCAAAGCGTATTGCAGAAGTGATGGATCAATATAAAGTAACGCAAGTTTATCACCTAGTAGCTTTGTTGTCTGCCACTTCGGAAAGAATTGGTGTGCCAGCCTGGCATTTGAATATGAACTCACTGTTTGAAGTGATGGAATTATGTGTGAGCCGTGGGGTAAAAAAATTGTTTTGGCCAAGTAGTATTGCTGTTTTCGGACCAACGACTCCGAAAGCAAATGTGCCTCAACAAACAGTAATTGAGCCGACTACCATTTATGGTATGAGCAAATATGCAGGTGAATTATGGTGTGATTATTTCTTCAAAAAGAAAGGCTTGGACGTGCGCAGTATTCGTTATCCAGGTTTGATTGGTTATAAGTCGGCGCCAGGTGGAGGAACAACGGACTATGCGGTAGAAATTTTCTATGCGGCCAAACAGACTAAACAATACACTTGCTTCTTGAATGCAGAATCGCGTTTGCCGATGATGTATATGGCAGATGCTATCCGTGCAACCTTGCAATTAATGGATGCTCCGGCAGATAAGTTGAGTATCCGTCATTCTTACAATATCACAGGTATTGACTTTACACCTGCTGAATTAGCTATCGCTATTCAACAAGAGATTCCTGATTTCACCATCGATTATAAGCCTGATTTCCGTCAAGCAATCGCTGATTCATGGCCAGGAAGTATCGATGGCTCATGGGCTAAAAATGATTGGGGTTGGGTACCACAATACGATTTGCAAGGTATGGTGAAGGATATGTTGTTGAATATCCAAGTGCCAGCAAGCGTTTAAGATTTTATTACGACCACTTAGCGATCATACGTTTCGCATCCGCTTGGATGCCTGCGTCGTCTTGCGTGATTTGCTTCATGCTAAGAATCTGTTTCATAACAGCGATCGCTTCTTTCTCTTGATCGTTTGCTTCTAAGGCAATCGCATAATCGTAACGATAAATCATCATTGCCGGATTCAATGCAATGCTCTTCTTGAAGGCATTCAAGCTTGTTTTCATGTCGCCTGTCGGTAAGCCTCCGAATAAATAATCAACGGCTGCCTTTTCTACGAAACTAAGTTCACATACTTCATAATTCCATTTTCCTAAAGCGTGCCAAGCGCCTGCATGATTTGGGTTGAGCTTCAAAGCTTTTTGAATCACTTCGTAAATCTGACGACTCATTTTCACCTTCTCGCTAGATGAAGCCACTAAGGCCATACGACCTAAAGCAACGGAATACACATATTGCGCCTCTGCACTATTTGGAGCCAACTTTACAGCTTGCTCTGCATAATATTTGGAGGTGATGAATTTTTTATCACGTGCTTTCGTATCTTTTTGGCGATTGCCTTCTCGCGCTGCATAATAGGCAAGGTCGCATAACACATCTACATTTTTAGGTTCTTTTGCTGCGGCATCCAACAATAAAGGATAGGCTTGCGTTTCCTTCATCTGTGCGATTAAATCAAGTGCTTGTTTGTAAACGCCACTAGGCGCTTGAACAAAACTAAGTGAAAGTGCAGCTATCAATAAAACAGGTAAAAGTAGTTTTTTCATAGGTAGAGGTTTGTTTCCAAATTTAATCCTTAAAATGATAATTAGGACGATTTATACCTAATAATTTTATTGTATTTTGGAGCAATGAAAGGACTGAATATACGCAAAGCGCAAATTGCCGATGCTAGGCTGCTAGCGAAGTTTAATATCGCCAATGCGTTGGAGTCGGAGACTTTAACACTCGATGTAATTAGGGCGGAAGAAGGCGTGATGGCGGTGCTTTTGGATACTAACAAAGGTGTTTATTATGTCGCCGAAAGTGAGGGTGAATTAGTAGGAGCCTTGATGATTACCCAAGAATGGAGCGATTGGCGCGCCTGTTGGAAATGGTGGTTGCAAAGTGTGTATGTATTGCCTGAATTTCGCGGACAAGGGGTGTTTGACGCCTTGTTGTTGGAAGTAGAAACAGATGCACAGCAGGCGGGAGTATTACAACTCGCGTTATATATGGATCAGCAAAATAAACGCGCAGAAAAAGCCTATATCAAAAACGCTTTTGTTTCCTCGCATTATCTGATGCTAGAAAAAGAACTTTTTATTAAGAAATAATTCCTTTGGAATCTTTCGTTATTCGGCAACTTATGAGAAATTTGCAGTCCAATTATGTCGTTATTTAGAAACAAAAATGGAAATGGGGGAGAAATGACCTTCTTCGAGCATATCGATGCTTTGAGAGGACACTTGTTTCGTAGCGCCATTGCCGTTTTTTCTATTGGTGTTCTAGTATTCATCAATAAATCCTTCATCTTCGATACGGTATTATTCGGACCTAAACAGCCGGATTTCATCACCTATCGCTGGATGAATCAGTTAGCGACAAAACTGGATATGCCATCTCTGCGCGTGGTACCACCTAATTTCAAGGTGATGAGTCAAACCTTGGCAGGGCAGTTCATGGCGCATATTCAAATTTCCCTAACGCTCGGCTTAGTGTTGGCGATTCCCTATGTCTTCTGGGAGTTTTGGCGTTTTCTAACCCCAGGTTTATATCAAAACGAACGCAAAGCGGCTAAAGGAATAGTGTTCTATGCCACTTCTTTGTTTTTGATTGGCGCTGCTTTCGGTTATTATTTGCTCACTCCTTTCTCTATCGCCTTTTTGGCCGACTATCATGTTAGTAATGATGTAATTGTCATGCCTACCTTGGATGAGTATATCGACTTCGTGACGAGCATGGTATTGGTAACAGGTCTTGCTTTTGAATTGCCGATTGTCATGTATTTCTTAGGAAAAATTGGCTTAATCAGCGGCGCATTCTTAAAGCAGTATCGTCGTTTTGCGACCGTTATTGTGCTTTTTCTATCAGCTATCATCACGCCTTCGGTAGATATGTTCACACAATTCTTAGTGGCCGTGCCTTTATATGCTTTGTACGAGTTGAGTATCTTCGTTGTGCTGCGTAACGAAAAGCAAGAAGCTACTAAAGAACAAAACGAAGATTGGTAATGCAACAAGTGGTGCATATCGTCAATGGTCCCAATCTTAATCTAGTAGGGCAACGTGAGCCAAGTATTTATGGCCATGAAAGCTTTTCGGATTTGTTGGAAAGCCTGAAGCAAGAGTTTCCAACGGTGGTCTTAGAATACTATCAAAGTAATGTAGAAGGGGAGCTAATCAATTATTTACAGGGTGTAGAGGCAGATTCACTTGGTATCATCATCAATGGTGGCGGCTATTCCCATACAAGTGTAGCCCTAGCAGATACGATCGCCGCGAGTAAAGTGCCAGTGGTAGCGGTTCACTTATCGAATACATTGGCTAGAGAGGCCTATCGCCACACGGATTTATTAGCAGGAAAAGCAAAGGGATATATCGGCGGCTTCGGCATGCATTCTTATCGCCTAGCGCTTCGTTATTTGCTCGACTTAGTATAAGTCTTTAAAGCGTTTTTTACCACGGACAAAATATTGCCAGAGGATACTTTTTGGATAGTAGCCCTTAAATTCATGCATATCGGCAGGGTGATGAATATAACGACGTTTACGGAGCAGTTGCGGTAGCTTGGCAAAGAAATGCCAATGTGCCTTGACGATAGCCCAGGTTTCTTTGAATTTACCCTCTTTTATGAATTTTAAGCCTGCTACGCCGTCAAGGACTAATCGTGGCAATAAACGGATTAAAAGCGTCTTTAAAGGCCAGTTTTTGAAGAGGAGATAAAGCGAATTGCGAAAGTTGAGATAGGTTTTGAACGGACTGCTTGCGGGCAACATGCCTCCGCCTACGTGATATACTTCTGATTCGGCGCAATAGTAGATTTCGTAGCCGCTATTTTGTAAGCGCCAGCAAAGGTCGATTTCTTCTTGATGCGCGAAGAAGTCGTCGTCGAAGCCATGCACCTGCCAGAAGGCATCTGCACGTACAAGCAGACAAGCGCCACAAGCCCAGAAGATAGGCTTTGAAACGGCAAATTGACCTTCATTTTTTTCTAAGCTGTCAAAAATTCGCCCTTGGCAAAACATATAACCCATCGCATCGGTGAATCCGCCAGCCGCACCAGAGTACTCTAAATAGTTTTTATCCGTTTGCAAGACGAAACGAGGCTGGACTGCTGCTATAGATGGCTTGCTTTCAATGAGATCAATCATCGGTTGCAACCAATTGGCAGGTACCTCGACGTCCGTATTTAGCAAAACGTAATAATCCGCCTTCACATGTTCCAATATGCGGTTATAGCCACCAGCAAAACCGTAATTTTTGTCGTTTTGAATGATCGCTACATTCGGAAAATGGGTGCGTGTCCAGCTAACAGAGTGATCGGTAGATGCATTGTCGCCGAGCACCACTTTTAGATTAGGGTAATTAGTCTGTAAAACGCTTCCTAGAAAGCGTTCTAGCCAATGCTGCCCATTCCAATTAAGGAGTACCACTGCCACTAAAGGAGCCGATTCTGTCATGTCACAAAAATAAGCCGTCTCCACGGGATTCCCACATTTTCCCACCGAGCCCTCCACTTTAGTGAACAGTCGTGTTTATCGGCATTTGAAGGCGATTTAGGGTTTTTGTGGATAACTTTTTTCACAAAAAGACTTGCTTTTTGGTGGGGGTATGTGCAAATTTGTGGGAGTCAATGGAAAAAAAGGGAAAAAATAGCAACCAAGCGGTCTCCATCTTGTATGGTGATTTTGAGTGCACGCTCGATGATAAAGGGCGTATCCTTTTGCCATTGGCATTAAAGAAGCAGCTGCCAGAACACGCACAAGGACATTTTGTGATTGCTCGTGGAACGGATGAACATGCTGCTATTTACCCGTATAATGTTTGGATGCAATTCTTGCAGAAGTTGGGTCGCCTGAATCACACACAGCGTGAAGTACGTGAGTATGTGCGTATGGCAACAACCCACTCGATGGAAGTGCACATTGATAATAGCGGTCGTTTATTATTGCCGAAGTCGTTGATAGCAGAAGCGAAAATCAAAAAGGATATCGTGTTGAAAGGCTCTGCTTATATGATTGAAGTTTGGTCGAAAGAAATTCACGACAAGCTTTATGGTAAGAAAAACGAGTCATTCGCAGAGCTTTCTCAAACGGTGGGTGCAGGTATTGATCTTTCGGATTTCCAATTCTAAAGATTCGATATGTACCACGTTCCAGTTTTGCTCTCTGAATGTATTGAAGCGCTTCAAATCAAGCCCGACGGTGTGTATGTGGATGTGACATTTGGAGGAGGAGGACACAGTCGTTTGATTCTTGAAAAGTTAGGTCCAAATGGTTCTTTGATAGCGTTCGACCAAGATGCTGATGCAGCGAAGAATGTTCCTGCAGATGATCGCATCATTTTCGTGGCAGCAAACTATCGTCATTTATTTCGCTTTCTGCGTTTACATGATGCCTTGCCCGTAGATGGTATCTTGGCCGATTTTGGTATTTCTTCTCATCAAATCGATGCGGCAGAAAGAGGCTTTGCTATTCGTTTTGATGCGCCTTTAGATATGCGTATGGATCAGTCGCAAGCTGTTTCTGCAAAAACAGTCGTGAACACTTATAACGCCGAAGATCTTCAGACACTCTTCAGTCGTTATGGTGAAATCACTAACTCTAAAACACTCGCACAAACGATTGTCGAAGCGCGTAAGTTGAAAGCGATTGAAACTACTTTCGAACTACGTGATATCGCAAAAAGAGTGGCGAAAGGAAATGAGATGAGCTATCTCGCTCAGGTGTTTCAAGCTATCCGCATTGAAACGAACGACGAGATCAATGGAATCAAAGAATTCTTAGAACAGTCGAAAGAAGCATTAGTGGAAGGAGGAAGATTGGTGACCTTGAGTTATCATTCTCTCGAAGATCGATTAGTGAAAGATTATACCCGCTACGGCAATTTTAATGGAGAGCATCAAAAGGATGATTTCGGTAATATCTATCGCCCTTTTAACCTCATCACTAAAAAGCCATTAGAAGCAAGTGCAGAAGAAATTAAACAGAACTCGAGAGCGCGGAGCGCTAAAATGCGAATAGCAGAGAAAATCTAAGGTTCACCGCCTTAGTAAACATAACCTTCAGACAATCCTATACAGCGTGAGTATTAAAAGTGCGCTCAAAGACTGGTTTAAAGCTGAGTCGGTCATCGACCAGTTGCCGTATCTCCTTCTATTGATGGGGATAGGATTGTTCAACATCTACAATACACATAAAGCCGAAAATCAACTTCGTGAAATCGCTAAGACTAAAAGCGAAATGAAGGAGTTGAAATGGCAGTTTCTAGAAGCTAAGAACGACTTAGAACAACGTAGTGTTCAGTCAAAATTAGCAGTGGCCGTTGCACGCATGGAATTGAAGCCATTGACGTCTCCGCCACAAAAATTGACCCGTAAAGTTAAACGCCCTGTAAGCACGGAATGAGTATTAAGTCTGAAATATCGACTCGTGTGTACATTGGGTACTTCGTGCTAGTATTGGCAGGACTTGCTATTTTAGGCATGATCTTCCGCACGCAACAAATCGAAGGGAAGTATTGGAAAGCAGTATCAGATAGCACTTCTACTAGCTATCGCACCATTGAAGCGGGAAGAGGAAATATCTATAGCGCAGACGGACGATTACTTGCTACTTCACTTCCTTTTTTCGAAGTGCGCATGAACCCTTGTGCGGATTGGTTGGCAGATTCTACCTTCAATCGTTATGTGGGTCCTTTATCTGATTCATTAGCCGCTTTAGTGAAAGACACGACTGCACGTTATTACAGAAATTTAATTGTCAGTGCACGTGCGAAGAAAAATCGTTATTTAAGACTAACTAGAAAGCCTGTAAACTTCACACAGTTGAAATCCATCTATCGTTTCCCGATGATTGATATGAAGCACTATCGTGTTTGTATTACGGTAGAAGAAAAAGGCAAGCGTGTAAATCCATTTAAACTATTAGCGCGTCGTACGATTGGTTTGGCTCGTGACAATAACCAAGTAGGATTAGAAGCGGCCTATGATACCTTCTTAAAAGGTCAGACAGGCTTACAGTTAATGCAGCGTATTCCTGGTGCGTGGATTCCAGTTACGGATGAATATGCGCAAGAGCCAATCAATGGAAAGGATATTTACACAACGATTGATATCAGTTTGCAAGACGTAGCTGAAACGGCTTTGATGCGCGTATTGGAAAAGAATAAAGCAGATCATGGCTGTGCGATTTTGATGGAGGTGAAGACAGGTAAGATTAAAGCTTTAGCGAATTTAGGGGTGACTGAAAATGGTACCTACGACGAGATTCAGAATTATGCGGTAACGGAGGCGATGGCGCCAGGGTCGACCTTTAAGCTTGCGACAGCAGCGGCCGTATTAGAATCAGGTGCAGCAGATACCAATACCGTAATTGATTTAGAAGGAGGCTTAAAGGTGTATGGAAAAGGCTTCAAAGCGCGTGATCATGAATTGAAGGAAAAGGTTGCTACTTTAAAACGTGCCTTTGAAATTTCATCTAACGTAGGCTTGTCGAAGGCTGCTGTAAATGCGTTTGGTAATAATCCGCAAGCATACTTCGATTATTTAAAGAAGTTCGGTTTATTCAACAAAACGAATATTGATTTAACGAGTGAAGCACGCCCTGTATTACACGATACGCATCACAAATTATACAATCGCAATTCTACTTTGCCTGCAACAAGTGTAGGGTATGAAAGTCAGTTGACGCCTTTAGAAACCCTTTGTTTCTACAATGCGATTATTAATAATGGTCAACGTATGAAACCGTATTTAGTAGAAGAGATTCGCTCTTTTGGTAAATTGGTAAAACGCTTTGAACCAACTCCGGTAGATAAACCGATTGTCAGCGCAAGCACTTGTGGAAAGTTACATGCTATGATGGAAGGGGTAGTAACACGTGGTACGGCGAAAGGAGAAATCAAGAATATCAATTACAAGAGCGGTGGTAAAACTGGAACGGCACAGATTCCAGATGCTAAGAAAGGTTTTTCTGAAGGCAGCAGTCTTCGTCACCTTGCTTCTTTCTGTGGTTATTTCCCTGCTGATAATCCTGTTTACAGCTGTATCATTGTTGTCTTCGATCCGAAAGCAGAAGAAGGAAGATATTATGGTTCGCAAATCGCTTGCCCAGTGTTCCGTGAGCTAGCTGATGTGATCTATGCAAGCAGCACTAATTTACATACACTACAACCGAACTTGCGTGACTCTTCTCGTCGTACGACGAAATATCCAGCGATTGCGACTGGTGCCGGAGCGGATTTAATGAACGTAAATGCTATGATGAATATTCCGCAAATGAATGTAGAACAGGATTTGTGGTATACAGGTACAGGTGCCAATAACGGCGTTTCACTCAAAGCAAAATCAAATTTCGGAGCCGCGCGTAAAGTCCCTGAGCTAACTGGTTTCAGTGCTAAAGATGCGATTTATATCGTAGAGCGATTGGGTTATCAAGCGCGTGTGGAAGGTGCAGGAAAAGTAATTCGTCAGAGCCCAAGTCCTGGTACTCCATTAGCAAAAGGGGAAATCGTTCACTTTGTATTGGGTATGCCAAGCGCTACGACAAGTATTATTGATCGTCCTAAAAAAGATTCTACTAAACGCAAATGAAAAGCTTAGCTCAAATATTCGACGGAGTGACTATGCAGGTATTGCAGGGTTCTACAGCTGAGACGGTTGGAGCTTTGGTATTCGACTCGCGTAAGGTAAATCCGGCCTCTGCTTTCTTCGCCATTAAAGGCACCCAAGCTGACGGTCACCAATATATCGATCAGGTAATTGAGAAAGGTGTACGCGTAATTGTTCTAGAAAATAAGCCTGCGCAATTGCAGGATGGAGTGACTTATATCCAAGTGAAGAATGCGCAAGCAAGTTTGGCTTTAGCAGCTGCGAATTTTTATGCGCATCCTTCTAAAGAGTTGAAGTTGATTGGTATCACTGGTACGAATGGCAAGACTACCACAGCGACTTTATTATTTCAATTGTTTAGCAGCTTAGGTTATAAATGCGGTTTGTTGTCGACTGTGCAAAATCAGATCGGAGACGAAATTATTCCAAGCACCCATACAACACCGGATTCGGTTAGTTTACAATCATTACTTCGTCAGATGGTGGATGCTGGTTGCACACACGTAGCAATGGAGGTTTCTTCACATGCTATTCATCAGCATCGCATCGATGGCTTACATTTTACAGGAGGTATCTTTTCTAATATCACCCATGATCACTTGGATTATCATGGAACATTTGAGGAATATTTACGTGTTAAAAAATCATTCTTTGATAAACTGCCTTCTTCTGCCTTCGCCTTGAGTAATATCGATGATAAGCGTGGAAGAGTGATGTTGCAAAACACAAAGGCATTAGCGAAGACTTATAGTTTATGGACCGTTGCCGACTTTAAAGCTAAAATTTTGGAAAATAGCTTTGATGGATTGATGATGAATATGGATGAAGTAGACGTTCATTTTAGAATGATTGGTCAATTCAATGCCTATAACTTATTAGCGGTCTATGCTGCGGCTGTATTGACAGGAGAGCATAAAGAAAAGGTATTGCAAGCATTGAGTGATTTACGCGGCGCGGCAGGAAGATTTGAAGTGATTCGTAGCAGTATCGATAAAATTGTTGGTATTGTGGATTATGCGCATACGCCAGATGCCCTAGAGAATGTATTATCTACGATTGCGGTAGTACGTGATGGTAATGAGAAGTTGATAACAGTCGTTGGATGTGGTGGTGATCGTGATCGCGCTAAACGTCCATTGATGGCAGCAGCTGCTTGTAAGGGTAGTAACCTGGTGATTCTAACAAGCGATAACCCGCGTAGTGAAGATCCAGAAGCTATTTTGGAAGAAATGAATGCTGGTGTGCCGCCTTCAAAGCGTCGTGATGTTTTAATTATTGCAGATAGAAAAAGTGCGATTCAGACAGCTTGTCGAATGGCACAAGGCTCCGATATTATTTTGGTGGCGGGGAAAGGACATGAAACGTATCAAGAAATAAAAGGCGTGAAACATGATTTCGACGACCGCGCGATATTAAACTATTTTTTAAATCCAAATTCAAATAACTAAGCCGTGTTTTACTATCTATTCAATTATTTGCATAAATATTACGATGTGTACGGCGCAGGCTTGTTCCGTTATATCTCTTTCCGTGCAGCATTAGCGGCGATTTTATCTTTGGTGATTTCCTTACTGCTAGGTAAGCGTATTGTTAAGTTTTTGCAGAAAAAACAGATAGGCGAGACTATTCGTGATTTAGGTTTAGCAGGAGAACAACAAAAGAAAGGTACACCTACGATGGGTGGCTTAATCATCCTTGCAGCGATTTTAGTTCCTACTTTACTCTTCGCTCGCGTGATGAACGTTTATATTTTACTACTAATCGCGACTACGATTTGGATGGGTACCATCGGGTTTATCGACGACTATATTAAAGTTTTCAAAAAGGATAAGCGCGGATTGGCAGGAAAGTTCAAAGTAATGGGTCAGGTTGGATTGGGTTTGTTGGTAGGTATCGTATTGTATACGAACAAGCATGTGATGATAAAAAAGGAAGTGGTAAAGGATGGTCAGTATATGACGGTTATGCCAAGCGACGCCTCTCCATTACAAGCTTTCAATAAAGAGGTAGAGCGTACAATGGATAGTGTGCGCGTTCCGGTAACAACGATTCCATTTGTGAAAGAACATCAATTTAACTATGCGAAGTTGATGGCATGGGTAGGGGATGGTTATGAGAAGTATGCGTGGGTGATCTTTATTCCGATTGTTATTTTTATTATCACTGCGGTGAGTAACGGAGCGAATATTACCGATGGTATCGACGGTTTAGCTACGGGCACTTCTGCCATCATCGGCGTTGTATTAATCATCTTCGCTTATGTTTCAGGAAATGTCAATTTCGCTCGTTACTTAAATATCATGTATATCCCGAACTGTGGTGAATTGGTGGTTTTCGGGGCAGCCTTCGTAGGAGCCTGTATCGGTTTTCTTTGGTATAATACATTCCCAGCACAAGTGTTTATGGGGGATACAGGAAGCTTGGCTTTAGGAGGAATCATCGGAGCTATGGCGCTTTGCGTTCGTAAGGAATTATTGATTCCAATTTTCTGCGGGATCTTCTTAATCGAGAATTTATCTGTGATGTTGCAAGTAGCAGTATTTAAGTATCGCAAGCGTAAACATGGACTTGAATATGCGCAACAAAATCGCTTATTCTTAATGTCTCCTCTACATCATCATTATCAAAAGACAGGGATGCATGAATCGAAGATTGTAATGCGCTTTATCATTATTGGTGTATTGCTAGCATTGTTAACTATTGCAACCTTGAAAATCCGTTAATAGAAGTGGCTAAACGATTTGTCATATTAGGAGCAGGAGAGAGCGGTATCGGTACTGCAATCTTAGCACAGCAAAAAGGTTTCGACGTTTTTGTGAGTGATAGCAAGGCTATTGTTCCTTTCTATCGTGAGCAATTGATAGCAAACGGTATTGCGTTCGAAGAAGGTAAGCATACGACCGAACTTATTTTGAATGCGGACGAAGTAATGAAGAGCCCTGGGATTCCTGAGAAAGTTGAAATCGTAAAAATGATTCGTGCGAAAGGAATTCAAATTTGTTCTGAAATTGATTTCGCCTCGCGTTATACAGATGCGTTCTTAATCGGAATCACAGGTAGTAATGGTAAATCAACTACGACTACTTTAATTCATCACTTATTGGTGAAAGGTGGCTTGAACGCAGCACTAGTAGGCAATATAGGAAAAAGCTTCGCCCTAGCGGTTGCTCAAGGTGGCTACGATTATTACGTGATTGAAGTGAGCAATTTTCAACTAGATGACATTCATACCTTCCGTCCGAATATCGCGGTATTATTAAATATTACACCAGATCATTTGGATCGCTATAATTATCAAATGGCGGGCTATGTGCATTCGAAATTCAGAATCACAGAAAATCAAACAGCAGAAGATTATTTCATCTACTGCGCTGATGATCCAGTATTGAAGGAGGAGATGCCTAAACGTAGTACGAAAGCGCAGATGATTCCTTTCTCTATCGAAACAGAAATAAGTAATGGCGCTTATTTACAAAATGAAACTTTAACCTTTAACATAAACCAAAAACCAAACTTTACCATGTCTATTTACGAATTATCCTTGCAAGGAAAACACAATCAGCACAATTCATTAGCTGCAGGAATCGCTGCTAATATCGTTAATGTGCGTAACGAAATTATTCGCGAGTCAATGCGCGATTTCGAAAACTTAGAACACCGTATGGAACCGGTTTTGACGATTAAAGGAATCGACTTCATCAATGATTCTAAGGCTACGAATGTAAACTCTACTTGGTATGCTTTGGAAAGTATCAACAAGCCAGTTATTTGGATTGCAGGTGGTTTGGACAAAGGAAACGACTATACCGTACTTCAATCTTTAGTAAAGGAAAAAGTTAAAGCAATTATTTGCTTAGGAAAAGATAATCGTAAAATTCACGAAGCATTCGCACGTTACGTAGATATGATTGGTAACACGCAAAGTGCTCACGAAGCAGTAATGATGGCTTATCACTTAGGCCAAAGTGGAGATGCTGTTTTGATGTCTCCTGCTTGTGCTAGCTTCGATCTTTTCGAAAACTACGAAGATCGTGGTCTTCAGTTTAAAGCTGCCGTTCGTTCTTTATAATCAGTAACAAGTATATTCATGAAAGTGCAAGATCCAATGAAAAATGTCGACCCTCGTACTTTAGTTCGCAAGACTAAAGGGGATCGCTCATTGTGGCTTATTGTGATTTTTCTTTACATGATTTCGATGTTAGCAGTATACAGCTCCACTTCCGCGCTTGCGGTAAGAAAGCATTCAAGCACAGAAGCTTTCTTATTCGGACAAATTGGATTCGGAGTCGTAGGTTTGTTTTTTATGTGGGTCGCACACTCGATGAATTATAAGTTTTATTCTAGAGTGTCGCAGTTAGTTTTCTTCCTCGCGATTCCATTGCTCTTTTACACCTTGGTTTTTGGTTCCCATGTAAATGATGCAAGTCGATGGATAAAAATTCCGTATACCCCTTTAAGCTTTCAGCCTTCAGATATCGCTAAATTCGCCCTCTTACTTTATCTCGCACGTTTGCTCGCCAAACGACAGGATGTCATAACGGATCTGCGTAAAGGTTTCTTCCCAGTGATTATTCCTGTACTATTGACGTTCTTTCTCATTCTTCCAGCGAATTTCTCTACCGCAGCGATTTTATTAGCTACCTGTATGATTGTGATTTTCTTTGGAAGAGCTTCCTTAAAACATATCGCAGGTTTAGTAGGCGTCATGGTAATTGCAGTGGTGTTTTTAATCGGCATCGCTAAACTAGTTGGTTACGATGGCCGTATTAGCACCTGGACTAGTCGAATAAGTAATTTCGGTTCTGCTGAGAAAAAGGAAGTATCATTTCAAACCCAGCAGGCTAATATCGCCATTGCAAACGGCTCTTGGACAGGTTTGGGTCCGGGAAATAGTAAGCAATGTAATTATTTGCCACACGCGTATAGTGATTTTATATTCGCTACCATTGTCGAAGAATACGGCATGTTAGGCGCAGCGGCAGTTATCTTCCTCTACCTCGTTTTCTTATTCCGATGCATTAAGATTTTTAGAAAATGTAATGGCGCCTTTGGCGGATTTCTGGTTCTCGGACTGGGCTTCTCCTTAACGATACAAGCGCTCATGCATATGGCTGTAAACGTCCATCTATTCCCTGTTACAGGTATCACCTTGCCGTTTATTAGTAAGGGAGGAACCTCGTTTATTATGACCTGTATTTCTGCAGGAATTATTTTGAGTGTCAGTCGTTATATTGAAAATCCAGAAGATTTGAATCCGGATACTATAGCCGCAGCAACAGAAAACTCCGCTCCGGTAAATACGCCTGCTGCTGCATCCGCATCTTTAGAAAATTTACCTCCGACACCTATTGCCGATGCTCCCACAAAAAGTGGTGATCCATTCTAATCGGTAGTATAATCATCCAAACGCCTGCGCTCCCGTTTGGTAGGCCTACCTTGTTTACTCTGCCGCTTTCCAGTGAAGAATGCAAAGGCCGATTCCAAAGGCTTTTCTGGCTTTCTAGACTCTTCCGGTGTATGATCTTGATAATGTTTGATTGCCTCCGGATACGCAACGCGTTTATCTAACAATGCCGTAACTTCTATATCCCAATCTCTCGCTTCTGTTTTGATATAATAACGATCGCCTACTTGCACATTTTTAGCTGGCTTCACCGATTGCTCTTGCCAACGTACCTTCCCTTGCTCACAGGCTGTAGCCGCCAAGGTGCGTGTTTTGAAAAGGCGTATCGCCCACAAATATTTATCGATTCTGACCTTTTGATTAGTGCTCATGCGCTTGCATTAAGTGATTGCAAATAGTGATGGCTTGTGCCACATCAGCCCCTTTTATCCAATGTACTCTTGCATCGCGTTTAAACCAAGTGATTTGTCGCTTTGCATAATTACGACTGTGTTGTTGGATGTTCTCCACTAATTTATTGCTGTCGATGCTTCCATCGAAATATTCTAACCACTCCTTATAACCCACTGTCTGTAAGGCATTCAGATGAAAATGATCTTTTAACGCGAGCACTTCTTCTTCCAATCCATCCGCCATCATTTGCTCTACACGCTGATTGATTCTGTCATACAGCACTTCTCGATCCAGATCTATCGCGATCTGAATCGCTTTAAAATTTCGAGGCTGGGGTTTTTGCTGTAAGAAAGAACTATAAGGTTGCTTGGTAAAACGAATCACCTCTAAGGCTCTTAAAATACGATGCGGATTGTGTGGGTCGACCTGATTTGCATAGCTAGGATCCTTTTCTGTTAATTCCTTCAAAAGCTTTTCTAGTCCGTCTTTTGCCAATTCTTTACTCAGCTCTTCCCGATAGTTTTCAGGTATGTCTGGAAAATTATCTAGTCCGTCGATTAAGGCGCGGATATAAAGTCCGGTGCCCCCACAAACGATGACTACTTTATGTTGTTGGAATAATGTATCGAGGAGTGCCAGTGCTTCATCGGCATAAGAACCTGCGTTGACAGGGGAGTCTACGTTTCTATCTGCGATGAAATAGTGCTTTACTGACGCAAGCTCGGCTTCGTTAGGTTGTGCCGTGCCGATAGCCATGCCTTTATAAAACTGTCTTGAATCTGCCGAAAGAACGACGCTTTCATAATGCTTGGCAAGTGCAATTGCTAAGGCCGTTTTCCCAGAAGCTGTCGGACCAGTTACAATAATCAAATAGGGTAAAGAATCCGACACGCGTACTTAGTAATCGTTATAATTATCTTGATCGTAGCCGTAGCTTTCATCGTCATTGCCATAATCATCGCCACCATCATCCTCATTATCTTCTTCGTTGTCATCACTGCCATGATCGCCTACGCCGTCTTCATCAACAGGAAGACTCACTTTTCCTTTAGGACCATCTTCTTCCTCTTCGGCTCTTTCAAATCCGCCGCTCATCATGCCGTCAAACTGTAATGACTCTTCGAAGCCGAGATCGCCTTTACTCGCAATAATACTTTCTCCGTATTGCTTTGGTGCTTCACCCTCTTTACGTGCTAAACGTGGGTATTTGTTTTCTGGTTTTTCTGTACCGATACTTAAAATCTCACAACAGAAACTCCATTCCTTTTGATAATCGTAGAGGTATAAGAATTTTTGATGTGGATCGTCGATCAGTTGTACCAAAGCTACTTTATCGAGTAGGAGAGCCCCTTCTTTTTTGTTCAATGAAATTTCTTTCCCTTTCTGCCAATTGTCATTACTCTTGAAAAAAGAAGCTTCATGCTTATGGTCGAAGCCAAAAGCAGTGAGGATTGCTTTATGAAATTCTAGCATGCTGTTCGTTGGCAATACTTCAATATCTCTGAAGACGGTATCATCGTCTTCCATCCAAACGCGAAATTTAAAAAGGGACATAGCGATTATTGTATTCGGTAAAGATAATTCAAAAATCAGCTTACAAAAATGCATTCTACCCAAAAATTATTCTTTGCTTTGTATGGTGAAATATTACATCATTAGCGGAGAGGCAAGTGGCGATTTGCATGGTAGTCATTTGATGCGCGCCTTACAGGAGACAGATCCTGTGGCGGAGTTCCGCATTTGGGGTGGAGAGAAGATGCAAGCCGTGGGTGGCGAACTAGTCACGCATTACCGCGATATGGCGTTTATGGGCTTTTGGGAGGTTTTTAAGAATCTTCGCTACATCACTAAAAAGATGCGCTTTTGTAAGGAAGATATCCTGCAATACCAGCCCGATGCGGTTGTCTTGATTGATTACCCAGGCTTTAATTTAAGAATCGCTGAGTTTGCCAAAAAAGCGGGTTTTAAAGTGTTCTATTATATTTCACCACAAGTGTGGGCTTGGAAAAGTGGTCGGGTAGAAAAGATCCGAACTTCGGTAGATAGACTCTTTACTATTCTGCCTTTCGAAAAAGATTTTTTTGCCGCTCGTCACTATGATGTAAGTTATGTCGGACATCCGCTCATTGACTTAATTCCTCCAAGAGAAAGGCCTGCGGAAAGTAATTTAATCGCGGTATTACCTGGTAGTAGAGAACAAGAGATAAAAGTGAAGTTGCCGATTATGTTGAGCTTGGCGAAAGCATTTCCGCAATATCAATTTTGGGTGGCGAAAGCACCCGGTGCAAAAGAAGAATGGTATGCTGCTTTGGAAGAGGTAAAAAACTCTCCAAACGTAGTTGTGGTCAACGACTCCACTTATGAATTGCTGTCAAAGGCTCATGCAGCCGTCGTTACATCCGGTACGGCTACCTTAGAGACTGCACTCTTTGGGGTGCCGCAAGCGGTATGCTACAAGGGAAATCCAATCAGTTATGCGATAGGAAAGCGCGTGGTGAAGATTAAATTTATTTCACTCGTGAATTTGATTCTTAACCGTCCTTTGGTGACGGAGTTGATACAACATGATATGAATCCAAACGCCTTAAAAATCGCTTTCGAAGCTATTGTGGAGGCAGGACCAAAACGGGATGAAATTTTAGCGGCGTATAGTGAGTTGCGAATGTTGTTAGGGCAGGGTGGTGCAGCGAAACAGACGGCTAGCGAGATTTTTCGCCTACTTCATTAAACAATCTCCTCTTGCAGGTGTAGAAGTCGGTATGGAATTGACAAGAGACAAACGTATTTTTAGTTTGCAAAATTCTGTTTTATGAAACGTGGATCTATTCTTATGCTCGTTGCGGCAAGTGTCTATTTAAGTGCTTGTGTATCGCAAAAGAAATTCAATGCTACAGCGAATGAGTTGAAACAAATCAAGGAGCAAGTCGCAGGACTGAACGCGGGTTCGTTGAATTGCGAAGAGGAAAAGAAACGTACCATCGCAAGAATGGATGTCTTGCAACAGCATCTAGAAACATTACTTGACGATTCTGCAAAGACACATGCGGCTTACGATAAGGTGTCTGCTGATTTCACCGCCTTAGAGGCAGATAATGAACGTTTATTGAAAGAGAAGAATGATTGGTTGGCCTCTGCTGGTGAAAAGTTGAAACAATGGAATGATGATTTGCAGAAAAAACAAATTGAATTAGATAAGAAGCAAGGAGAGTTAGAAAATAAGGAGCTAAGCATTAATGCGCTTACTAACGATGTTAAAATGCGTTCACAACGTCTTCGTGAGTTACAATCGCAAATCAATGCAAAGGATTCTATCATGAACGCTTTGCGTCGTAAAATCGAACTTGCGTTACAAGGCTTTGATAATTCAGAACTAACGATTGAACGTCGTAATGGAAAAGTATATGTGAGCATGTCGGAGAAATTATTGTTCGCTTCTGGCTCTGCTGAAATCGATGTCAAAGGAAAAGAAGCCTTGCGTAAGTTAGCAGAGGTATTAACGAAGAATCCAGATATTCAAATTACGGTAGAAGGGCATACCGACAATGCTGAGTTACGTAGTCCTAGCTATCCGCGTAATAACTGGGATCTTTCTGTATTGCGTTCTACAACGATCATTCGTGTGTTGACGGAAGGTAAGCTCGACCCTGCACGTATCACAGCGGCTGGTCATGGTGAATACTTCCCAATCGCCGATAATAAAACTAAAGACGGTCGGGCTAAAAATCGCCGCACCGAAATTATCCTTACGCCTAATCTCGACGAGATTCAGAAGTTGATTGATCAGAATTAATTGGTTATCCCGAATGTTCGGGAGGGAAAGGTTAATGGTTTGGTTCGTGAGACACGAACCAAAACGATTTTTAATCCTTCATTATTAATCTTTAATTATTAATTATTCATCATTCATCATCAATAAATGACCATCACGTTCCCTTGCTGATGATAGTTGCGGCCGTTGGGCTTTGTATAGCTTAAGATATAGGTATAATCGCCGGCAGGGACAAATTCTCCGTTGAACTTGCCATCCCAATTTTCTAAATAATTGGTGGATTGAAAGATCACTTTTCCATAACGGTTATAAATACTCAAATTGTATTCGCTAAAATCAGGAAAGGTTAAAACAGGTCGGAAGGCATTGCTGTTTCCTTTAGGGAAAATCGAATTCGGGAAAAATACTTCCGTGATTGGACTGCCACACCATTTATTAGAAATTGAAGCGAAAGCCGTATTGAAAGGGTTTTGCGGACTATGATAAAAATAGCGGATGGTATAACACAACTCGTCTTCGTTCTGTCCGAAGGCGCTGATATCGTCGTTAAAGGAATTGCAGGGAGCCAAGCAAGTATTAATCACTACGGCAGGCCCATTGGCAGCGCTACGTAAGACATGTATCGAATCCAATAGCATCGAGTCGAGCGCCACATCACTCCATTGTAAATGATTAATATTGTCCGAGGTAGTATAGCCCTCTAGTATTCCATTCAGACAATGCGTGCCATAAAAGGCCTGTCCACAGCTATCGTAGGCGATGATTAAATAGTTGTTTTCTTCTTTTACACTCGCTCCGTTATGTGAATAGCTATACGAATTACTCGTACCCGGAACTGCATTCACCGTGGCAAGCGAGGAATAACTAGTGCTTTGTTTTGTCTTGTGAAGGATTTTGAATTGCGCTAAATCCGCTAGTGGATCCGCTTTCCAAGAAATTATAATTGCACTTTGGTTATTATTCACGGAGCAAGAGACTGCTTGATTATAGAGCGGCGCTTGTACATTGCTGATTGTCTGGCAAATGATATTCGAAATAGAAGAGTCGATAGCGCCCGTTTCGATGGCATGTACCTCAAAGCACCACTGCTCACCGTCGTTTACATGAAAGGTAAACTTGTTTGTGTTTGCGTTGAGCGTACCTAAATGTTGTAAAGGACCTGCATTCAGGCTGCCGAATACGCGATACTTAGCTACGCCTGCAGGCCAGTTTTTATACGCGTTCCACGTAAGACTCACCGTTTGCGCACAACGATCCTGCGCTCCTTTTAAAAGGATAGTGTTTTGTGGAAACAGATTGAACACGCCTAAGGTATTACAATGATCCATCGCGGCGATGGTATACGCAAAGCTATTAAGCGTTGGATTTCTGCCAGGACTATTGTCGGTATACGTTGTGTTTGTAAGACCGTAAATCGTGTCTATAATATGATTACCACTAAGATCGACATAGTACAAAACATAGGCATACGTTTCAGGAGAAACAGAAGGAGCCCAGTTGATGGTGGTGCTCGAACCATTCACAGTTACATGATTGATAAGCGGCGCCACAGGATCTCGATTGTCCAAGGTATCGCTATAGGCATAGCTGAACACGCCTCCGCAATCGCAAACTGTTTCTACATAATAGAAATAGGTATTGGCATTGCCATTCGCATTGATATGTGTGAAGCTATTCGCATTGGCTTGATTGAGTGTCGGTGCAGGTCCGAATAAAGTATAGGGTCCGGATTTTGTAGTAGCGTAATAGATATTATAGCCTACGAAGGTGCAGCCCGGACAAGCACTGGCAGGCGGACGTAAGGTGAGTAATACATCGCCATTCAATTGGTTGTTGACACAGAGTAGCGTGTCGAACTGCGCTTGAGAGAAGCCCATCGTGCGCAGCATTAGGAACAGACTACAAAAGAATAAGCGCAGCTTCATAGTTTTAATTTTAGCCAGCAAGAACTTGATAGAGTTGCGCTATATTGAAATGTTTTTGCGCCATGTTTCTAATTTCTTCTGGGGTAATCGTGCGCAAGACTTCCAAGGA
This sequence comes from Chitinophagales bacterium, assembly GCA_026461075.1. Lineage (GTDB taxonomy): Bacteria > Bacteroidota > Bacteroidia > Chitinophagales > CAIODY01 > JAHEYX01. The sequence goes on from JAPJNH010000071.1 coordinate 43,705, forward strand.
ATGCATATAATCTTGTTCTGTTTTATTGAACGTAAAATAGTGATTGATTAAGGAAGCAGTTTGAAAGAAATTGCTCTGCTGATCTACATAATTACCGAGTAGGTAATTGCGTACGCCATCTAGCTCATCTTGTTCCATCACTTCATTTTGAAGAATTTTTATTTCTTCCAATATGGTGGCGACGGCGTCTTCACGGACTTGTTTGCCTACTTCGGTGCTAATTTTAAAATAGTTGCCGAACAAGCGATTGACAATACCTGCATGAATGCCATAGGTATATCCTTTTTCTTCACGCACGCTGCTCATCAAACGCGAGCCGAAATAGCCTCCGAGCACGATACAAGTTATTTTATAAGCTTGATAGTCGGGATCTTCGGTTCCGATACAAGCGCCTCCGATACGAATGGATGTCTGAACGGCGTTCTCCTTTTCAATGTAGGTTTGTAATTCTTTTGCCGCACTAATGCTGTAAGTAGGAATTACGGGCTTATTACCAGCAGGCCATGCTTCCTTTCCGAAGAAATTTTCTATTTGCGCAAGCACCTCTTGGTTGACAGCGCCATAGACAAACAACTTTGCGTTGCCTGCATGATAATGCGATTGATGATAGGCCTTTAGATCGGATGTGCTAACCGCATCATAATCACTGAGTACGTTACTTCGACCATAAGGATGATTCTCTCCAAAAAGAGAAATACCAAATTGCTGGCCAGCCAAGAATTCTGTCTTTTCAGCTTCTTGCTTTAGCGCTTCTTTACCGAGCTTTACTTGCAAGGCTAGTTCTGATTCGCTGAAGGCCGGTTTTTGGATGACTTCTGCAAGCCAAGGTAGGAGTGCTTGTAGATGTTTGCTCAAACAATAAAGACTCACTGTGGCGAAGTCGCTATCGTGTGCAGTATTTAACGAAGCGCCATGATATTCGAACCATTCAGCGATTTCGGCAGCACTATGTTTTTCAGTCCCTTCTCTCAATAATCGATTCGTTAAAGAACTCACTAATTTCTTAGGATGATTCCATAATCCAGCTTGGAAGGTGAAGGTAAGCTGTATAATCGTGGAGTTATGTACGGTATAAAAGGCTACTGGCATATTATTGCTCAGTTGCGTCGTTTGATAATTCGGAAAACGTAGGTTTTCACCTATTGCATGGATGGCAGGGCCCTTAATTCTATCAATCGTCATAGTCTGGTATAATTAGATTAAAGATAAGGAAAATAGGAAAAGGCTCTAGCTTATCATTATTAAGTTTCAATAATGATTTTTCTAGATTATACAGAACCCTAGAGTGCGTAGAATGCAAACGCGAGGTACACCTCACTCCGTTTAATACGAGCCAGAATTTTCTTTTCTGCGGGTTTCAGGTATAGGGGGAGAATTTATTCTGCCACCGCCGCTTCCATCACTGCGATGTTAAACTTTTTCATCTGCATGAAGGCATACATCGCTTTCGGTGCTGTTTGCGGATTGCTCATCCATTTCCCAAGTTGAGCGGGTAATACTTGCCAAGCAACACCGTATTTATCACGGCACCAGCCACATTTGCTTTCTTTACCTTCTTTTGTGAACGCGTTCCAGTAATGGTCAATCTCCGCTTGCGTTTCACACGTGATCACAAAAGAGATACCATCGTTGAACGCGTTTTCTGTAGCACCATTCAAGGTCATATAACGCTGTCCGTCCAACTCGAACACCGTTGCCATCGGATTATTAGAAAGCAATTTGCTATTAGGGAAAATAGAAATATAATAGTCGGCCGCTTCTTTAGCGCCAGATTCTAACCAAATACAAGGGTAAGCCATTTTTTGAGTTTTAGTACTTCCCAAAGTTAACAATTTTGTTAATTTTGTATTTAGACACTTATCTAATTACTATGCGGAGCAAATATTTACTCGTACTTATTCTAATCACCTTATTTCAAAGAAATGGACCTCTCTTTGCCCAGTCGATCGCTGGCACATGGAAAGGACAGCTGCAAATTGGCAATATCAATTTGCCTTTAGTCTTTCATATCAAAGACAGCGCCTCGCAATTAAGTGCTACCATGGATAGCCCTGAACAAGAGGCTTTCGGCATACCTGTCGACAAGGTAAGCTTTGAACAGAATACGCTAAAACTTCAAATCCTAAAAGCGAAAATCTCTTACAAAGGCACCTTAACAAGCGATAGTATGGTCGGGACCTTCAAACAATCCATCCTCAAAAAAGCCTTGGTTTTACACCGCGCAGGAACTGAATCTTCTGTTGCGTCCTTATTGCATCCGCAGACACCAAAACCGCCATTCGACTATCCCACGCAAGAAGTGCATTTCAAAAGCATGGAGCCTTCCGTTACCTTAGCTGGAACGCTTACAATGCCGTCCAATACGAACACTTATCCGGTGCCTGCGGTCGTACTCATTAGCGGTAGCGGTCCGCAAGATCGCAATGAAAGTCTATTAGGCCATCAGCCTTTTGCTTTGCTTGCTGACTATCTTACGCGCTTTGGCATCGCAGTATTACGTTATGATGATCGCGGTACAGCGTCTTCGACAGGTACTTTTAAGGGCGCCACCACCTACGACTTCGCAAAAGACGTGCGCGGGGCAGTACAATTTCTACGCAATACACCAGGCATCGATACGAATCGTATTGGATTAATTGGTCATAGTGAAGGCGGACTCATAGCTCCAATGGTGGCCGTAGAAGATCCGCGAATTGCCTTCTGTATTTTGATGGCTGGTCCTGCCATGTCCGGCGCAGAACTATTGCCTTTGCAAATGGAGCGCGTGGCAAGAGCCTCAGGGGAGTGGAATGATACGCTGGCGAAGGATACAAAAATTTATGCGGATGCGTTTCAACTGATTGCGCACACGCGTTCCAAACTGAAATTACGTCGTCAGCTGTTTCATTATTTCTATCGTCATTATGCAGAAATCTCTTCTGCGAAAAATGGTCCTGGAAATAGAGTATTATGGGCTTATTTAGAAATGTGTCTATGGACAGAACCGTGGATGTCGACTTTTCTAAAAATCAATCCTGCTGAGTATTTACAGCGCGTTAAAGTGCCTATCCTAGCGCTTAACGGCAGTTTGGATCAGCAAGTACCGAGTGCCGAGAATTTGGCGATACTGCGAAAGATTTTGAAGAATGGCGATGCAAGAAATGCGGTAATGGAATTGGAAGGATTGAATCATCTTTTTCAAGAATGTAAAACCGGCTCTCCGAAAGAATATGCGAAGATCGAACAGACGATGTCTGTTGGTGTGATAACCGAAATGTTGAATTGGATAACGAAGATTTTTAATTAAGAATTAAAGATTAAGAATTAAGAATTTTTATTTTATGATAAAAGGGGACAGTAAAATAATAGGCTTATTAGTGATAGAAATCTGTCATTAAAAATCCATTAAAATGCCACTTTAGAAGATGATGCGTTAAAATTGAAATGAGGTGTAGCAAAAAAGCGAACGTCCCCGCTCACGAAGTGAGCTTTGTTCGCTTGCGTAACCGAATGAAAATTTTAGCATCAGATTCTCTTAGTGGCGATTTTTGCTCCATCCCGAACGTTCGGGATTGGGAAAAGTGGAAAGGAGATGTATGTGAAATGAATAATGAAGGTTGTAATGAATGATGTCCCGAATTCCCGAAGCTTCGG
>JAPJNH010000072.1 GCA_026461075.1 Chitinophagales bacterium
ATTTGAAGCCGACGACCTAAATTTTGGGGCTAGGGGTTTGTTTTGCATACTATAATTTAATTATACTGCAAGTATAATTAAATTATAGTAATGAAAGAATCGATTTGTAAGGCCTTGGCCTTTCTAATAGATATATAGCACTCTAATTAAACTATGAAAATGAGCTCTTAATTCGCTTTGAAGAGCCTTATGACCTACATTCCTTGTTGTATTTTAGGACTATGGCAAAGCCGATTATTGGTAAGGAAATTAAAGATGTAGTCAAACTGCGTAAGCTCACTGCGGATGAACTTGCCAGTGCATTGAACGTTTCCAAACCCAATATTTATGATATCTACAAACGCAGCAGCATTGATACGGGACTATTAGAGCGTTTATGTAAGGTCCTGGATTATAATTTCTTCAGTCGTTATGCGGCTCAATACAGTACCGAGAAAGAAATCGAATTAGACAATTATCAGAAAGAGCAGATCAAATCCTTAGAGCGTCAGCTGAAGGAGAAGGATGAAGTTTATCGCGTGCTTTTGAAGCAGCTGGATAAGTAATTGCTGGTTTTCGCGTTATTATTAATTATTTTGTGATTAAGAATTAGCTATCCTTTTCTAGCTTTTTTGCAATTTTGCCTTTCTATGTTGAAGAACCTGCGCATACAGAACTACGCGATTATCGAACAGCTTGATTGGGCTTTGTCACCAAAGCTGTCTGTCATAACTGGTGAAACCGGTGCCGGAAAGTCAATTCTACTCGGAGCTTTGGGACTTATACTCGGAGAACGTGCCGACGCGAATGTCTTATTTAACAAAGAAAAAAAATGTGTCGTTGAAGGAGTTTTTGATATCAGCAAATTGGAACTACAAGCCTTCTTCGACCAATACGAACTCGACTACGAAAGTAATTGCACGATCCGTCGTGAAATCTCTGCACAAGGGAAGTCGCGCGCCTTCATCAACGATACGCCCGTAAACCTCAGTCAACTCCGTGAATTGACTGAGCAGCTTGTCGACTTACATCGCCAGCATCAAACATTGGCCCTGCAAGAAGAGGCTATGCCGCGCTTATTCGTCGATGCGATGGCTGAAAACATGACGGCGGTGACACAGTATCGTACGGCGTGGAAGAGCTATCAGCAAAGCGTACAACAATATCGTCTTTTGCAAAGTAGCAGAGAACAGGCCTTGCGGGAGCAAGACTTTCTACAGTTTCAATTCGATGAATTGGATAAGCTGAATATTCAAGAAGGGGAGCTCACGCAAGCGGAGGCAGAAGCAAAGATTTTAGAGAACGCGGAAGGAACGAAGAAGCAGCTGCTCGGTATTTTACAACAGTTGGATGGGGAAGAGTGGAGCGTATTAAGTCTTTCTAAAAGTATTGCCAATAATTTACAACATCTCCGTCAGCTCGATCCGCGCATGCATGAAGTGGCGGAACGAATGCAGAGTTTATACTTGGAGTTGAAAGAACTGAGTGGAGAAATTGAATCGATAGAAGGGGCTACGGAAGTTAATCCTGCGCGATTAGAAGAATTGTCAGAACGCTTGAATGCCTTGAATCGTGTGATGAAGAAGCATGGCGTGAATGACGAAGTAAGCTTGTTGGCTTTGCGTGATGAATGGTCGGGTAAATTACAAACAATCATCGCGGGCGAAGAACAGTTACAAGCTTTACAACAAAGCATTCGCACACAGGAAGCTGATTTGAAGAAACAGGCGCAATTCTTATCGGAACGTCGCTTGACGGCAGCGCCATTATTGGAGAAAGCGGTAATGCACTTATTAGAACAGGTGGGTATGCCGATGGCGCAATTGGAAGTACGTATCGCGAGCGGAGAATTGAATGCCTTCGGTCAGGATAAAATACAATTATTATTCAGTGCCAATAAAGGAATGAATTTACAAGAGCTAGGGAAAGTGGCTTCTGGAGGCGAGTTGAGTCGTCTGATGTTGTGCTTGAAGAGTGTAGTAGCAGATAAGACCGCTTTGCCAACTTTGATATTTGATGAAATCGATACGGGTATCAGTGGGGAAGTGGCGCGTAAAGTTGGTTTGCTATTGGCGGAGCTGGCCAAACAACATCAGCTGTTAAGCATCACGCATTTGCCACAGATAGCGGCTTGCGGTCAGGCACATTATTTCGTGTATAAGGTAGATGCCGGCGAACGTACGGCTTCGAAAGTAAAGCTATTAACGCAAGACGAGCGTGTGCTCGAAATCGCTAAAATGCTCAGCGGCGACCCACCTAGTAGCGCTGCGATAGAAAACGCAAGGGGGCTAATTTATAATTAAAGATTAAGGATTAAGGATTAAGGATTAAGGATTAAGGATTAAGAATTAAAGATTAAG
>JAPJNH010000073.1 GCA_026461075.1 Chitinophagales bacterium
ATGCTATACACCCGCGCTCCGCTAGCTGCCAATACCGCCGCCTGATAACCGCTGCCCGTACCTATCTCCAAAATTTTCTCCATCGGCTTGATCGCTAATAACTGCGTTTGAAATGCCACCGTATACGGATGTGAAATCGTTTGATCGGCAGCAATTGGAAAAGCCTTGTTTTCATAGGCGTGCTGCAAAAACATTTTTGGAAAGAAATAATGGCGCGGCACTTTCATCATCGCCGTCAATACCTTCTCTTCAATTCCTTTAGTACGTAATAATTCCATCAACGTCTTGCGCTGACCTTGGTACAAATAACTATCTTCAAAAAAATTCATCTTACCCTTGCTTCTGCCTCAAAAATAAGGGCTCGCACAAAAAAAATACCCTGTTTAGTTTTCTATTACTAAACAGGGTAAAACGTAAAGTCCACAATTGTAGAATCAACTCATATTAGGTATTCATCGAACCGCAAACGCTCAATACCTGACCGCTTACGTAAGAGCCTAAATCGCCACCTAAGAATACACATACATTCGCCACCTCTTCTGGTTTTCCAAAACGCGCCATCGGCACTTTCTTCAACCACTCGGCGGTAACATCAGGATTAATCGCCTTCGTCATATCTGTATCGATGAATCCAGGTGCAATCGCGTTGCAACGGATATTACGACTTCCCAACTCTTGTGCAATCGATTTCGTAAAACCAATGATACCTGCTTTGGAAGCGGCATAATTCGCCTGACCCGCATTACCACGCATACCAACGATAGAGGTTAAGTTGATGATACTTCCTGATTTCGCCTTCATCATCGGCTTAATCACGTGCTTCGTTAAATTAAACACCGATTTCAAGTTGTTATTCATCACCTCATCCCACTGCTGTTCAGTCATACGCAACATTAAATTATCACGTGTGATACCAGCATTGTTCACCAAAATATCGATGGTGCCGAAGTCGGCCAACACTTCATTCACTAAAGCTTCTGCCTGTGCATAGTCGGCTGCGTTACTTGCATAACACTTTACCTTCACACCCATATTGCTCAACTCTTGTGCTAACTCTTGCGCTGGTGCTGCAGAACTTAAATAAGTGAAAGCAACGTTTGCTCCATGACGAACAAACTCCGTTACGATAGAACGTCCAATACCACGGCTTCCGCCAGTGATCAACGCTGTTTTTCCTGCTAATAATGACATAGTTAGTTAGTTAGTTATTTTAATTAGTCAACTAATTGAATATCGAACTGTACCAAATCAACAAATAATTTTACGCGAGCCTCGATCTCCGCTTGCGTTACTTCGCGCAAACGTTCTGCTCCGAATTTCTCCACGCAGAATGAAGCTAATGCCGAACCATAAATGATCCCACGCTTCATGTTCTCGAAAGAAATATCTTTTGTAGCTGCTAAATGACCAATAAAGCCACCAGCGAAAGTGTCGCCTGCTCCGGTTGGATCGAATACTTCCTCCAACGGTAATGCTGGTGCGAAGAAGACGTGATCACCGTGGAACAATAATGCACCGTGTTCACCTTTCTTAATTACTAAATACTTCGGCCCAAAATCGCTCAATATTTTCTTAGCTGCTTTCACCAATGAATACTCATTCGTTAATTGACGAGCTTCTGAATCATTGATTGTAAGCACATCTACACGCTTCATTACTTTCAATAAATCGTCCATAGCCGTTTCCATCCAGAAGTTCATAGTGTCCATCACTACTAATTTTGGAGCCTTTGGTAAACGATCTAAGATTTGCATTTGCAATGAAGGCATCAAGTTGCCTAACATTACATATTCCGTGTCTTCATAAGCTGCAGGAATCACTGGGTCGAAGTTTAATAAAACATTCAACTGTGTATCCAAGGTATCACGGGTATTCATATCCATGTGATAACGACCGCTCCAGAAGAATGACTTCTCGCCCTTTCTGATTTCAACGCCATCCAATTGTACGCCACGTGCTTTTAAAGCATCCAATTCTGCTTGCGGAAAATCTTCTCCGACAACAGCTACTTGGTTGATTTTTTTAACGAAGTTAGAGGCTGACCACGCAATGTACGTAGCGGCACCGCCTACAATTTTATCGGATTTCCCGAATGGAGTTTCGATAGCGTCAAAAGCCATCGTTCCTACGACTAATAATGACATAATTTTGTTTTTGAAATGCGTGGCAAAGGTAAGCAATCCTAAGATAATACAGGTATCATATCATCAATGAATCAAAATCACTATCCAATTGTACATTTTTAATTTATTTACAGGCTTAAAACAAGGCATCCCCCGAAATTTTTGTATATTAGCACTTTAAGTACACCAAACAATTGATGTATGCAATACGAAATCAAGAACGCCGATAAATTTAGATACGTGGAAGTAGGAGAAGGTCCTTTAATGATCCTTCTTCATGGTCTTTTTGGCGAATTGAGTAATTACCAAAATCAAATAGAATACTATAAAGAACGCTATAAGGTGATTGTTCCCTTATTGCCCATTTATGAGTTGAGTGTTTTTGAAGCTTCCCTAGGTGGTTTAACACGCTTTACCCATGAGTTTGTAGAACATATGGGGTTCAACAATTTTATTCTTTTAGGTAATTCTTTAGGCGGTCATATAGCTACCCTTTATACCTTAAAGCATCAAGAAAAAGTACGCGCGCTTATCCTAACAGGTAGCAGTGGCTTATTTGAATCTGCGATGGGTACCAGCTTCCCAAAGCGTGGCGACTATGATTTCATCAAAGACCGCACAGAAAAAACGTTCTACGATCCGAAAGTGGCAACGAAAGAATTGGTAGATGAAGTTTTTGAAATCGTAAATAACCGTATGAAAGCGGTGAAAATTATTGCGACTGCAAAATCAGCAATTCGTAATAACCTGCGCGATGAATTAGAAAATATCAAAGTTCCTACCTGCTTGATTTGGGGAAAGGATGATGTAATTACACCTGCTTTTGTGGGTGAAGAGTTTCATCAACTAATCGCCGGCTCCGAACTGCATTTCATCAACGAATGTGGTCATGCTCCGATGATGGAACATCCTGCAACCTTCAACCAATTAATGGACGGCTTCTTGGCTAAACTCCCTTAAATGATTCTTCGTTCGTCAGTCATGCTCTGGTGTCTGATGAGCTGCTGTTTTTTCAGTAGTCATGCTGCCCTTATCAAAAAGATTTGGGTGAGCGGAAATACGAAAACGAAAGAGTTTATTATCCTCCGTGAGCTCACCTTCAAAGTAGGCGACAGCATCGCTGTGAACGACATCGCCGAAAAAATAACGACGAGCAAACAAAATCTATTCAACCTCCAACTATTTAACAACGTTCGCATTTTCTGCGTCGATAGCACCAAGCAAGATTTAGAATTTTATATCGATGTAAAAGAACGTTGGTACTTCTATCCTATTCCTATTATGGAATTGGCCGACCGCAACCTCAATGTGTGGTGGGTAGAACAAAATCATAATTTTAAGCGTCTCAACCTCGGCGCTGTCATCTTGCAGAGAAATATTAGAGGTCGTAATGAAACCTTAGCAGCAATAGTAGAAACAGGTTTTACCAACTACATAGCTTTGCAATATGAGTTTCCTTTCATCGACAAGAAACTACATCAAGGATTGCAACTAAGCAGCTCCTTCTATACCAACAAAGAAACTGCCTACAAAACTTATAACAACAAACAATTATTCCTTCGTGACGATGATCACTATTTGAAATCAAGATTCCAAATAGGCGCTATCTGGCGCTATCGTAAGGCAATTCGCCTCCGTCACAGTGTAGAAGCAAACTATACAACCTATAATATTTCAGATACTCTCTTAAAAGCGAATCCCGATTTCTTATTAAACAAACGTACCTATCAGCAGTATGGATTGTTGCGTTATTTGTTCGAACTGGATTATCGCGACTATAAACCATATCCACTTAAAGGATATTTAATCAATGCGCAAGTAACGCGTTGGGGCTTTACGCCGTGGGACAATATTCATATGACGGAGTTGAGCTTTTTAGGAAGTTATTATGTGCCGCTCGGTCATAAATTCTATTGGTATCAATCGCTTAAATTTAAAACAAGCGCACCTTCCGCGCAGCCTTATAATATTCAACGGGCCATGGGTTATTTGCAAGACTATGTTCGTGGCTATGAGTATTATGTCATCGACGGGCAGCACTTCGGTATTTTACGCAATGAAGTGAAGTATTGCCTTCTTAAAAAGCGCTTCGACACTGGCATGGGGGATCGAATAGACGACTTGCCCTTGAACGTATATATCAAAGCCTATTATGATTGCGGCTTCGTTAAAGACGATTTCTGGTATAAAAACAATCCGCTAAATAATACTTATTTGCAAGGCTATGGTGTCGGCATCGACGTTTCCACATTCTATGATATGGTTGCACGTTATGAACTGACGCGCAATGCACTAGGAGAAACCAAAATCTATATTGCTTTAAAGGCAAACATCTAGTGTGCAAAGGCAGGAAGTAAATTCGCTTCTTCCATTTTCTTTACCAAAGGCAGACGATCAGTTGCGATGGTATCATTCAAAAATTTCTCCATCATCAAACTAGCAATAGGCGCCGCCCATTCGTTACCGAAGCCGGAATTTTCCACCACTACTGCAATCGCAATTTTAGGATTTACCTTCGGAGCAAAGGCTCCAAACAAAGAGTGATCCTTACCATGTGGGTTCTGTGCAGTACCGGTCTTACCACATACCACAACACCCGGTATTCTCGCATTCGGAGCCGTACCTCGTACTACCACCCCTTCCATACCATCGACGATTTGCTCGAACCATTGACGGTCGACAGCAGTAAAATGTTTCACACGATACTTCGCTAATATAGTATCCCCCGTGCCCTCAAACTTTTTAGCAATATGCGGGATATAGTAATAACCACGATTCGCAATACACGCAAATTCATTCGCAATTTGCAAAGGTGTTGCTAAGATTTCACCTTGACCAATACCCAGCGAGATAATCGTTGGAGAATGCCAAGAAGGGCCTTTGTAACGCTTGTTATAATACTTGGTGTCTGGAATGAGACAACCTTTTTCAGAAGGTAAATCGATCCCTAATTTATGACCAAAGCCAAATGAACAAATCATGTCGTGCCACTTCTGATAGCCATCTTGCACGGTCGCACCCAAAGAATTATTATCTATCGTTAGGCGGAAGGCCTGACAGAAATAGGCGTTACATGAATTAACAATCGCTTCTGTAATATTCGGCGCAGAAGGATGCGAGTGACAACCTACTGTCAATCCATTCAAGTGAAAACCACGCGAACAAGGGTAGCCCCAATTAGGTGTAATCGTTCCTGTTTGCATCGCCACCAAACCCACCATCAATTTGAAAGTAGAACCGGGAGGATAGTTCGCCATCAAAGGGCGATTCAATAAAGGACGCAGCGTATCGCGATTCAGCTGACGGAATACTTTACCACGATCACGATTATTTAATAAGTTAGGGTCGTAACTAGGACTACTTACCATAGCTAATATTTCACCCGTGGAGGGCTCGATCGCAACGATACTTCCTACCTTATTCTTCATCAGGCGTTCGCCTAATTGCTGCAATTCGATATCTAAAGAAATCACTAAGTTTTGTCCGGCAATTGCCAAAGTATCTTCGGCTCCGTCATTATAACTCCCTTGCTCTCGGTTGTGCACGTCGACCATCACCAAACGTGTTCCGCGATTACCGCGCAGTAAGACTTCATACTGTTGTTCCAATCCACTCATCCCGATAAAGTCGCCATTTTGATAATAGCGATTCTTCTTAATGATACGATCGTCGACTTCACTAATATAGCCTAATACGTGTGCGGCACAATTATGCTCGTAACTACGAACGGTACGCACTTGTGAATAGAAGCCAGGAAATTTATACAAGTTCTCTTCGAAGCGCGCATAGATTTTCTGCGGTATCTGTTTCAAAAAAACCGACGGCTTATAGCGACTATAAGTACGCGCTTTCTTTAAGTTCTCCCGACAAGTAGCCAAATCAATTTCTAATAATTGGCAGAAGAGTGTAGTATCAAATGCTTTTACCTGACGAGGCGTTACCATCAAATCGTAAAGGGCCTGGTTGCAGACTACCAGCGTATTGTTACGATCATAAATAAGACCACGAGAAGGATAGATGGTTAGCTTACGCAAGGCGTTGGCGTCGGCCATTACCTTATAGTTTTTATCAATTACTTGCAGATAAAAAATTCGTAATAAGTAAACAACAATAACGGCGATAAAGGCGTATTGAAAAACGGGTCTGCGATTCGCATTAACATCCATGGTTCCCTCTCTAAATTATTTTTACGCCTTCGTATTCATGCAATTACTTCTTAGCAGCTCCACCATTCGCCTTCTTCGTCTTGATAATACGACGATCTGGTTTTGGGGAGAAATACGGTGCTCCGGCACGCATATTATAGCTCAAAGATAAAGTGCAGAATCGGGTAGCTAAACGTGGTACAAATCCTGTATAGGTCGCGTATTCACTGACATCACGTTTTGCAATGTATTCAAAACGCGCCGCCAAAGATTCTGCGAAACGCCATTCAAACAAAACAGCCGGTGCTAAGAACGCTGATTTGTCGGTCGGACTTTGATACATCGTATACACCATTCCCCAGCCGATCATATAACCATTTTTCTTGGTCGACTCCACCGTTGCATGTGTTCCTTTGTTGTAACAAAAGTAAACAGGAATCTGTGCGCCCATTACCAAACTAGAAGCTGTTCCGTAATTATAAGCACGTGCAAATTGATCGTACTCTTTGTATTTATTAGAGAATGAAAACAAGCCATTCACACCCAACATTAGGTTCAATGAATTATAAAAATTCAGCTTATAAATTGGCAATGCATAATTCAAATATAAATTAGCACCAAACATCGTTTTATTAATCGTGTCGAGGGTATGGTATGAGTTAGAACCAGCAGCAGTTTTCACACTGATGATGTTTCCTTTTTGATGCATGAAGGTATTACCGAAGCCAAACATCAACTGCTGTGCATTAACGGCGCTAATGCATAAAATCAATCCTAAAATTAATGAGCTTATTTTACGCATGAGGAATTATTGGTTTCCAAAGGTTACAGTAATTAGAGTTCCTTCTTTCGTCGTAACAAATGCTTTATCCGCACGGGCAGCATATAGTTCTGTGAAAGTTTCTGGTAAGCTTGCACCATTTTGATCATAACGTGGTTCCCAGTTATAACCACCATCTTTTGTATAAAACAAGTTGTGGTTGCCTGCTCCATAGCCTCTTTCGTTATACATATCAGCCACATCCATAATTGGATGCTTTTGATCCTTCATTCCATCAATGTAGAGGTTCTTAGCGCCTGTCCAGTTTAAACCGAAATCAGTCGTCACAAACCAGCCATTATCAGATGAACCGCTTGCTTTCGCAATCACATGGTCGCCATGCTTTGCGTATTTCGCATCACGGAAATTATTCGCGTTAGAGTAAGCCATTGTGTACCACGTATTTCCACCAGTGGTTGTCATGAACAATTGGTTTGTCGCAAATGACATAGCGAAGCCACTCGTTAAATCTTTAAATTCAATCAAGTCGCACATATTTCCTGCAGGGAAGCCAGGCGTGCTATTCCAGGAAGCGCCACCATTTACAGTTGCATTCACAGTTCCTCCCGATTCCATATAACCAATATTTGGAGACACAAACTCCATTGCGCGATAATCATAAACGCCACCATTCACCACTTGAAAACTTGCACCCGCATCTTGTGTGCGATAGATAATATTTTTATTATATACGGCATTATGTGCTAACACGTAAACAATAGAACTATCCATTACGCATACTTTCTGCAAAACGATATTGGTATCTGCAAAAAGTAAACGACGCCAATGCGAACCGGTATCGATAGTTTTAAAAATCTCGTGCGACGAGATCACATAACCTGTACATTCTTTGTAGTCGAATTCAACATCTAGCAAAGAAGAGGTACTCAATGTTTGACGGAAGACTTGTAAAGTAGGAACAGTATAGACCTTTTTCTTACAAGACGACCATCCCATCACGCTTAAAGCCAATAAAAAGACTAACGCAAGGTTACGACGCATACGACTGAAAATTTTACCGAAATATACCACTTTTTAATGGAAATAAGGGCGTTTATTGAATAAATTCTTTATTAGACACGAGCACCCAACGGAGCGCGAAATCTTGCATCAACAGCAGGTCTTTATTATCATCTACCCACACATAATAAACCTCACTATCAAAAGACATTGGGCGACCATTTGGATCAAATTGTTGCTTGCTTCTCTCTGTTACATCAGCGTGTACCAATTTCAAGGTAAACACTTTTTTATTCTTTGCCTGCACCTTCAAGATAGCAAAGGGCGCACGATGTTTAGCGCTATCATCTAAGGGACGGTTTCTTGCGTAGTTGATTCCGTTTAACTCTTTAAATTGCTCATAGAGGATGAAGCAGTTTTTCGTTTTTCCTACTTGCTGTTTTCCGGGTTTTGCTGGCGTTTCTACGGTAAAATGATCTAAATCCTGCTCCGTTACGGCATAACTTTCGGCAGCCCTTTCATCCAAATACTGCACACTCACGCGCGCGATCTCAGACGGCTGCAAAGCCATCACACAGCGATCTCGCCAATCCATTTCATCCAAAATATAACGAACACTCAAATAACCGTCAAAGCCAGGAATATCGACAATATAAGGCTGTTCAGCACCTTCCATCAAATAGTAATTGCCTTGGTAATCTTTGGCTACTCCCCCTACAAAATACGTTTTTATGGCCGATCCATCTTTACCAAATACTTGCACTTTAATCGCATTGCCCGCCATATCCTGCACCACATTATTATGCCCCTCTAAAGACACGGGGCGATTGACATGCAAGTCGTGCATCGTTTGCAAAAGCAATCTAATCGCATCGGGACGGACTGGGAATTTTCCATTGACAAACCAATGTCCGGAAGATTTACGTTCCAGTACAACATTACGATTGCCTTTATCTGCTAAAAAAATCTTTTGAATAGCGGCCGTATCGCTAATTGCGAAGTCGCGGTCGTCAATTTTAGATTTACACGCATTCAACTCCATTGCCAAAACGCACAGCAAACAAGCAACTAATACTTGAAAATAGGTTTTAGGTTGATGGGGACGACTCATTTTAAACATCGAGCTTATTCTTTTTCTTCCTGTTTATTCTTAGCAATCTCAGCACGGATAAATCGAATAATGATACGTCGTAGGGAATACATTATAGATAACAACATTCCTATAAAGGCTCCAATGATGGCAGCACCTTGGGTAGAAGCATGTGTGGATGAATCGATGAAGGGAGCATCCAATAACTGAATAACAGGCTTGTCTGCTTGCAAACGAATGAAGGCCTGCTCTTGTAGTTCTACCAATTTAGTATAACGCGCTTGCAAAATCTTACGCTGCTCTTCTAAATCTTCCATCGGGATTTTCACGGTTGCCTTTGCCATATATTTGTTAGCATCTGAATAGTTCGCACTACTGTATTTAACTCCTTGGTAAATTGTAGAGACAGAATCGAGACGATGATTAATGAAACGCATATCCATAGCTGCTTTCTCCGTTTTCTTATCGAAGTTGAACTTGATTAACTCCTGAATCATAATCTTATTCACCAACAGCGCTAAATCCTTATTATTGGCATTAGTGGTAAGACTCATGAAACCACTCTCATCGACAATCGCAAAACAACCTCCACGAATAATGGCTGCAGCGCGCTCCACTCTCGAAGCGTCGGACATTTTAGCAACATTATCCTTTGCCTGCCAGGGCTTATAGGATTTATTATTGTCATTAATAATTAAATCAGCTAATAACAAATTTTCACCATCCTTTTCCACTTTATGACTAACAACGAGTTTAGTCATACTACGACTGTCAAATACTTTTGAAAGAATACCTAGTGCTCCAGCTTTACTAGTAGAACCCAACCCTGGTGCGGCTGTTAAAAGTTCAAGTGGAGAACCCGACATCGTTGCTTCGCGATCTGGGTAAAACACTGACTTTGCAGTATAGCGTATCGGTGTGAGGGAAAAATAATATGCCGCCCCAACACCCATTGCTACGGTAACAACAAGAACAAATAATATTGTCTTCCAATTAGTCAGCTTTTGCTTAACTAATTTAAGTAAATCAGACTTCGAATTACCCATGCTTACTGAATTGGTTGATTTGTTAAATAAATAACCATGCGCCATGTTAGAAGAGCAGAAGACAAGGTAGTCACTGTATAAGCTAATGCTTGCAACAATTCTGTCGGCAACCTTGTCACTTGTTTCATCACATTTCTTTCAGGACGTTGTGGAATATTTAAAACAGCGCCATATTCCACTTTAGGATATACAATTAAACCTCCAATCGACTTTGCTTTTTTAACAACGCCATTTGCATACTTCACCGTACACTTACGTTTCCAAGGGCGATCACCAAATCCACCCGCCAAGTTCACATAGTATTTAAAAGACGTGTTTTCCTTATCATAAAACACATTCACTGGCACTTGAACGTTACCTGTGATACGAATTACCTGGTCTAATTCTGGGATGGTCAATTCGTCCCCTTCATTCAAAATGATATCGAATTTTGTTCCCGGTTTTTTAATTGCTGAGTTAAGATCGATTAGGATTACGGCTCCGGCAGATTGACGTTTGAAAGTAGCACCCTGCACGTTTGCTGTCGGTAACAAGCCGCCAGCACGACGAATCAAAGATGAAATTCGTTCCTTATCATCCTTCTTAGAATAAACCCCAGGATACTTCACCTGTCCGCTAATTGTTACGTTCTTCTGGTAAGAGAAATCAGGATTTTTGCGAATAAATATCTGATCGAAAGGCTTAATCATAATCTTCTCCGCAATCGTATCATTCTCCAAAATTGGATCTAAAGAATACTGCTTGATAACCGTTTTAATAGGTATGTTCTTACGCTTCGCATCTTCGATACTCACGATACTCGCAATTTCGACCTGGTTATATTCTGCTTCACCTTTCAAGCCGCCACAGATGTACAATACATCTTTTAGGCTACGCTTGCCCGACAAAACATAGTTACCCGGACTACGCACTAAACCGCTGATAGTAAAGAATGGAATATCTTGGAAGTTCGTAACAGAATAAATCTTCAAGGCATCAAACTGTTTAATCTCGATATTATTCTCTGCATAATTTGCAGAATCCTTTTTGTTGGCAACTGCTTCCAAGCTAATCGGAATATACTGAATCTGGAAGTCCTTACCAATACGGATTACATAAGCGCGCTTCAAGTAAGCTTCTCCTTTCAAACCACCTGCTTTACTAATAAGATCTGCTACGCGCTCCCCCTCTTTCAATTCATAAATACCAGGATAGGCAACCTCTCCAATGATTTGTGCCTTGTTAGTAATCTCATCATTAATACCTCTCACAAACACGCGATCACCGTCTAGAAGGCTGAAACCACGCGTTCCGTTCATGACATCATAGGCATTTAAGTCGATAATACGTACTTTTTCATTCTCGGTACGGAACACCTGAATATTCGCCAAACGTGCATTAAACTTCGTTCCTCCCGCAAGCGAGATTAACTCTTTCAATGATTCATTTTCCTTCAACTGATAAATTAAGGGACGCTTGATTTCACCAGCGATATCTACTTGCTTTTTGTTTACAGAGACGAACAAGAAGTCATTATTCTCCAAATAAATATCATCTCCCTTATCCCCTTGTTGCAAATAACGATATACGTCCAAGGTATCGATATACTTTCCATTTCTTTGCACATAAATTTCACGCAAAGATCCTAAGCGATTCGGTCCACCCGCCAAATAAAGCGCATTGAATGCAGTATTCAAGGCAGACATGGAATAGGCTCCCGGCTGTACTACTTCACCAACTACATTCACACGGATGGTTCTTACACTAGAAATAGTTACTTCGATATTTGAACCTCCGGGAACGATTGCACTAAACTTCTGTTGTAGTAAGCTTCTAGCACTTTTAAAGCTAACCCCTTTCAAAAAGACCTTACCGATATTGGATGGAAAAATCGAACCATCTTTACCTACAACGAAGTTGTTTTGATATTCTGCTTGACCCCAAATAGTAATGGAGATAACGTCACCAGGTCCTATTCTATAATCATCTGGTGGAACAGGATTCTCAACAGGCGTAAAAATCAA
Organism: Chitinophagales bacterium; assembly: GCA_026461075.1. GTDB lineage: Bacteria > Bacteroidota > Bacteroidia > Chitinophagales > CAIODY01 > JAHEYX01. Next base: position 12,188 of record JAPJNH010000073.1, read on the forward strand.
ACTAGCCTTTGAAAAGATTGTACCGCCGTAGATATCTGTATTCACACTTGAGTTTTTACCAAAATAATCAGGCAGTCCTTGCAAAGCCTTTACCTGTTGCTTCTTGGCCTCCTCTTCTGATAAATCACGTTGAATTTTAAAAACATCTTTATAGTTATTGTTTTTGCCTGAAAATTGAGAATTCAAATAACGTTGAATTTCATCTTCAGGAACACCACTTTTTCTCAACTCTTCCAAACGACCTTGAAACTCCACAGAGTTGGGATTATCTGGATCAATGAAGTCTTTAATTGCATTATCCAATTGCGACCCCTTGGCAGTGTTTGCTGCCGGAGCATTCATATCTTTGATAAGTTGATTCGCTCCCGCACTACCCGGACCAGTCTTCACCCCACCTGTTGCCGTTCCTGAACTAGGTACACCTCCTCCTCCAGTGGTGGGCTGAGCTAAAACTTTCACAAGAGAAACGATCATTAAAGAGAGGATAAGGACACTGCCTCTAAAAGTCGTGCTGAAATTAATATTCATCAGTTATTTATCATTTTAACATGGAAGAACAAAGTTAATCAAATTTAACAGCTTTTTTGGCACTTATACCACTATCCCACAGCCGATTGTATAGTAGGGCAAACAGCCTCACTCTTTGCCGAATGCACAGGAAATCGTACCTTCGTCCTCTATGCGTCTGCACACCTCGTCCCTTTTTAAGCAATACAAAAAACGACAAGTCGTTAATGACGTCTCCGTCACTGTAGAACAAGGGGAAATTGTAGGCCTTTTAGGTCCGAATGGCGCTGGAAAAACCACCACCTTTTACATGACTGTTGGCTTGGTGAAACCTGATCAAGGATCGGTGTTTTTAGATGGGCAAGAAATCACCAAAATGCCGATGTACAAACGTGCACAGCTGGGTATTTCTTATCTTCCGCAAGAAGCCTCTGTCTTTCGCAAGCTCTCTGTAGAAGATAATATCTTGGCCATTTTACAAATGACCACTCTCACGAAAGCGCAACAAAACGAAAAGTTAGAACAGCTTCTTTCTGAATTCCGTTTGACACATGTCCGTAAAAATCTCGGTCAAGTACTCAGCGGAGGGGAGCGCCGCCGTACCGAAATCGCTCGCGCACTCGCTACCGACCCGAAGTTCATTTTACTCGATGAGCCTTTCGCTGGTATCGACCCGATCGCCGTAGAGGACATCCAACAAATTGTGAGCAAACTAGTAGATAAAGGAATCGGGATTCTTATCACGGATCATAATGTGCAAGAAACATTATCTATCACCGACAGAGCTTATCTTTTGTTTGAAGGAAAAATCCTGAAACACGGCTCCGCAGAGGAATTAGCGGCCGATGAAATTGTGCGTAAAGTATATTTGGGAACTAATTTCGAACTGAAGCGTAAACGCTAAGTTTACATATTTGCCACACAATTCTTAATCACTTCTGGAATCGGGGTAAACTGAAAATCAAGGACGCGCTGTACCTTGCTAGCATCGTAATTACTATTCATTAAAGCACTACGCGTCGTCTCTTTTGTCACCAAAGGTTTGATGCCGAAGAATTTTGCAAAAGCAAAGAATCGCCATGCTAAGCCACTCATCCATGGCTTCACCTCGATTGTTGGAGCTGCGACACCTAATGCATTCGCCATCCACGTGAATACCTCCCGATAGCTATGATTGCCTGCTGATAAAATAAAACGTTCCCCATTAATCTCTCGTTCCATAAGCAGTATCAATACCTTCGCCACGTCATCTGCTCCTACAAAGCCATTCACACCGTTGGTATAAAATTTCAGTCCTTTTTTAATCATCGGAAAGAAAGAAGAAGAACTCTGCCAAGGATCGTTTTTCGCATAGGCTATCACAATCGTTGGGTTGACTATCGCGACCTGCAGACCTTCTTCAAAGCCACGCCATACTTCTCGCTCCGCTAATAGCTTACTCAAAGCATAGACACTATTATTCGCACTGTCTTCCCATTCCGTTTTCTCGTCGATCACTTTTCCTTCTAAGGCCTTTCCTAGCGCCGCTACAGAGCTCACATACACCAATTTGCGCACCCCTTTATACAAACATGCATTCACTACATTCGTGGTGCCTTCTACATTCACACGCATGATTTTGTCGCGGTCTTTCGCATCAAAAGATACCAAACCCGCTACGTGAAATACTTCATCAACCCCTTCCAAGGCATCTTCTATCACCTGAAAATCTTCGATATCCCCTTCCATCCATTGCAAATTCGACAGATGCGCTAGATGCTTCGGAGCGATCGACTGACGACTTAAAACACGTACAGCACGGCCTTTTGCAGACAACGCCTGTAACAAAGCTGTTCCAATCAAACCCGTACCACCAGTAACTAAAATCATATAAAAAGAAAAGGAGCATCGAAGATAACGATGCTCCTTTAGAATAACGAATTATTTTAAACGAAAGCTTAGTAGTAACGTAAGCGAACTACGCCAGCAATCCATTTGCTGAAACGAATTACCTGACGTGTATAGCCATACTCGTTATCGTACCAAACGTACAATACCGCGCTCTTTCCATCTTTAGAAACGATGGTTGCTTGTGAATCGAAAATAGACGCACATGGATTTCCAACCATATCGCTACTTACCAATTCATTGCTATCCATATACTGAATTTGTTCTACTAAAGCTCCTTGTAAAGCCGCTTCACGCATGATTTCATTCACCGACTCTTTCGTTACTTCCGTATTCAAATTCAAATTCAAAATTGCCAAAGAAACATTCGGCGTTGGTACACGCACCGCGTTACCTGTCAACTTACCTGCTAACTGAGGTAATACCTTTGCAACCGCTTTGTCAGCGCCTGTTTCAGTGATAACCAAATTAACGGCAGCACTACGTCCGCGACGATATTTGCTATGGTAGTTATCCAACAAATTCTGATCGTTCGTATACGAGTGAACCGTTTCGATATGACCACGGATCACACCTAACTTCGATTCAATAACAGACAATACAGGAACGATGGCATTCGTTGTACAAGACGCCGCAGAGAAGATGTTTTCATTCGGATCAAACTGCTCATGATTTACACCATGAACGATGTTTGGAATATCACCCTTCGCAGGAGCTGTCAACAACACCTTCGTAACACCTTTCGATTTCAAATGCTTTCCTAAAGCTTCACGATCGCGGAATACACCGGTATTATCAATCACCATCGCGTCTTCGATACCATATTGCGTATAGTCGATACTATCCGGACTTGTAGCATTAATCATGTGAATCACATGACCGTTTACAATCAAGCAACGCTTTTCTTTATCTGCGATAACAGTTCCAGGGAATGGTCCGTGTACAGAGTCAGAACGCAATAAGTCAGCGCGTTTGAAGATATCGTCATCATTTTTATCACGTGTAACGATTGCACGAAGACGTAATTGTTCGCCTTTACCTGCTTGCGTTATTAACTCACGCGCTGCGATACGACCTATACGGCCAAAGCCATATAGGATAACGTCTTTCGGCTTTAATGCGATCTTATCTTCACCTACGAAAGTTTTCATCTTATCAGCGATGAAAGCCGTAACGTCGGCGTAGTTTGCTTTTTCAGCCAACCACTCACTTCCTAAACGACCGATATCAATACGTGCCGGAGCGAGGTTCAAGGCAAACAAAGCGCGTGTAATCGCCAATGTGTCTTGAATCGTTAAGTTTTGCTTTACCACTGTGCGTGCATAGTGATGCAAATTCAATACTTCGCTATTGCTACGATCAATCAATTGATTACGATATAAAATCAATTCAACTGACTTGTCGAACCATAATTGTCCGACCATACTAATCAACTCAATCGCCGCTTTTTCGTCTGTAATCCAACCGTGTAGGTTGTTTTCGTACGTGTTATTCATTTGTAGGAATATATAGGGGTTAGGATTTAAAGTTCTTCCACATCATGCTTTCTACCGGACGAGAATGTTGTCCAGAGTATTTTGCATTTTGCTTTTGATTGTATTTCACTTCGATTTCACCTAGAATAGGGAAATAGATTAATTGTCCGATTGGCATACCTGCATAGACGCGAACGGGTTGTTTCACTGAAATTTCTAAGGTCCAGTATCCACAAAATCCAACATCGCCCTTACCTGCCGTAGCGTGGATATCAATCCCTAAGCGACCGGTAGAAGATTTACCTTCTAAAAATGGCACATGTGCGTGTGTCTCGGTATATTCTAAGGTAACGCCTAAATAAAACTTGCTAGGCTCCAAAACGATTCCTTCTTCCGGAATCTCAAAATGTTCGATGGTATTGTGCTGCTTAGCGTCCAAAACCTCGTTGGTATAGGTAGCTAGGTATTTACCCAAATGCACGTCGTAGCTATTGCTTCCTAGTGCGTTTCGGTCGTAAGGCTCAACTTTAATAGTGCCTTTAGCCATTTCATCCAAAATGGCTTTGTCGGTCAGGATCATTACCGGTAGATTTAGGATGACAAAAATACAAAAATTAAGGGCATTCAAGTCCCCTCCGTACGCATTGTGGGAAAGCTGTGGAAAATCAATACAAATCCGCATCTTTGCGACATGTGGATTCTGCGAGAAATCTTGGAAAAGGATTGTCTATTAGGCATTTGGAAGATAGAAGAAGAGGAAAACTTCTTTATCGGCTCTTTTCCTGTTGACGAAGAACGGCTGTCAAACATCAGTAATCCTGAAAAGCGACTTGAATTTTTAGCCGCGCGTTATGTCGCTGCGCAGCTGAGCGAAGTCCCTCACGAAGCACTCGTTTTGAATAAAGAAAATCGTGCCCCCTATTTTGCACACCTTGATTATAGCCTCTCTATCAGTCATTGTAAAGGTTATGTCGCCGCCCTCCTCCATAAAAAAGGAAAGGCGGTCGGACTAGACATCGAAATGGGTAGCGAAAAAATCGCACGTGTGGCCGAACGCTTTATCGAAGAGAAAGAGCTGCCACCACACCACCAACAAGATACGCTCCTCGCGCAAACGCTTTGCTGGAGCATTAAAGAAGCCGTCTTCAAATGTTTTGATATTCCTGGTATCACCTTTAAAAGTGAACTTAGGATTCAGTCGTGGCAGGAAGAAACCGCCAGCATAGCGATTCAACACAGTCGGCTACTGCAAACAGCCACTGTCCACTACCGTGTCGTTGCCGACACACTTGGATTGGTATTGGCGTATACTGTCCAATAAAACCAATCCCCGCGCCCGACGCGTTGAAATAATAGCCCACAGCGTCTCTGCAAGTCCGAAAGCTATATTGTATTTTTAAGTAGTGAAGCGTATCGCCCTATATCTGTCTATTTTGCTCTGTTGTTGCTCTATGGCTTCGGCACAGCAACAGCCGCTGCGCATCCTTTTTTTAATCGATGCCTCTGGATCGATGAATCAAAAAATGGGAACAGATACACGATGGAAACTCGCGTCTAGTCTGCTATACCAAATAGCAGATTCTTTAGAAAAGCAAAAGGCAGACATACAAATTGCAGTGCGGGTATTCGGACATCAATCACCGAATAGCGCGAAGAACTGTAAAGACTCCAAACTAGAGATCCCTTTTAGCAACTCCTCTGCCAGCTTGATTCAACAGAAGCTTAACAAGATAAAACCGAAAGGGTATACGCCAATCGCTTATTCGATAGAGCAAGCCGCTATCAATGATTTTCCTGCCGACAAACGAAATGTACTCAATGCGATCGTTCTGATTACTGATGGTATCGAAACTTGCGGAGGCGACCCTTGCGCCGCAACACAAGCTTTGGAGGCCAAACATATTTCGCTAAAGCCGTTCATCATTGGCTTAGGTATCGAAGATTCGTTGATTAAGAAATTCAATTGCGTAGGCACTTATTACGATGTGCGGAATGCGGCAGGCTTTAAAAACGCCTTACAATCGATTGTTGGACAGATCAGTCAAAAGACGAGTCTTCAAATTAATCTCCTAGATCAAAAAGGCTGGGCAAGTGAAACGAATCAAGAGATTACCTTGGCCGACTCTTATAGCGGCGCCTTGCGTTACGCATTCATCCATGCGACAAACGAAGCGGGCATCAGTGATACAGTGAAAGTAGATCCGGTTGGACTTTATGATATCACCGTTCATACGTATCCGCCGATTACAAAGAAAAAAATCAGTATCGTGCCTGGCCGACATAATACCTTGGCCTTCGATGTCCCTCAAGGAAATCTGCAACTACAAATTAGTGGCGCAAACGTCAATACGAACCGGAGTTCGGATGTGCAAGCGGTGATACATCCAGCAGGTAGCGATGAGATTGTATACGTACAAGATTTGAATAGCAGCATACGATACCTGGCAGGAGAATACGATATTGAAATTCTCAGCACGCCTCGTATCAATCTGCGCGGTATACTCGTTATTCCGAACGAAACAAAAACGCTGAACATCCCTGCGGCAGGGACACTCACGCTGAGCCTATTAAGCGGTGGCTGGTGTAGTATCTATACCACGAACAGTCTTGCGCGCTGGGAGAAAATCTATGATGCAGGCAATGCAAAGCCGGGTACTTATACTATTAATCTTCAACCTGGGGAATACGATATCGTTTATAAATCAAACAACAGAATAGGTAGTGAACAAACGCTTACCAAACATATTGTGGTGGAAAGCAGCAAGACAATTATGGTTCGTTTGTAACCTGATTTTTCTGCTACTCGGCACCGCTTCGGCACAACAAAATCTCCGACTACATTTCGTCAACCCCGAATGTACTACGAGGATTTTATTTGTGGTGGACGGCTCTTTGAGTATGGAAAATACGTGGGGCAAGACCACGAAGTGGAATGCAGCGCGCACTTTGCTGTATAATATTGCGGATAGCTTGGCAGAACTGCCGAATGTGCAAATGGGACTTCGTTTATATGGACATCAGTTTAGCGAAGTGTTTAGCAACTGCAAAGACACCAAGCTGGAAGTACCTTTCGGAGTGGATAATCGCAAGCTACTACACAAGAAGCTTAGTGCAATAACTCCGCAAGGCATTACGCCCTTGGCTTTAAGTATTGAAAAGGGAGCCAACGATTTTCCGAAAACACCTGGCAGAAATATAATGATTGTAATTACGGATGGCTTAGAATCTTGCGGAGGCGACCCCTGTGCGACGGCAGCTATTCTGCAAAAGAATCATGTGATCTTAAAGCCCTTTATTGTAGGGATGGGGATACCGGTGGAACTAGTCAATGACAATCTGGATTGCATTGGTATCTATCGCGACGCCGCAACACCAGAGGTTTTTGAGCAAACGCTTTCACAGCTATTAAGCACTTTGCTTTCTGGAACTACGGCAGAAGTGGATTTGCTAGATGAAGAAGGACGTGCGACCGAAACGAATGTGAACATGAGCTTCTACGAACAAGAACATAATCAAGCGAAATACGACTTCTACCATCAGATGAATCTCCGTGGTGTTCCTGACACACTATCTATCGATCCGGTCGATCAGTACCTTATAGATATTCATACGATTCCCTCTTTAAGTATTGGACCCGTAAGCTTAAAAAACAATACCCATAATATCTTCTCCGTAAAGGCGCCGCAAGGGACTTTGCGAGTGGATTGTGCGACGAAGAGTAGTATCCCGATATTAGTGCGTCAGGCGAAAACGAAGAACACGCTTTTTGTACAGGCAACGAATAGCGCCCTCCGTTATTTATGCGGCAATTATCAAGCAACGGTTTTGACCCTTCCAAGAATAAGTTTGAATGATATTCAGTTGAAGGAAACGCAGACAAAAACCTATACGATCCCTACTGCAGGCACTTTGGAGATGACGCATATTGGCGAGATTTATGGCGGTGTTTTCTATTTGCAGAATGGAAGCTGGGTGAAGCTGTATGAAATAAAACAAAAGAGCACTTCCGATGTGCTCGAGTTACAGCCAGGAAATTACAAGGTCATTTATCGTCATAAGGAGCAGAAGAAAATGAAACAAACGCAGGTGAAGGACTTTAGCATTACTAGCGGACAGATAACACGTATCAGCATTTAATATGGAAAATCACGCATATATCGTTAACATTGAATGGACAGGGCAGAAAGGCATCGGAACAACGGCGTATGATGCGTATGATCGTAGCTTCAATCTGCAAGCGGGGGAGAAGTCAGTGCTTGAATGCTCCTCCGACACGATATTCCGTGGCGACAAGTTGAAATACAATCCAGAAGATATGTTGGTAGCATCCCTTGCCTCTTGCCACATGCTTTGGTACTTACATTTCTGCGCCGATAATCATATCACCATGCTTGAATATAGCGATGCGGCAGAAGGGGTATTGTCGCTTGAAAAGGGCCTGCCGAGTAAGTTTACGAGTATCACCTTAAAGCCGAGGGTGCGGATTAAAGAATCAGACAAAGTTGAATTAGCTGCGCAATTACACCACAAAGCACATGAATTTTGCTTCATCGCCAACTCCGTCAATTTTCCAGTGAAGGTGGAGGGGGATGTTATTTTCTAAACAAAGCTATTTTTTCTCACAAATCATTTTCTTAGTCGCAACGATATTACCATCTGCAACAAGCGAGTAAGTGTACATTCCAGCACTGAGGTTTTCAGCATAGACTGTCATTTGACCTTGACCGCGTTCGTTGATTCTTATGTTTTTTAAAACA
>JAPJNH010000074.1 GCA_026461075.1 Chitinophagales bacterium
CTGCACATAATCGACTCCATCTTGTGAAGCAATCGCAGAAGCAAGGATGATACGTGACGGAGTTCCGAATTTTAATAGTTCGTGAACGGTTGCCGCCATCGAAGCGCCTGTAGCCAACATCGGATCAATTACAATCAATACGCGATTATCCAAAGAAGGAAAAGCGGCATATTGTAAAGCAATAGAAAAACTGCCATCCCCTTCATGCTTTCTATAAGCAGAGACGAAGGCATTATCAGCCTGATCGAAGTAATTCAAAAAGCCTTGATACATCGGTAGAGCCGCTCTAAATATCGAAGTGATGATCGGTTGCTGAGAAAGTACAGGCACCTGCACTTTCGCTAATGGCGTTTGAATTTCTAGCTGTGAAAATTCCAATGTTTTTGAAATCTCATAAGCCATCACCTCCCCGATACGTTCTAGATTACGTCTGAAACGCATTCTGTCGCCCTGAATCGAAATGTTGCGCATTTCCATCAAATAGTTCGATACCACTGAATGCTCGAGTGCTAAATGTTTTATCATACTTATATTGCTTTTTCTACTAATTTATTATAAATAGCACGCCATCCTTCATAGGGTCCATGATCAGACAAGCTATGCCAATGAAATGCGATTTCCAAACGGCCATTTGCCGCTTTTGTATTTTCAATAATCTGCTCCCACTGTGCCCACATCTCCATGGATTGATACGGCAGATACGACTGGTACGCACTTTCCATGATTGCAAAAGGAACATGCACGATTGATAGCGCGGTCTCCGTTAGAAAATCATAATGCGGGAAGGAATAACCAGTGCCAGCTCTAAAACCATTCTGCTGCGCATAGCCCATACTATAATCGGCTGTAATACCCATGCTTTCTAAATGACGAGGACGATTCACCAAATCATCCACCAAAAAATGCTGACGAACTCTCGTAATCCCTTCCCTACGCCATTTGCGCAGGCGCGACAGTTCCTTTTCTCCAGCACTAGTATCTTGCGTAGAACGCACCGAAGCGTGCCAGGCCGCTTCCGGCACCAACCGAATCATCCTACCATAGACGGAATAATCCGGACGCACATTTTTATCCAGCTCTTCATAACTCCCTACATGAAAAAAGTATATGGGCGAATAACCTTCTAAAGTCGCGTGATAAATCATCGCATCAAAATGATCATACGGATCCTTCGTGCGCTTAATCCATACGTTCAAATGCTCATGTATATCTTTCCAACGTCCTTCTAGCATGGCCTTTCCTAAGACAGCTACACGATTAATCAAGCCACGCCCTTTATATAAAAACGGACGATCCACATCTATACTAAAGGCTGCCTGATATTTTCGTTTGAAAAGAGTTGCCGCCAATTTAGGATACAATCCTATCAAATAATTTTGAAGGGCGATAACCCATTCATCGACAATAGGTCGACTCAACAACCCTTGCTTGTACAGAATACTTTCATGCGGTTCGTAGCGACCATATTCATCGCGATGCGGGTTTACCCACTCTTCATAACGTGAGATATTGAAGAAGATGGCAGCAAACCAATCTACGGATTGGGAAGCCTCTATTCCGCCCGGGAAAAGGCTTTTAAAGCTTTGGTTCGTTTCGTAATACTCTTTATCGAGCCCTTCTTCAAATAACAAATTATGTGCTTTCCAATCACCGGAGGAGGCCGCTGTGGCAGGCACATAAGCTAGTTTTGGTTCATCGCACTGTTCGAATTCTTCACGTGCGTTCGTAAAACGGATACGCCATCCACACCAATTTTGCAATACTACCTTGAAGGTATATTGCAAACGAGGCGTTAGTTGGGGGGCGTAGATCAGGAGCATTTTAAATTGGAAAAGCTTCTTTTCGGAGATAATAGGTTTTAAGAAGCGGGCAGATTTTATAGCGCTCCTCATGGGTATCTTGATACATAGCCGCTAATGTCCCATGCACATTTTCGATTCCGATGCGATTCGCCCATTCAAAGGGACCAAATGGATAATTGGTACCTAGTTTCATGGCAAGGTCGATATCTTTCATCCCTGCGGTGCCTTCCTGAACGGTATAACAGGCTTCGTTGATGATCATTGCAATAACGCGAGGGGTTACAAGACCTACGCGACAAGCAACTTTTTCAAAGGGCCAATTAAAGCTTTCGAAGAACTGTTGAATGCTGTGTTGATGCTTTTCTAATGGAACGGAGATTTCCGCCTTAGGAAGCTCTACGAAGGTCGGCCATAAGTTCATAGTGGCCACAGCAGCTTTCCCGTCTTTAAGCGCATTAAAAGCACTTAAAACATTATTAGCTACGCCATTCACAAGCACTACTCCATCTATTTCTTGGGCATAAAAAGCTAATTGTGCATCGCTTATTTCCAAAGAGCAATCTATTAATGCTTGGGCCTTAATCCAAAGATCTTGTGGAACGGCTTCAAATGAAGCAAACGCATGCAAATTTACGTCGGTAAAACGTGTCTGAAATGCCTTTACTTGGGCATCTGAACAAATTAAAATGATATTACTAACTTTCATCACTACTAATTTACAAAAACGAAGCGGATAAAAATAAAAAAGCACTCAAACCTGTATGGTTCAAGTGCTTTTCAAGTATTTTGAGAAAGATTACGCTTTCTTTTTAGCAGCTTTTTTAGGAGCAGCTTTCTTTGCAGCTTTCTTAGGAGCGACAGCTACAACTGCAGCTGGGTTTTTCATAGCATTCACACGCTTAGCCAATTTTGACTTCAAGTTAGATGCTTTGTTTTTATGAATAACATTGTTCTTCGCCAATTTATCAATCATGGCGATAACGCCTGGAAGGTCCTTAGCTGCCTCTTCCGCTGTTGTTGAAGCAACTACTTTACGCATTGCGTTACGAGTTGTTTTACCTTGGTAGCGGTTACGAAGATTACGTTTTTTTGCTTGACGTGTATCTTTTTCAGTTGCTTTGTGGTTAGCCATTGTCTTTTGAGAATTTGTGTTTTGCTAATCGATTAGTGCGCAAAGATAATCAAAAACCTTTAATTCATCACATCATTCAAATGATTATTTTTGCAAACGATGTTATTTAGTGAAGTAATAGGTCACGCCAACCTAAAGGCGAATATGATACGCAACGCTAAAAGCGGTGCAATCCCTCACGCACAGCTCTTCCTAGGGCAAAGTGGAAGTGGTGCATTACCGCTTGCGCTAGCCTATGCACAATATCTGCATTGTGAAAACACCGGAGACAACGACGCTTGCGGACAATGTGCCTCGTGTAACAAATCTCGACAGCTCATACATCCCGACACGCATTTCACGTTTCCTTTTATCCCTAATCCGGATGTAAAGAAGAAGTCGGATGAAAAGCCCGTATCTGCGGATTGGATGGGACATTGGCGTAAGTTTTTGGACGCAAACGCCTATCCTGACGTATACGACTGGATGGAGGCGATGTCGGTTGAAAACAAACAGTTGAATATCACCTCTGCAGAATGCGCTGAAATTATTAAGCACTCGAATTTAAAATCGTTTGAGTCGAAGTATAAGGTATTCATTATTTGGATGCCAGAGTATTTAGATAAGGAAGGAAATAAATTGCTGAAGTTATTAGAGGAACCTCCTGCGGATACTATTTTCTTGTTAGTCGCAGAAGACGAGAAAAGTATTTTAGCGACGATTTTATCACGTACGCAGCTGACACGCATTCCGCCTTTAGCAGAAAATGAGATTGCGGAGGCTTTGTTAAAGCAAGGGATTCCAGCCAATCAGGCGAATCAAGTGGCACGTCTGTCGGAGGGTAATTATCGTTTAGCGCAAGACTTATTACATACCAACGACTTCGGCTTTGAGCAATTATTGATCGACTGGTGGGGAATTATTTTACAGAATAGAAAAGGCGATTTTGTTGCCTTCGCTGATCAATTCTCGAAAATGGGTAGAGAGAAGCAGAAGTATTTGATTATTGGGGCGATTTCCTTGCTACGTCAGGCTTTGATGTTGCAACAGATGCGTCAACCTAGTGCCTTGTGGAATGAGCAAGAACAGGCTGTTTGTACAGCTCTAGCGCAACGTTTACAGCTAAAGCAATTCGATCGTATCGTGAGTTTGCTGACGAAGTTGCATGGCTATGTGGAACGTAATGGTAACACTAAGTTGTTAGGATTAAACTCATGCATTCACATCGCTAGGATGATTCATGGAAACTAATTTTTAATTAAGGATTAAAAATTGTTTTCCAGACAGAATCGATTCGAGAGACAGATTTGGTTCGTGAGACAGCTCTGGTTCGTGTCTCACGAACCAGAGCACATTTTCAATCATTCATCTCCCAAAACTTCGGGACGTGACGGACCTGTCCACAGGCATTTTTAATTTCTAATTCTTAATTCTTAATTGAAATAAAAAAGCCCTCTGATTGCTCAGAAGGCTTTTTTATTTAGTAATTCAATCTATCACGCTTTGATTTCTACTTCAACACCTGAAGGTAATTCAAGCTTCATCAATGCGTCAATTGTTTTAGACGTAGAAGAATAGATGTCCATCAAACGCTTGTGTGTGCACAATTGGAACTGATCGCGTGATTTTTTGTCAACGTGCGGAGAGCGGTTAACAGTGAAGATACGCTTGTCAGTTGGTAATGGAATAGGACCACTTACAACGGCGCCAGTTAAGCGAACGGTCTTAACGATCTTCTCAGCTGATTTGTCAACCAAGTTATGATCGTAAGATTTCAATTTGATACGGATTCTTTGAGACATAAGAACGTTTTTATTGTGATTAATCTTCGATTTCTTTAATACGACCCTTGTTTTTAGCAATGATTTCCTCTTGGATATTGTTGCTAACTGGAGAGTAGTTACTGAATTCCATTACAGAAGTTGCACGTCCAGACGACATAGAACGCAATTGCGTAACGTAGCCGAACATTTCACTTAATGGAACTTTAGCTTTAACTACTTGTAAGTTATTACGGCTGTCCATAGATTCAATCATACCACGACGACGATTCAGGTCACCAGTGATTTCACCCATGTATTGTTCAGGCGTAGTAACCTCTACTTTCATGATTGGCTCCAAGATTTGTGGCTTCGCTTTACGCGCAGCTTCACGGTATGCATAACGAGCACAAATTTCGAATGACATTGAGTCAGAGTCAACAGCGTGGAAAGCACCATCAAACAAACGAACTTTCAAGTCATCAACAGGGAAACCTGCCAATACACCATTCTTCATTGCTTGTTCGAAACCTTTCTGAACCGCAGGGATGAATTCTTTTGGAATAGATCCTCCGAAGATATCGTTTACGAATACTAAGCCCTTTTCACCTTTTTCGTGATCAACAGGCCCGATTTCTACTTCGATAACCGCGAATTTACCACGACCACCCGATTGCTTTTTGAAGTTCTCACGGTGAGAAATTGTATTCAAAATAGTCTCTTTGTAAGCAACCTGAGGCGCACCTTGGTTACATTCTACTTTGAACTCGCGACGCATACGGTCAACGATAATTTCCAAGTGTAATTCACCCATACCAGAAATGATCGTTTGACCAGTTTCTTCGTCCGTTTTTACACGGAAGGTTGGATCTTCTTCAGCCAATTTAGCCAAAGCCATACCCATTTTATCAGTATCCGCTTGAGTTTTAGGCTCGATAGCGATAGAGATTACCGGATTAGGGAATTGCATAGATTCCAAGATGATAGGATTCTTTTCATCGCAAAGAGTATCACCCGTTTTGATGTCTTTGAAACCTACTGCAGCACCGATATCACCAGCTTCGATAAAGTCAACTGGATTTTGCTTGTTAGCATGCATCTGCATGATACGGCTGATACGCTCGTTCTTTCCAGTACGTGTATTCAAAACATAAGAACCAGAGTCCAAATGACCAGAATAAGCACGGAAGAACGCAAGACGACCTACGAAAGGATCTGTCATGATTTTGAATGCCAATGCAGAGAATGGTTCTTTTGCATCTGGCTTACGAATGATTTCTTCACCAGTATCAGGGTGAGTACCATTGATCGCATCAATATCTAATGGAGAAGGCAAGTAGCGAACTACTGCATCCAAACATGTTTGAACACCTTTGTTTTTGAAAGAAGAACCACACATCATAGGGATGATGCTGATATCGATTGTAGCGCGACGGATAGCTTCGTGCATTTCTTCTTCAGTGATACTGTTAGGGTCAGTGAAGAATTTATCCAATAAATTATCGTCGTATTCAGCTACGGCTTCTACTAAGTGTTGACGCCAGAAGTTTACATCTTCTTGCATATCTTCAGGAATAGCAACCTCTTGGTATTTCATACCTTGAGAAGCTTCATCCCAGATGATACCTTTCATGGTGATCAAGTCAACTACCCCACGGAAACCATCTTCAGCTCCGATAGGCAATTGTAAAGGTACAGGCTTAGCACCCAACATTTCCTTCACTTGTTTTACCACGTTTAGGAAGTCAGCACCCGCACGGTCCATTTTGTTTACGAAACCGATACGTGGTACACGGTAACGGTTCGCTTGACGCCATACAGTTTCAGACTGAGGTTCAACACCAGAAACAGCGCAGAACAAAGCCACCAAACCGTCCAATACACGTAAAGAACGTTCAACCTCAACGGTGAAGTCTACGTGACCCGGAGTATCAATGATGTTAAATTTGTATTGTTTTGTAGCGGCTACTTTCTGGCCCTGAATAGTAGGAAAATGCCAGAAACAGGTAGTAGCGGCAGAGGTGATAGTAATACCACGCTCTTTCTCTTGCTCCATCCAGTCCATGGTAGCAGCACCGTCGTGTACTTCACCAATTTTGTGAGAAACACCGGTGTAATAAAGGATACGCTCTGTAGTCGTTGTTTTACCCGCATCGATGTGGGCAGCGATCCCGAAATTTCTTTGATAACGTAAGTCAGCCATTGTTATTTTGTTTTGATTCTTAACTTTCCACTCTATATCCAAAGTAGGGTTGGCAAGATAGCTGACCGACCGTAAAAATAAAGAACGAGAAAGTTAAGAATCTATGAATTTTATCTGAAGTGAGCGAATGCTTTGTTAGCCTCAGCCATACGGTGTGTATCTTCTTTCTTTTTATAAGAAGAACCTTCCTTCTTTGATGCTGCTACTAATTCATTTGCTAATTTCTCAGCCATGCTGCGACCATTACGATCACGAGTGTAACGCACGATCCACTTCATAGCCAAACTGATTTTACGTTCAGGACGAACCTCAGTTGGGATTTGGAAAGTAGCACCACCTACACGACGAGAACGAACCTCTACACTTGGAGAAACATTATTCAACGCTTCTTTCCAAACTTCGTATCCGTTAGCTTCACTATTATTTTTCTCGATTACCTCCATGGCATCATAAAAAAGACGTGTAGCTACGCTCTTTGCACCGTCCAACATCAAAACATTGATGAAACGGGTTACCATCGGATCGTTAAACTTTGGATCCGGAGCCAAATATCTTTTGGGAGCTTTTTTCTTACGCATTATCTAGCTATGTTATTTGTTAGAATTATTTTTTCTTACCGGCTGGTGCAGCAGCTGCTCCTGCTTTAGGACGCTTAGTACCATATTTAGAACGGCTTTGTTTACGGTTGTTTACACCCGCAGTATCCAAAGCTCCACGCACGATATGATAACGTACACCTGGTAAATCTTTAACACGACCACCACGGATTAACACGATACTGTGCTCCTGTAAGTTGTGACCTTCACCCGGAATGTAGGCGATAACCTCATTCTTGTTGGTCAAACGAACCTTGGCTACCTTACGCAAGGCAGAGTTCGGCTTCTTAGGAGTAGTAGTGTACACACGTGTACATACACCGCGACGTTGCGGACAATTGTCTAAGGCTCTTGACTTAGATTTCGTACGGATAATAGTACGACCTTTTCTTACTAATTGACTGATAGTAGGCATTCCAAATTTTTTTTGGGACTGCAAATGTAGAATATTCCTTTCACATTCACAATACTTCGTGGAAATATTTGTTTATTTTTTCTTTTTTTCTTTTAAGCCATCGCTGCCGGGCCTCCGAAATTCATCGGAATCCCCCCCATTCCATCATCCGGATCCTTGATCACACCGTGCTGACTTTCATACTTATGTAGATTATCCGCCAAGGCTTTCATTAATCTTTTCGCATGTTGTGGCGTTAAAATGATACGACTCTTCACTTTTGCCTTCGGAATTCCTGGCATCATTTTAACAAAGTCAACTATAAATTCTGAAGGGCTGTGGGTGATAATCGCCAAGTTGCTGTAGGTACCTTCAGCAATCTCATCTGTCAATTCAATATTCAATTGACCTTCCTGTGGCGCTTGATCTTGATTCTGCATGATTAAAGGATTGGAATTGGATAAAAAAAAAGCTGCCCGGCAACTACTCCAGGCAGCTATGACAAACACACATGCGAGTTATGGGTATATAACCGCGATGATGACACAAATATAAGTCGCGATTCGCACTTCTTCCAAATTTTATTTGTTATTAAATTCCAACAAATAAATGTGGAGAACCGAAACGTGAACTCCTAGTGCTTGTGACTCTTCTTGTCTTTTGCAGACTCCTCTTTCGGAGCCTCTGCTACTGCTGCCTCTTCTTTTTCCTCACCTTTCTTCTCGCAAGCTTCAGGATTGTCGCATTTACCTTCCTTCTCATCACACTCCTTCTCCATGCCACACTTTCCACAACAGCCACCTTCTTCCATCTGTGTTCCGTTGTTAAATTCGGCTTTCTTCCAGTCACCATTTTCATCTTGCTTCATAGCGTTTTCCGCCATTTCACCCCATGAACCTGCTGGTGAGAAATTATAACTTTCTAAATGCTTCTCATTCTTGTAATCCATGTTCTTGTCTTGGTTTCCTACCAAAAGACGGATTACAAACAAAATTGCTAAACCATAAACAACTGCCAAAAGCATATTACGCTTTAATTCGTTAGGCTTTGGGGCAGAATCGTGATGATGTGTTTCGTGTGATGACATAATCGTTAAAGAAATTTAAAGGACAAAAATAAGCTATTCCAACGCATTTCAAAATACCCAGCCCATTTTTAAAATGATATTTATCAGCTTTGTTTAAAAGTACGCACTATCTCCTTGATTGTGAAGCGTTTTCCATTCATCAAAATACCCGCCTTGTAAATCTTTGCAGCCAACCAAATCGCCCCAAAAATGCTTATCACTAACAAGCCTAGGGAAATAGCTAATTGCCACCAGGGCGGATTAAATGCCAAACGTGTTGGCATGATAATCGGACTACTAAACGGTATTAGACTACCCCAGAAAGATAAACCACTGTTCGGACTAGCACCTGATTGAAAACTAATATAGAACGAAACCAATAAAGGCGTCGTCACCACAAAACTTGGGATACCCCCACCCTCACCATCATTATTCAATGCTCCAAGCGCCGCAAACAACGCAGAATAGAACAAATAACCTAGTACCAAATAAATCCCCACCACCAATATAATCTGTCCGATGTGAATATCCTGCAAAGCCCCACTCAACTCCGTTACACGCATCGCCCCCGTATTCATCGCACTATTCATCATACCACTCTGTGGCGCCGCCATCGACAAGCCCTTCAAACGACTCTGCGCCCATATACTAATCCCTATCTCGGCCCAACTGCCCATAAAGACCCAAGCCGCAAACTGCGTCAAACTCAGGGCTCCGATAGCCACAATCTTCCCAAGCAACAACTCAAAAGGCTCCACGACACTCAACATCACCTCTACAACCCGACCGCTTTTCTCCGCATTTACACTATTCATAATCCGCATGCCATAAGTCAGCAACAAAATATACATCAACATCGCACTTATATAGCCAACGCCGTAAGCCACCTCCGTCCGGCCAATATGCTCTTCCCCATCCTCCTTGCTAATCACCTCTATCGGCACTTCTTTACTAATCGACTCAAACACTTCCTTATCAATATGCAACTCTGTCAAACGCGCCTGCTCAAAAGCCTTATCCAAGGCATAACTCACACGATCCTTCTCTTGCTTGCCAAGCGTATGCACGCCAATTAATTTAATTCCTCTTGGACTCAGCATATCCGACTTTGGTATATAGAGGATGGCGTCCAAGGATTCATCTTTACAGCGCTGTTCAGCCTCCTGCAAGGTGCCATGCATTTTGATGAAATACAAGTAATCCTTGTCGTACAAACGATCTTGAATCTTCGCACTTTCGTCGAGCACCAAGACCTTCGTCTCCGTCCGTGTTTCCAACGTTATCCAAACAAACGCGAACATAAATAAAATCATCCCAAAAGGTCCTAGAAAGGTTCCTAATAGGAAGCTACGCTGACGAACACGTGTGACGTATTCACGCGCAATGATTAACCGTATTCGATTCCAATTAATTTTCATCATGCGCTTGACCTACGAGTTGAACAAAAATTTCGCCTATACTTGGAAGACGTTCTTCCCAATAGTTTATAGATGCGTTAGCTGAAATCAGCGACTGTAAAATCTCTTTCGACGATTCCTCTGTTGCGAGGGTAATAAAGCCTTTCTGATGTTTTTCATCCGCCCAATATATCCGACTAAACAAACTATGTTCTTTATCTAATGCTGTGTCGAAGCCGAGGTTCCATTCCCTTTTACTAAACCGACTACGCACCTCTTGCGTCTCCCCTTGCAAAACATTCTTACCCTTATCAATCAACGCAATTCCGTCACATAGGTCTTCCACCTGCTCCATCCGATGCGTGCTAAACAAAATGCTACAGCCTTTTTCTTTAAAGGCTTTCATCTCTTGCTCCATCATAGCTGCATTCACCGGATCCAAGCCAGTAAAAGGCTCGTCTAATATCAAAAACTGAGGTGCATGCATAGTGGCCGCAATAAACTGCACCTTCTGCTGCATACCCTTCGACATTTTACTGATTTTTCGCTGTGCCCAATCCGTCAATCCAAAAGCACTCAACTTCTCCTCTATAATTTGCAAGGCTTGCTTCTTAGGCATCCCGCGCAAACGCGCTAGATAAAGTAAATGCTCCGTTACATACATATCCGTATAAAGCCCTTTCTCCTCTGGAAGATAACCGATCAAATGTTGATGTTCCTTCGCCAACGGCTTCCCATCAAAAAAAAGCTGACCAGCATCTGGCATTAATAGCTGCATTACACAGCGAATTAAGGTAGTTTTCCCTGCACCATTTCGACCCAAAAGTCCGTAAATAGAACCTTTAGGCACTTGCAAGTTCACTTTATCCAAGGCAGTATGTTCTGCATACCTTTTCTCTGCCTCATGAACGGATAAAATAAAAGCGTCTTGCATTAGAACACAAAGTTGAAGGAAGCACTCAAACTCAATCCGCGCATATGACGAATGTCTTTGAAAGGCACAAAATAAGATGCTTTCGTATCAATCAATACATACTTGTTCTTAAACAATTCTACCCCAAGACCTGGCGCGATATAGGGTGAAAACAATTTTCTGCTTTCATTCGATGCCAATAATCCACCTATAGTATAAGTAGTGTACATGTTTAAGAAACGATTATTACCATGACCGAAGTGACGTGTATAAAAATCCTGTCCGAACCCGAAGATGAACATTTCTGAAAAGTGTTTCCTATCCGGACTAGCAGGGGCTGTTGTTTTATATGCACCTAGGTTAGCAAAACTTTTACCACGCGTAAAAACATATTTCAACAACACACCTTGATAAGCGCTGTTAGAGACCGTATCCAAGGGCTCATCTATTTTCAAATAGGAATATTCTACCCCCGGCATATTTACAAAGGAAACACGTGTATTTTGTGGCGTATACATTTCATCAATAATAGTCAGGTTAACCGTAGCTAAATTATTAGTAGCCAAAATATTTCTCAAATTGCGACGATAGGTTTGAACATTCGATTCCCAACTATTGCGATCGCCGAAATACGTGTTATAGTTTTCATCACCAACTTTCGTTTGTGCTAAACGGTCCTTTGCATTCTTTAATTGACGCTCGGCATTCGTAAGATTATCGATAGCAGCCTCAACATTTGCAGTATTATCAATCACATTGATATTATTCATGGAAAGATATCCAAATGTCAGAATGAAACTATTCCACTTTGCCAGCTGCTCCTTTGTTAGGACCAAATTAGCAGTAAATGAACTGTTATTTTGGTTTTGAGAAGTTACATCGAAATTTTCCGCAGCCATAAATGCGCTGACTTTGCTAATGGCCTCTTGAAAATTAGACAGCCGTAATTCTTGAGAGACCGTAGTGTACTTATAATTCCTGTCACTCATTCTGCGCGGTCCTTGGTAATTTTCTATCGACCCGACATCAATACCAACAGGATCATCTGCACTAAGAATTCTAATGACAGAATCTTCACTAGCCATTTGATTCATTTTAATCGAAGGAGTTGCTGTAATTGTTCTCGGCGCTTCTACAACGACCTCCTGGGCATGCAATTGCAAGGCAACGCCCACTAACAGAATAGTTAAAATTCTTTTCATAAATAAAAATTAGTCGCGCAAGATACCTAATCGCTTGCACATAAAAAATCTAACGCAATAAGGTGACATTACCTTTTTTAGTAACCGTTTTGAATGGCGTTTCAAAAATCATATACCACACATAAACGCCAATTTCTTGTTGCTTGCCATTATAGCTTCCATCCCATCCCAATGTATTCGGATCGTCGGTAGAGAATACCATATTACCCCAACGATTAAACACTTTAAATTCCTTCAATTTAGCGTCTCCCAATGGTTTTAAGAAATCATCGATCCCATCTCCATTTCCTGGTGTAAATGCATCGGGCAACACGAGATTCAGACATGCGTCGTTCACATTAAAATAGAAGGTGTCTGTAGTTGTACAATTGTATGCATTACTTGCCACCACAGGAATAGCGATTACGCCTGTTACATTAGGAACTACTATTGGGTTATAACAATTATAACAATTCAATGTATAGTTAGGAGAACTACCCCAAACATAAGAATAGACATTATTGCTATTGATGGCGACAGGCGAATTTATACATACATTCGTATCCACCGGCGTAAAGCTTAGATAAGGAGGCATACTCACATTTACTTGTACCTGTGCTGTATCCGCACAACCAATTGGCGAGCTAATGATCACCGTATAGTTCGCTGCGAAATTCGGAGTACATGTCGGTGACGCAGTGCTCGTACTACTCAAATACATGGCTGGCGACCAAGCATAGGTGGAGCCTGCAGGAGCAGAACCGATAAAATTAAAAACTACGGACTCTCCTAAACACAATGGATTTTTAGCTAAGGTATAGTTCGCACTAGGCGTTGGAGTAATGGTGATGGTTGCGCTAGCCGTACTTTTACAGCCGTGAATATCCTTTCCTGTAACTGTATAGGTTGTAGTGGCAGGCGTTTTAGCAATGACAACGGCACCTGTTCCTGCAGAAAGCGTTGTTACCGGCGACCAGGTATAGGTATTGGCGCCAGCAGCAGTTAAAGTCACTGCTTGATTGGCACAAACCTGCGTTGTCGTAGGTGTAACTGTTACTGTTGGGTTAGTGAAAACAGAAACTTTTACAGAATCTTTAACCGCACAACCATTCGTACTCCCTGTTACAATATAGTTGGTTGTAATAGTTGGTGTGGCTGTAACGGTAGCCGCTGTGCTATTATTCAATCCCGTTATTGGCGACCATACATAGCTTGTTGCACCGCCCACCGTAAAAGTACGTGAGCCTGTTCCGCAAATGGTATCAAAGTGTTTAGTCAAGGTAAGTACCGGTTTCGGACTCACCAAAACAGTAATCGTATCTTTTGTCCAGCAGCCGGTAGAAATAACCCCTGTAACAACATAGTTTGTGTTCACTGTAGGATAAACTAATACACTATCCATTGTATAAGGAGCCCAATTGGTATTTGGCGACCAGGTATAGGTATTGGCACCGTGCACAACTACATTCACCATATCACCGATACATATCTTAAAAGTATCCTTATTAAACGTCAATTGCGGACGATTCACTACAGTAACGACTACCGTTGTAAATCCGTTACATCCTGAACTCGTCTCCGTTACCGTATAAGTGGTAGTCACTAATGGTTTTGCACGAACTGCTGCACCTGTGGAAGCCGACAGACCCGTGGAAGGAGTCCAGCTATAAGAAGACGCTCCAGAAGCTGTCAATTGAACAGAATCCCCTTTACAAATGGTGAAGGCAGTAGGATTGACAGTCACAGGGAGCGGTGAACCTGCTGCATTAATACTAGCAGTAAAAATAGTATCCACACATAAGTTTGCATCGCTGATTGTACAGGTATAGGCGCCAGCGCCGAGATTGCTGATGCTCGCGGTCGTTTGTGCTTGAGTGGTGTTCCATGCGTAGGTAAACGGACTTCCTGTTCCTGCAGGGGTTAAGGCAATATTACCGGTAGACGAACCACAATTGGTATTATTGACTACGGAAGTCAAATTAAAGTTATAAGCCACACCAGAAAGCGCATAAAAGAAAGAACTAGTCATTGTACCAGTTACGGCAGTAATGGAAAGGGTAATCGATTGTACAATTTTTCGCTGGTCGGTGCAGGAAAGGTTGATGTCGAAGGGATAAAAGTTTGGATTATTCGGCAGACCATCTGCAACATAACCTGAGGCAATTCTTTGAATACGCCCATAACAACAAAGCACCGAACCAGTACCATTAAACCAATCTTGAACATTAATATTCGGGAAGACGGTACTCGTACCATTCGTAAAATTAACAGTAACAGAAATGGTTGAAGAGCCTTCTGTAGAAAAACCTATGATACTCAGCTTAGAATAGCGTGCAGGCGTTGCAAGCGTCATAGTTTGCGGAGCGGTGGTTGTTACATGATAATTATTATTACCATTAAAGGCTGCCAATTGATAGGTTCTTGTACCGCTCACTATGGTTCCAGAGTTTGCGATTCCTCCAGCGATTCCAGCTGCAGTAGCAAAAGCTTGAGAATATTGAACGTGATTCTGAAAATCCATTGAAATGGAAGTTGTGGCAGTCGCAGGCATGGCCTCTGCAATCACATCTTCATTAAATCCACTAACGGTAATGGGTGTATAGGTTTGGGCAACAACAGAAATTGTTGACGCGAGCATAAGCCATAAACCAATAAAAAGAACCAGCCTTTTCAATGTGTAGATTTAAATTTTAGGTTACTTGAAAATACAAAATTTAATATGAATCTGCAAATTGCCTATAAAAAGATGTGATTAGATGCAATAATTGTACTTTTGCAAAAAAGAACAATTTATGTCAAAGAAAACCTTAAACATTATCGGATGGGTATTGAGTGGCGTGCTTGCAATCATGTTTTTAATGAGTGCTAGTATGAAATTGATGCTTAACCCAGAATTTCTAGAAAAGTCAAAAGCTTTAAACCTGTCGCACGATGTGATTCGCGCATTAGGTGCCATTGAGGCCTTAGCTGTTATTTTGATGTTGATCCCTCGTACGGGCGTAGTAGGAAGCTTATTGTTAATCGCTTATATGGGAGGTGCAATGGCTGCTCACTTGGTTACCGGACAACCCGTAGGAATGTTAATCGTATTCCAAGTAATTATTTGGGCAAATGCTGCGATTCGTTTCCCTGAAGTTAGCAAGCGCTTATTTCACGGAGTTCAAGAGAACGCGTAATATTTAGAGTACACGCATTAAAAAAGGTCCTTGCATTGAGTAATCAAGCAAGGACCTTTTGATTTATACAGTGGTGGTCCAACACAGCACTGTACTTTATCTAAGCAATTAGTTTGCTTTAGCCAATTGGATTTCTGCCAACAAACGTACTTCTTCACTTACCAATACCCCACCCGCTTCTAAAGGCGCGTTCCAGCTAAGGTTCCAATCGTTACGGTTTAATTTACCGCTTAAGTTAAAACCAGCTTTCTCGTTACCCCAAGGATCTTTAGCGATACCTGTATGCTCAACTGTTAAAACAACAGGCTTGCTGATACCACGGATCGTCAAATCACCGTGCACTAAGTAGTTTGAATCATCTTTCTTCTCGATTGTAGATGAAGCGAAAGTCATATTAGGATGATTTTCTGCATCAAAGAAATCAGCAGCTTTCAAGTGACCGTCACGTTGTTCGTTACCAGTGTTGATAGAAGCTACGTTCGCAGAGAAGTTGATTTTAGCATTGCTGAAATCAGCGCCTTCTTGCTCGATACCACCTTCGAATTGAGTGAAGTTACCCGTAACGGTAGAAATCATCAAGTGTTTTACTTTGAATTGCACTTCTGAGTGAGCCGGGTCAATAGCCCATTTTACGTTTGACATGTTATTTTGTTTTTATTGTTTACAAATGATGTTGCAAAGATACGATGCGAAGGCAGGCACTCGCATTGATTTAGGATAAGAAAAAATGATGAATGATGAAGAATGAAAGATTAAGAATTAAAATGTGGCGAAATCGCCAAAAAATTTCACTTTTCACTTTTCACTATTAAAAACTTATTCGCCTTGGTTCGTGTCGCACGAACCAAATTCACCTTTCACTATTAGTAGCGAGATTTGCTTTGCACATCTCTATTTGGAGAATTTTTAGTTGATAATCAAATATTAATATGACAATTTTACAATCTTTTTTGTAATAAATTATTTGGTATGTAAATTGTAACAGTTTTTACCAGATTCATTATCACCTAAATAATGCGATAAATTAGCTTTTGATGTTTAGAATAATTATTGACGTTCAATATAAAAA
>JAPJNH010000005.1 GCA_026461075.1 Chitinophagales bacterium
GTCCAGTGTTGCGTCCATAGACGGAACACATTACTGTTAACGTTAGAGGAAGTAAGGATATCGGTCAAGTTCTTTTGCGCGCTCGTTAAAAGATAGGCACTAGGAACATCCGTAGGCTGCTTCGGGTTGGTGTTCATGTCTTCGAAATTTTTCGAACAACCGGCCAACATTACCACAGCAAGAAGGGCAACTGAATAAATTATTTTTTTCATGTTATTATTCTTTTGAGTGGTGAATTAGAAATTGAAACGAAGGTTACCACCGAAGATACGAGCAGTTGGGTAAGCACCAGACTGGAAGCCTTGGATATTACCAGAACTCATACCGTCTTCAGGATCCGCAAATGGTACATTCTTGAACAAGATAGCCAAGTTGCGACCATATAAAGAGATGTCGATACCTTTTACCAACTTCATTTTGCTGATATACTTCGTAGGAACGCTGTACGTCAAGTTTACTTCACGCAATTTGATATAGCT
Source organism: Chitinophagales bacterium (assembly GCA_026461075.1). Lineage (GTDB taxonomy): Bacteria > Bacteroidota > Bacteroidia > Chitinophagales > CAIODY01 > JAHEYX01. The sequence continues at coordinate 480 of JAPJNH010000005.1, forward strand.
AGCATCGTATACGTAAGCGGCAGCAGGCATGCTATTTCCTAAGAAATAATCTACTGTTACACGCTTAGTGTTTTCTACCAATTCTCCTGCAGCATTATAGCTAACGCCATCTAAGATGATACCACCTTTAGGATTTACTGTAACGTCTTCACGTACACCAGCTCCATTTTCGTTTACACCAGCAGATGTTAAATCTGTAGAATAAGATGCTTGATCTTTGATCAAACCATTATAAGATACTAATGCGCTATACACACCTGTTTGTGCGCCATAGAACTGATCTAACGAGAATACGCTTCCGCCCATTTTCGCATCGATTAAGAAGCTTAATGCAACGTTTTTGTAACGGAAAGTATTACGCATACCACCCATCCAACGAGGATTGATATTACCAATAGTAGTGTCTGATTTATCAGTTACCATATAATAACCTGTAGTAGTGTCAACCAAACGTTTTCCATCACGGTAAACGAAAGACTTACCTTTCAAAGTACCATAAGCTTCACCTACTGTAGCGTTCATAGAAACACCACCTTGGAAAGTTGCTAATTGAATATTGTCGATATCAGGTAATTCCATCACCATATTACGGTTACGAGTCCAGTTCAAATTGATATCCCATGCGAAATCCTTAGTTTGAACAGGACGAGCGCCTAAGCTAACTTCAAAACCATGATTCTTGATTTTACCAGCATTGATATATTTGCTAGAGAAACCTGTAGCGCGTGAAACTTCAACAGGAATAATTTGGTTGTAAGTAATCGCATTGTAATAGCTCGCATCAACAGTCAAACGATCTTTGAAGAATCCTAATTCCAAACCAGCTTCATAGCTAGAAGTTTGCTCAGGCTTCAAGTTAGCTTCATTCTTAATAGAAGAAACAGAATAGATTGGGTTACCTGCAAATGGAGTTGTTGGAACGAAGTAATCACGTGTACGTCCGTAAGGGGCATCAGAACCAACCTTAGCGAAGTTAACGCGTGCTTTACCATAACTCATTTGAAATGCTTTGAATAACTCAGGCATATGGTTCGTGAACACATAGCTTAAAGAAGCAGAAGGATAGTAGTAGGTATTATATTTTGGAGCCAATGTGCTAGACACATCACGACGAGCGGTCAAATCCAAGTACAAATAGTTTTTGTACCCGAACGTTGCATCAGCGAAAATACCGTTCACCTGACGAGCAACTGAAGATTCTGAAGGCGCGTTCAAAGGATTCACAGAGTTAGACAATGAATACAAATTAGGCACGTTCAAACCACCATTAGTTTCAGAGTAGATAGAGTTAATCGTTTGTTTACGGATATTGGTACCCAACATACCGTTAAACTTGATATCACTTGTTAATTGTTTGTTGAAACTAGCGAACAAGTCGTAGTTGAACTCGCGATAGCTACGATCGGTACGATTGTATTCAGAAACGTCGATAGAACCAACGCCGATACGCTCTTCTTGTAATTCAGAATAAGCATCCATCGTTACACGTGCCATTACGCTCATCCAAGTATTCACTTGGTAGTTGGCAAACATGTTACCGAACATACGCGTACGGCTATCACTTTCATAGCTCTTATAACGTACGAAATAAGGATTATCCCAGAAAATAGGACCAGCGCTCACATCTGTGAAATCACCCCAGTTCCAAGTGCTGTTACGCTCTTTGTTAGCTTCATAAGCCGCTTTCAAATCGCTCACATCTGTATTTACTTGCCACCACTGACGGAAGTTCGTCATTGGGTTCTTCGCATCATAACCTGTTCCATAACGACCCGTAGCGCCATTATACGATACGTTCGCTGTAGCACCTGTAGATAAACGATCGTTTACTTGTTGGTTAACAGAGAAGTTTAACATGTTTTTGAACAAGTTAGAATTTGGCAAGATGCCACTTTCTGTAGTACGATTGAAGCCTAACTTATATTGTGTACGGTCGTTACCAGTTGTGAAGGTGAAACCGTTATTATAAGAAGAAGGGTTTTGTAAGAAATAAGAAGGATCATTTGCACCAGCTACCCAAGGTGTAGCCTTTAGGTAGTTAGGACTAGCAGGATCTACAGAACGCCAGTCGTATACATTTAAAGAGGGGTCGAATTTAGCACCGAAAGAAGCGTCCTCCGTTACTGGAACGATCAAATCATCGTTACCATCGCCATTCAAATCATACTTGTAGAAGTAGCCTCCTAATGTATCATCATAGAAAGCGCCATAACCAGCACCATATTCTTTTTGATAAGTAGGGAAGGTATTTTTATTGATACGTCCTTGCGACATACCCATATTAACGGTCAAGCCAAAGCCTTTCTTACCTTTTTTAGTTTCAATCAAAACTACACCGTTAGAAGCGCGCGAACCGTACAAAGCAGTAGCGGCAGCACCTTTCAAAACGTTGATAGATTGGATATCATCCGGGTTAATATCGAAGGCTGCGTTGCCGTAGTCATAACCATTACGACCCGTTGTTTGGTCGGCTGAGTTATTATTGGCATTATCGACAGGAACTCCGTCAACAACGATCAAGGCTTGGTTATTCCCTGTTAAAGATTTAAAACCGCGAACCACGATGTTGGTAGAACCACCCATTTGGTTATTCGTTTTAATCTCCACACCAGAAACCTTTCCAGATAAAGCGCTTAAAGCATTGTTAGAACGCGTAACAGTCATCAATGAGCCATCTACCTTTTGAGCAGCATAACCCAATTCTTCTTTGTTACGTTTAACGCCCAAAGCGGTTACCATCACCTGATTGAGGTCTTTCTTTTGTTCCTCCATCGAGATGTTTAACGAGCTTGCACCATTTACAGCTACTTGCTTAGTAGCCATACCAACCATAGAAACAACTAGGGTTGCATTGCTTGCGCATTTAACAGAATAATCACCATTACCATCAGAAATGGCACCATTGGTGGTTCCTTTCACAAGGATGGATACACCAGGTAATGGTGATCCGTCCGTCGCTTGGGTAACCTTACCGGTCACCGACACATCCTGGGCCCAAGCCGTCATTGATGTGCACACGACGAAGAGTAGTGTTAACAGTTTTTTCATAAGTGCGTTTGTTTTTAGTTAAACGAATATAATAAAATGATTTTTTAGAATTTAATTTTTCTTAACATTGCCCACTTTTGTATACAGGCGGGAAAAGTCCTTCTTTTTTATCTGTTTTTAGGCCGTACCTTTAAACTGTGAGCTTAATCAAGAAACTTGTCGGACAGACAGCCGTTTACGGCTTGAGCAGCATGCTAGGACGTTTGCTGAACTATTTGCTGACCCCTATCCTGACGAATTACTTCCTCCCAGCGGCTTTTGGTATCAATACCGAGTTCTATGCCTATATCAGTTTTTTGAACGTGCTCTTCACCTATGGTATGGAAACGGCCTATTTCCGTTTTTGTAAACAACAAGATGAAGGCCCCGTTTATAGTACCGGCAATAGCCTACTCTTATTATCTAGTATTCTGTTTTCGGGCTTGCTCTTATTCGCCACACCATTCATCAACGCCAAGCTACATTACGAACAATATCCGTATTTGATGGCCTGCATGATCGGCATCCTTTTCTTCGATACCCTCACGACCCTTCCTTTCGCGCGCTTACGTTACGAAGGAAAAGCCCTGCAATATGCCATCCTACGCTTATTCAGTATCGGGGTAAATATCAGCGCGACCTTATTAATGGTAGTCGTAGCCCCCCAACATCCCGAATGGTTTGGTAGCCTATATAAACCGAGCATCGGAATCGGCTATGTATTTATCAGTAACCTTTTAGCTAGTGCACTCGTGTTCACCTATTTCATCCCAAATCTTGTCCGCCATATCCGCTGGCCTGATATGAAATTAGTCAAGACCCTCCTGCCCTATGCCCTACCCTTGGTCGTGATTGGCTTTGCTGGGATGATCAATGAAACCTTCGACCGGATTTTACTCAACTATCTGATCCCTGATGTACACGAGGCGAAGACGCAGATTGGTATCTACGGTGCTTGTTATAAGCTGTCTATTATTATCACGCTTTTTATTCAAGCCTTCCGAATGGCTGCAGAGCCTTTCTTCTTTCAACATGCCGACAAACAAGATGCGCCGCAACTCTACGCTCGCGTTATGTACTTTTTCGTCGCTTTCTGCCTTGTTATCTTATTCGGCACCCTCTTTTTCATGGACACCCTACAATACTTCATCGGTGCGCAATACCGTGTGGGATTAGGCGTCGTACCAATTCTGCTTGTTGCTAACCTTTGTCTGGGGGTTTATTATAACTTAAGCATTTGGTACAAGCTAACGAACAAAACCTTAGCAGGAAGTTATATCACCCTATTCGGTGCGGTGATTACTTTGATTATCAATTTCGCTTTCATACCGGAGTACGGTTATGTGGCTAGCGCCTGGGCTACCCTCCTTTGCTATGCAGCGATGATGATTGTTTCGTATATTTTTGGACAACGTTATTACCCAATCCCGTATAGCATAGGCAAAATGGGGATTTTAACGATTCTTTGGATGGCATTGTATGCCGTTGCACATTACTTGATAGCGGGGGTGTATAGTGTACACGGCCTATGGGCTTATCACGGAGCGGGGGTATGGACCTGCGCTGCCCTCTTCCTCATCGGATGTGGCAGTACGGTATGGATCGTAAAAAGAAACTAAGACCTATTTATAACGTCTCTCACGCCATAGCGTGATAATGAAACCTGCGATTAGCAAGAGTGCGATCGGTACCGACAGATTCAACCAAATCCAGAAGCTCTTCTCTTCTCTCACCTTCTCTCGGTTTAAGATGCGCAATTTGATTTCTTTCGAACGTGCGGCAATGACACCGTCGCCTTCAGTTAGATATTGTACACAGTTGAGCAGGAAGGTCTTATTCGCGAAAGTCGTTTTGGTAAATGGATAATAGCCGCAAGGATAGTTTACGCCTTTCTTGCCTAATGGATTTTTAACGATATCTCCGTCAGCCACTACAATCATTTTATTTGGCATACTCTTCGGCACAAACTTAATGTTCATAGAATCTAATAGACCCATCGTTTCGGGCGCAAGACGGCTTTCATATAAGGAGGTGAAGCTTCCTTCTAACAATACAGCCACCGCTCTGTTCGGATTGGTAAAATAACTTGGCTGTGGTTGCATTTTTAAGGTACGCAAACTCACGAAGGCCGGACTGAATACCGCACGTGTAGCTGGAGAGCTATGTAGCAATACTGTTTTAGTAATCCCTTTTCCTCCAACCGTATCGATACTATTAGGGAATAGTGTTAGGATGGCATCCATATTTTTAACGATAGGATGAGCGCCGTCAGGCATGATAACCGGGAAATACATCCAAGGGAAGAAGCTAGTACGCGGATTACTCGCCTGATCGTAGCCTGTTACCATTGGAATAGGCGCACAGAGTTTGTCTTGTAATAGAGCACGATTCACACGCACGCCATAACTGAACAATTGATCATCAAGATTAAGCGCATAGTCCGGAGCGATATATTCGTTTCGCGTTCGCAAACTGTCGACGTCGCCATCGAGCTGATCGATCAACCACAAGACCTTTCCGCCGTGCATGATATACTGATCGATTTTGAATTTCGTCTGTTCGCTAAAAGGCTTACTCGGCTTAGGAATAATGAGTGCGTCGACTTTATCAGGGATAAATAACAATTGATTGATATTAGCACGCGCCACGTCGTAATCGAGTGCTAAGGTTTGAATGAAATCGTACAGCTGTGGATCTGCAAGCTCACCATTCCCTTCTGAGATGGCAATCTTCTTGCGATTTTTATTATTCGTTAAACGGTGAATCCCTTGAATCAAATTGAATTCCAAAAGGGCTTCTGAGTTGTTCAGCTGTTCGCTTGAGCTTTTACCTAATTGTTGATTCAATAAAAACACAGGATATTCCATATCTTTATAACTGATCACACACCACGGATAAATGATTTGCTCTTTATAGTTGTCTTCCCCTTGCAGATTGAGGTTGATAGGATTAATTCCCTTTTTCTCTAGCTGCTTACGGAGTTCTTCTTTTTGCGTGGCATTGCCTTCAGAAGGGTTGATGAAATCGTATTTTATCTTCTTGCCTGCTACGCCCACAAAGGCGTCCAACATCTCTTTCGTGCTGCGTTGTAACTGACGAAAGCCTCCAGGGAATTCACCTTTGAGATAGCATTTGATGTAAACGTTATCATCTAATTTCTTCAAATCCTCGATGGTAGCAGAAGTCAGCGTATAACGCTTCTCTGCGGTGAGATCGAAACGATAGAAGAAATATTGTGCAGCGATATTAAGTGCAACTAAGGCTAATAAACTAAGGAAGAGCCTTTGCAAAGAGCGACGACGAGCATTCATTTTGTTTACCATTTGCGACTCTGTAAGGCGGTTAAAGAAAGCAATAAGAAGAAAGCGATTAAGGTAACGAAGTACAAAGCATCGCGCGTATCAATCACGCCATAGCTCATCGCAATATAGTGTGCGTTGATTCCAAACTGACTGACGATATAATCTAGTTTGCCAAAAAAGCCTGGCAACATAGAAATCAGATCAAATCCTTTATACATCAAGAAAGAAAGACTCGCGGCTACGATAAAGGCTACTACTTGGTTAGAGGTGATAGAAGACGCAAACAAACCTATCGCAGTATAAGAAGCTCCTAAAAATAATAAGCCAATATAAGAGCCTATCATTGCGCCGTGATCGACATTGCCGACTGGACTCGCTAATTTATAAATGGTAAAATAATACAAGGCTGTTGGCAGTAGACAAAGCACGAACAAAGAAAAGGCCGCTGCGTATTTCGCCCAGATGATTTGAAAATCATTCATCGGCTTGGTATACAAAAGTTCTAAAGTACCGTTGCGCTTTTCCTCTGCGATACTGCGCATCGTAAGGGCTGGTATTAAAAAGAAAAGGATCAAAGGAGAGTTTTCAAAAAGCGGACCGAGGGTAGCATAGCCATAGACCAAGATGGAGCTATCCGGGAAGAGCCAGGCGAAAAGCCCGTTGAATACGAGGAATACGGCAATAATGACATAGCCCATGATAGAGCTAAAAAATTGCGCGATTTCTTTTTTATAGAGCGGAAACATTTTTAAAAATTAGATGGTCTAAGATACAAAACTCCTACGATTCCTTTAGCCTTCAATCAACAAGGAGAATGTGATGGTTCTGCTTTTCAACGCATCGAGGGAGCGGGAGAAGATCAGATTTTTATCGGGCGAAAGGACGTTCATCATTCCTTGCGAAATTTTCACTTCCGGAGCGAGGATGAAGAGCGGGAAATAAAATTCGAAACCGAAGCCTAATTCTAGGGCAAAGTCGTTGGGTGTAAGACGAATCAATTTATCGGCCTTACGTGATTTGGAGAGCGAAGCAAGGTCGTAGGCGTACTTTCCGCCGCCGAGCATATAAAATCGAAAGTCGGCTACGCGATCAGATTTCAATTTGAATTGAAACGGTACATCGATATAAATATTCTGAATATTGAAATGGGCGGTACTGTCTTTATTTATGGCAAAGTCATGGACGCGAAATTGTAGATTCTTCTCTCCGAAAACGATGGAAGGGAGGATGCGGGTATCGAAGCGTTTGCTCAGCTTATAATTGAACAAAAGTCCGATGTGAGCCCCGATTCCAGAAGTAGTCGTCATCTGCAAGATCGTATCATTGGTGATGAAATCTTTAGCAGGGAAATAGCGAAAGCGAGAGTTGTTGACACCGCCGTTGATACCAAAATAGTATTGTTTCCGGTCGTGATCTAATTGATTGAATTGCGCCTTTGCTCCGTCGTAAAGAAAGAGCAGACAAAAATTCAATAAAAAGAAAAACAACTGCTTCATCTTATTTCTTTCCGATATAAATGCTACAAACGCCGAAGGTGAGCGGGATTTGCTTGCGTTCTTTAAAACTTGCCTGATCCATTACTTGCAAGAATGCGTCTCCGGCAGGGAAAGCTTGTACCGACTCATACAAGTAGTTGTAGGCGGCGAAGTCTTTAGAGAATATTTTTCCGATGCGCGGCAAGATGTGCTTGAAGTAGAGGTTATAGAAGGCCGCAAACCAAGGCTTGGGCTGTGAGAATTCTAATACGATTAATTTACCACCAGGTTTCAACACACGATTCATTTCTTGCAATCCTTGTAAGAGATTTTCGAAATTACGCACGCCGAAAGCAACGGTGATCGCATCGAAGGTAGCGTCTGGAAAAAGGATTTTCTCGGCATCGCCTTCTAGGAGTTGAATTTTGTTGGTAAGACCTTTCGCCTCCATTTTCTTATGTCCGTACGACAACATGCCCGGCGATAAATCTACCCCCACTACTCTATCTGGGTTAGCAGCCAAGCAGGCGATGGCGAAGTCGCCGGTGCCTGTAGCCATGTCGAGGATTTGTTTTGGATGATCGCGTTTTAGCTCACGAATCGCTCTACGACGCCAGTAGATGTCGATGCCGAAAGAGAGCACTCGATTTAGAAAATCGTAACGGTGCGAGATATTGTTGAACATATCACGAACTTGATCTTTCTTTCCTGCGTTTTTATTTTGATAAGGGACTACTGCCATGTTGTAAAAGTACTAATCTTTAAATTGCCAACTAACACCTACGTGAAATGCGCGATCATATTGCGGATAGGCATAGCCCGTATAATTTCCTTTTCCATTCACCCCTTGCAACAATTGATCGATACGGAAGAAGATGCGTGCATCTTCAATCCGTGCATTGATAAAAAATCCAAGACTCGGTTGATAGTTAAATAGACGCGCATTTTGTGCGCTGAAATCGTTCCATAAAGGCTCAAAGGTAGGTGTATAAAAGCCTTTCATATAGATAGCGTCCATTCCAATTTGAGCTTCTAAAGCATTATTGAAATAATGTTTTTCATAATAAAAATTCGCATAGCTCGACATCATCGGCATTTGAAGTGGATAGCTCATGCCGCGATTCCAACGGATGGCGGTTTGAAGGTGCCAGTTCCTTACGGCAAACATCCCTTCAATCGACCAACGTTGTTGCATCGTAGTATGTTTGAGCGTATTGATATGAGCAGTACTATCGAGAAAAACAAGTTGGTTGATGCGGAGTAGATTGTATTTCACGCGGAGACGGAAGGCGTCTCTGTTACCGAGATGCAGGGTGGCGCCAAGGTACTGTCCTTGATTTTTTAGAGGTGCTAGTGCAATAAGATATTCGACGCTTGGGTTGTTTCCGCTCGGGATGGCAGCACCATATTGTTGTAAGAAATCAGCACTGCGCGAATAGATATAGGTTAGAAGACTATAATGTACCCAGTTGCCAAATTTGCGAATCGACTGGTTAAAGTTTGCACGAATGGAATAATTCCCTTGATTATACCCACTTAGGTAATATGAGGTTTGAAGATACCAGCTAGTAAAATATTTTTTGTCGAAATTAAATTCCTTCTCGATATAGGCATGCGCTTCAAGTTGATTCCAGAAAGGACTTTGCTGGGCGACCTTTGCGAGAATGTATTCGTGACGGAGACCGAACTGGAAATTAAAAGGGTGAAAGCGGGTTGAATCGATATAGCTAGGTCTATTCCAATTCAAGTCGTTCGAATAATTATGCATTACTGCATTGAAGACCAATGAATCGCCTTTCGGTAAAGAGATTTGTGCGAAGGGATAATTCAGTGAATCGAATTTTTTATCTGAATAATGTTGGTATTGTGAGCTACTCCGGAAATGATGTTGAATATACCAATGCTTGGAGGTATTCTTCGGATGATAGGTTTGTTTGAAATAATAGATTTCGTCTTTGAAAGTTTGAGTAGCGTTACGGCGTACGGGAACGACGTTTTTGTCGATATAATTCTGCAAGAATACGGAATCGTTTAGTGTGCCGCCATTTTCTTGTAGGCGGGAATCGTTGATGAGTAGACCCGCAGCGATTATATAGTTTTTTTTGACTTTATATTCCAGGAAGCTATGTGCGTTTTTGTGAGCGGTTTTTTGGTAGGTATAAGCCCCTTCGGAGCCGTAGTTACGAAACTGTAGTTGTCCGTAGAATTTCTTTCCAAGTTGTTGTGCGTGGACGACGTCGATGATTGCTTCGGCGTTGGCTCCCATACCATAAGACAAATTGGAATAGGCACGATGGGTGCGATAGATTGGTGTTTCTTCGGGGAGAAGGCGATATGGGCGGTAGGCGCGTTCACGACCGAGGAGGAAGCCGGTGGATTGGTAGTTGAACGGATCGTCGGGGTTGAGAACTGCTGAGCCAACGGCGCCGGTGAGCAGACATTGCATAAACCAGGCGGGGATGGACTTTTGGTGGGGCTGGTTGAACTGAAAGCGTTGCAGCGTGGTATCTGGGCTGGAGGTATAAAAGGCGCCCATTTTGCTATCGTCGAGAAAGTACTGGGTGACTTGCACGGTATCGAGCGCTCGGTGTTTCGCTTCGCTATAGGCGAGGCTATCACCGCTAGGAAGGGTATTTGCGGCAGCGGTTCGGGCAAAGAGAGCGAGGCTTATAAGGCCAAGCAGGGTGCTAAGACGAAGCATAATGCGAAAGTACAGCACAAAAGCGAAAGAAAGGAGGGAAAATGCGTTTGAACCCTTAAATTTGTGCTAATAAAATTTTTAGGAAATGGAAGCAGTAATGAATAGTATCCCAGTAAAATTGAGTGCATCTGCGATTGCGGAGGTAAAGCGTTTGTTAGAAAAAGATGGCGCGGCACGTCCTTTGCGTGTAGGCGTGAAAGGAGGCGGATGTAGTGGAATGACGTATGTAATGGAGTTTGACGAGGCGAAGGAAGGCGATCAACATTTCGAGATTGACGGTATTCATTTGGTGATGAATAAGTCGCACGAGTTGTATTTATTAGGCATGGAAGTAGATTTCGGATCGGGTTTAAATGATAGAGGTTTTGTGTTTAGAAATCCGAATGCTAGCAGCACTTGTGGCTGTGGGACAAGTTTTTCTGTTTAAGAAATAGCTTTGTATTTGGGTAAGCAAGAGAAAAGGCGTACCTTTGCACACGCTAAAGAAAAGCGCTGGTCCCGTAGCTCAGTTGGATAGAGCGACAGCCTTCTAAGCTGTAGGCCTTTGGTTCGAATCCAAACGGGATCACAAAAA
>JAPJNH010000001.1 GCA_026461075.1 Chitinophagales bacterium
ACCAAAAGCTGCTCCTGCAAATAATACTAAGAAAGCTGATGCAGACGAAGACGAAGAAGATGAAGAGGCTAGCCCTGCGCCAGCAGCAAAGGCCGCTCCTGATAAGTCTAGCGCAACGAAAGTTGAAGTAAAATCAACAGGAACGAGCGTGCAAACAAAAGTAGAAGAGGAGGACGATGAAGAGGAGGAAGCAGAGGCTAAACCAGCAACTAAGGCTGCTGCGAAAGTAGAAGTAAAAGTCGAAGGCGCTCCGGCAGCAAAAGCGAAAGTGGAAGTGGATGAAGAAGACGAAGACGCGGAAGTTGAATCTAAACCTACTCCTTCAAAAGCTTCTGGAAAGGCGGAAGTAAAGGCTAGCACAGCTCCCGCAGCGAAAGCGAAGGTAGAAGTGGACGAAGACGATGAAGAAGAGGCTAAGCCTGCTCCTGCAACGAAAGCCGCTCCTGCTGCAAAACCTGCGACTAAACAAGTAGAGGAAGAAGAGGAAAGTGACGAAGATGATAATTAATCTTTTTTGAAAATAAGGAAAGGCCGGATTCAGCGATGACTCCGGCTTTTTATTTAAATTAATAAATATGAGCAACGAAAAATTGATCTTGGTGGTGAATGATGACGGCGTAACAGCCCCTGGCATACGTGCCTTGGTAGAAGCGATGCACGGATTGGGTCGCGTAGTGGTGGTAGCACCCGATAAGCCGCAATCAGGTATGGGACACGCGATTACGATTGGCAGTCCTTTGCGCTTAGAATCAACAGATATTATTCCTGGCGTGGAAGCGTATCAGTGTAGTGGAACACCCGTAGATTGTGTTAAGTTGGCGGTAGATAAAATTTTACATCGTCATCCCGACTTATGCGTGAGTGGTATTAACCACGGAAGTAATTCTTCGATCAATGTCATTTACTCGGGTACCATGTCGGCGGCGGTAGAAGCCTCTATTGAAGGGATTCCAGCCATTGGCTTTTCGCTATTGGATTACGCTTTCGAAGCCGATTTCTCTGCAGCTAAACACTATGCGCGTGAACTAGCGATTAAAGTTTTGGCGCAAGGTCTTCCAGAGAAAACCTTATTGAACGTAAATTTTCCAAAGTTGCCTTTAGCTGAAATTAAAGGAATGCGTGTCTGTCGTCAGGCGCAAGCAAAGTGGGTAGAAGAGTTTGAAGAGCGTTTAGATCCAAGAGGTAAGAAGTATTTTTGGATGACCGGTCGTTTTCAAAATGAAGATGCAGGCATTGATACGGATGAATGGGCTTTGGCCAACAACTTCGTATCCGTAGTGCCAGTGCAATTTGATTTGACCGCACATCACGCTATGAGTCATATCAATCAATTGTTAGCTTAAGGTTTGTAGTATGCAGATAGCAATTGCGCAATTGAATTATACGGTTGGTGATTTGGAAGGCAATGCATCCAAAATTATCCATGCAATCAAAGAAGCGAAAGCACAAGGGGCCGAACTAGTGCTGTTTTCGGAGTTGGCCATCTGTGGCTATCCTCCTCGTGATATTTTATTTTACGAAGAGTTTATCGACCGATGTGAAGCGGCTATCGAAAAAATTACGGCAGCGACCCAAGGGATTGCCGTTTTGTTAGGTGCGCCGATGCGTAATCCGCAGGTGCCTGGTAAACCGCTTTTCAATAGTGCTTATTTCATCGCTGATAAGAAAGTGGAGAAGGTCATTCACAAAACGCTATTGCCTACCTACGACGTGTTTGATGAACATCGTTATTTTGAAGAGAATAAAATTTTCGAAATAGTTACTTATAAAGGGAAACGCCTGGCGATAACTATTTGTGAAGACTTGTGGAACCTCGATCAACAAAACCCTTTGTATCGACACTGTCCGATGGAGGAGTTGAATCAGTTGGATCCAGATATGATGTTAAACATCGCGGCTTCGCCATTCGACTTTAAACATGCAGCGGATCGCAAGCGTGTATTGTCGGCGAATGCTCGGACGTATCAGTTGCCCATCTATTACTGCAATCAGGTAGGAGCTCAAACGGAGTTGATATTTGATGGAGGAAGTTTGGTAATGAATGCGGCAGGCGACTTGTTAGAAGAGCTGCCTTATTTTGAAGAATCGATACGTTTGGTGCAGCATGAAAAGATAGGAACAATTCAAGAGGCGCTTCCTGAAGCCGCGTTGGTACATGATGCCTTAGTGGTAGGTATCCGTGATTATTTCCACAAAATGGGCTTTAAGAAAGCTATTTTGGGCTTGAGTGGAGGAGTGGATTCTGCCTTGGTAATGGTGCTTGCGGTACGTGCTTTGGGCGCTGAAAATGTTCATGCGCTGTTGTTACCGAGCGCATATTCTAGCGATCATAGCTTGAGTGATGCACGTGATTTGGCAAACAACTTAGGATGTAGCTATGACGAAGTGCCGATTCAATCGACTTTTGACAGTTTTCAATCGACCTTATCGCCCTTCTTTAAAGATCTACCTTTTGGCTTGGCGGAAGAAAATTTACAGGCTAGAACGCGCGGTGTTTTGTTGATGGCCTTCTCGAATAAGTTTGGGTATATATTGTTGAATACCACGAATAAGAGTGAAGCAGCAGTTGGCTATGGAACTTTGTATGGCGACATGTGCGGCGGATTGGCTGTTTTAGGAGACGTGTACAAGACGCAAGTGTATGCGGTATGTGATTGGATCAACCGTGAGACGGAAGTGATACCGAAGAATATTTTAACCAAGGCTCCGTCAGCGGAATTACGTCCGGGTCAGAAAGACAGCGACAGCCTACCGGAGTACGCGTTATTAGATTCGTTATTAGAAGAATATATCGAGGGAGAGAACGGGCCAGAAGCACTATTGGAAAAGGGCTTCGACAAGGCTTTGGTGGAGCGTGTACTGCGTATGGTGAATAATAACGAGTGGAAGCGTTTTCAGGCGGCGCCGATTTTACGTGTTACCGGAAAGGCTTTCGGTTACGGCAGACGAATGCCGGTGGTGGGGAGGATATTTTAATTAAAAATTAAAGATTAAGAATTAGGGATTGTCATTGTCATGTCCTGATGAACGAGTAAATCGATTGAGTTTTTAATGTCTCTTTTTCCCCGATTTTTAATTTTTCATTTTTAATTTTTCATTTGCTTTTGTTGATTTTAGTCTATTTTTTTTCTGAAAAAGCCTAAAATCGGCTATATTTAGGAACCTGTTAAAAGACCATCCTAAATAAATTGATTAATGAAAAAAGTAGTACTTCTTTTTTTAGCGTTGTGTTTCGTTCAAGCATCGCTTTTTGCTCAAACATTTTGGTCGCCTTTAAGCGAGACCTATGAAATGATACACGGTACCCGTGAGATTGTGCCGCAGCGTTATACCGCTTGGCAATTAGATATTCAACAGTTGAAGCAGCAGTTTGCGCATGCGCCGATGGAGTTTACGAGTGCTGCACGTACCATGCCTTTGATTGTTCAAATTCCGATGCCGAATGGTACTTTACAACGTTTTGCCATGGTAGAAGCGCCGATTATGGAACAAGGATTAGCAGATCAATTTCCGCAGTTAAAAACCTATGGTGGTCAAGGAATTGATGATCCGTATGCTTCTATCAAAGTTGACTTCACTGATTGGGGATTTCATGCCATGATTATTTCTCCTTACGGAGTAGTGTTTGTAGATCCTTACTCTAAGGCAAATACCACAGATTATATCTCTTATTTCAAACATGATTATTACAATGCTGCGAAGGCAAAGTTTGAAGAGTATGGTCTGTTGACTGACGGCTATCAGCCAGTGAAAAGTGCTTCAGCAGGCACTTGTATCGGTTCGGAGTTGCGTAAATATCGCATAGCGGTAGGTTGTACTGGAGAATATGCTGTTGCCGTTGCTGGTGGAAACCCTACGCAGTCAGCTGTTTTAAGTGCGATCACGACTACGGTTAACCGTGTAGATGGTGTTTATGAAACGGAAGTGGCCGTGCGTTTAGTATTGGTTGCTACCGAGACAGCAGTAGTATTTACGAGTGCTAGTACGGATCCTTACACTGGAAATAATAATGCGAATACTTTGATTAATGAAAGTCAAACGGTCATCACGAATAATATCGGTTCTTCGAACTTCGATATCGGACATACGTTCAGTACCGGAGGCGGTGGATTAGCGCAGTTGGGTTGTGTATGTAAAACATCTACGAAAGCAAGAGGTATTACGGGAAGTCCGTCTCCGACAGGTGATGCCTATGACATCGATTATGTAGCACACGAGGTTGGACATCAGTTTGGTGGCAACCATACGTTCAATTCTAATTTGGGTTCTTGTTCTGGAAACCGCGCCTCTACAGCTTCTTACGAACCAGGTTCTGGTACAACGATTATGGCTTATGCAGGTATCTGTGGTAATGATGATATTCAGCCGCATTCTGACCCGTATTTCCATACGTGTAGCTTTGATGAAATCGTGGCCTATACGCATTTAGCAAGTGGTGGCAATAGCTGTCCTGTGACTACACAAACAGGGAATAATCCTCCATCGGTTGTTATGCCTACTTCTGGAAAAATGATTCCAAAGGGTACACCGTTTATGTTGAAAGGTTCTGCAACAGATCCGGATGGTGACGCATTGACCTACGATTGGGAAGAGTATGATTTAGGCGCTTCTACGACCTGGAATGGTGGCGCAACTTCTACTACCGCTCCGGTATTTAAGTCGCGTATTCCAAAGACTTCTGCTACTCGTTATTTCCCTGACTTAGCGGTAATCAATGCTAATTTCCCTGCTAACCCTACCGCTGCTATGGGCGGTTTGAAAGGGGAGACCTTGCCAACGGTTGCTCGTACGATGAAGTTTCGTTTAACGGTTCGTGACAATCGCACAGGTGGCGGTGGTGTTGCAACGGGAGGTAATGGCTGTTCTTCTACTGCTGCATTTTCTGTAGGTATCGATGCGACTGCTGGTCCTTTTAAGGAGACAGCACCTAACGGAGGCGAGTTCTGGTCGGGTGGTTCTACGCAAAATGTGACATGGAATGTGGCATCTACGACTAATGCTACTGTAAACTGTCAGTTTGTAAATATCTATATGTCGACTGATGGTGGCGTTACGTATCCAACCTTAATAGCTTCACATGTGGCTAATAACGGTACTTACAGCATTACTACACCAAATATTCCAACAACAACAACGGTTCGTTTTATGGTTGTCTGCGAAGACAATTTCTTCTTCGACGTGAGTGATGCGAACTTTACGATTACTTTCAATCCTGATATTCCTGCAATGGGAGTGATGTCGATCAAGCAAATGGCGATGCAGTGGATTTTGTATCCTAATCCTGCTAGTGAGAATTTGCAAGTGAATATGAGTGGTGCTGAATATGTGGATGCTTCTTATGAGGTATTAAATACATTAGGGCAGGTGGTAATGAATGGCAAGATTGCATTGCATGATAAAACGAGTGCCAATATCTCTGTCGCTGAATTAGCTGCCGGAGCATATATGATTCGCTTTGGTGCGAACGGGAATCTTGGTAACGCAAGATTTATCAAACAATAAATTCTTTTGATACTATAAAAAAGCCTCTTCGATTAGGAAGAGGCTTTTTTGTTATATGGAATAAAAAATCTAGAATCTACACCACCGATCCGCGTTCTGCTTCTTGGGAATTGCGCTTTAAAGGATTGGCTGCGGCTTCGTCATAAGCTTTACGACAACGAGCGATGTCCATTGCGGCAAACAAAGCAGAACGGAAGCTGTCTTCGCGCGCTTCGTTTTTACCTGCAATATCAAAGGCTGTTCCATGATCTGGAGACGTACGCACGATATTTAAGCCAGCAGTATAATTCACGCCTTCGTCAAATGCAATCGTTTTAAACGGTACTAAGCCCTGGTCGTGATACATCGCGAGTACAGCGTCGAAATGTCTGTATTGTCCTGTGCCAAAGAAACCATCTGCAGCAAATGGCCCCATTACTAAAATTTTGTTTTCTTTCGCTTTTTGGATCGCAGGAAGGATGATCTCTTGTTCTTCTTTACCAATCTGCCCACCTTCACCAGCGTGTGGATTTAAGCCTAAAACTGCTATTTTCGGCGCAGTGCAAGAAAAGTCGCGACGTAAGGTTTGATGAAGCAATTCAATACGACGATATAAACCGTCGACGCTAATATTTTTTGAAATCTCTTGTACTGGAATATGAACCGTAGCTAAGGCAACTTTTAGATTATCACTAATCATCATCATGAGTGATTTGTTCTGACCAAAGCGTGCCGCTAAAAATTCGGTATGACCGGTATACGGGAATTCGTTGCTTTTGACATTCTTTTTACTGATAGGTGCAGTCACTAAGGCGTCCAACTTGCCTGCTTCTAAATCCTTGCAAGCGGCGTTCAATGATTTCACAGCGTATTGCCCAGTTACCGGTAATTCTTTACCAGGTGTGAGATTGATATCTTCTTCCCAAACATCGACCACGTATAAATGACCAGGAACTATTTTGTCCCCTGGTTTTAACGTAACGAAGTTGAAATGATCGAGATGGAGTTGTTTACGCCACCACGACATACTTTTAGTCGAAGCGTAGACAATAGGAATGCAATGTTTAAGGATAGTCGGTTCCGAGAAAGTTTTTAAAACTACTTCTGGTCCGATGCCATTCAAATCACCAATCGAAATACCAATACGCATCATATTCATAGCATCCTGAGATTAATTATTTAGCACGATTTTTCAAGAATTGGAACAAGTAACGCATACCGTAGCCTGTTCCGCCTTTACCACGGTAGTTGATTTCGCCATGTGCGAATGAACAACCTGCGATATCGTTGTGCACGTAAGGCGCTTTGGTAAAGTGTTCTAAGAATTTACCAGCTGTCATTGCGCCACCATCGGCACCACCCACGTTTTTCAAGTCGGCGATTGAAGACTTCATTAAATCTCCATACTCATCCCAGAAAGGTAATTCTACACAACGTTCGTATACCTCTTCACCTGCTTGTTTGAATTCATTTAATACTTTTTCATCGGCATTACCCATTAGGCCATGACCGAAATGTCCGATAGCGCGCGCAGCAGCACCGGTAAGTGTTGCGATATCTACTACTAATTCTGGATTGTAATTGTCAGCCCACGAAAGCGCGTCTGCAAGGATCATACGACCTTCTGCATCGGTATTCAATACTTCTACAAAAAGACCGTTATGCATTTTAATCACGTCACCAGGAGTGTATTCATTACCGTTGATGCGATTGTCTGTAGAAGGAATTAATCCGATTACATGTAAATCAAGTTTCGCTTGCGCAAGGGCGATGAAAGTTCCAAGTACGGTTGCGGCGCCTGTCATATCACATTTCATATAGTCCATGCTATTGCCGGTCGGCTTCAAGCTAAGACCGCCTGTATCGTATACAACGCCTTTACCAACTAATACAATTGGCTTTTTGTTTTTTGCTTTTGCTGGCTTCCATTCAAGGATAGAGAATGTCGGAGGGATATTACTGCCTTGGTTAACGGCTAATAAGCCACCGAATTTTTTCGCTTGAATTTTTTTCTCATCCCACACTTCTGCTTTGAAACCATATTTCTTCGCGCTGCTCTGAACAAGCTTGCCTAAGTCGACAGAATTGAAAGAAGCAACGGGCTCATTCACCATATCACGAACGGTATAAAGGCTTGCGCAAACGATATTCATTTGATCAATATCCTTTTTCAATTTCGCGTCAGCCACTACTGTGATAGTGCTTAGGCTATTGTATTTTTTAGAAGCGTCTTTGTAATATTTTATAAATTGATAATTCGATAAAGCTAAGCCTTCAGCGAAGTAAAGCCCCGCTTGCGTTAGGGTAGTTTCGTTCAACACCTGTACCTTAGCTACTTTCATCTTGTTGATCAATCCACAAACCCCGTGACCAGCCTTACGACAAGTTTCGTTCGTGTAATTGTTATTCGACTTATGTGCTTCTACTTTAACAACGATGTGCAAAGTAGCATCATGTTGAAAATAGTATTGACCATTTTTCGCTTTGATCTGCGTGTCGATGAAAGAGACTAAATCTGTAGAAAGATTATTGATTGAAGGTTTTGCGTCGCCGGATACCAAATGAATCGTTGCGACTTTCGCTAATGCTTTGCTAGCATGAATTATTGACGTGCTTCCCATTTTATTATAGTTTAAGCGTATCTAACAAATGTACAAAAATAGAATGAAAGGATAGGCGAGAAAGACGTTTATTTGGATAAAAGCACGTACTTTTGTACACGATGTTTACAGAGATAATTAATCGATCGGCGAGTTTTCATTATCAGTTGATGGAAACGTACACTGCAGGACTAGAGCTTACTGGTTCGGAGGTGAAGTCGATCCGTGCAGGTAAGGCGAATTTAAGTGATGCGTATTGTTATTTCACGGTAAAGCGCGTTCCGAAGGCTGCTGGCAAGGGGAAGAAGCAAATAAAATCTACTGCTGAAGAGCATTTGCGCAAGGAGCTCTACATCAAACAGCTGCATATTTCAGAATTTTCTGGCGCGAACCAGTTTAACCATGAGCCCTTACGCGAGCGTAAGTTATTGTTGACTCGTCAGGAGTTAAAGAAGTTGCAAGGCAAGGTTAAGGAACGAGGTTATACGATTGTTCCGGTCCGTTTATATCTTGCGGAGAGTGGCTATATCAAATTAGATATCGCTTTGGCGAAAGGTAAAAATGTTGCTAACAAGAAAGACTCTATCAAAGAAAAAGACGCGAAGCGTGAAATGGATAGAGAATTGAAAAGACGCTAAAAATTATTTTATTCTAGTTTCTATTTTCTCCTGCAATTTGGAAATGCTAATGTCAAGATTGACGGCGCTAATGCAGATTGGAGAACCGTAGGTATTAAGGTTCATCTTGAGAAGCTTCTTTTGGAATTTGCTTTGTTGACGTTCAATATATTCGTCGGGATTGTTGA
This sequence comes from Chitinophagales bacterium, assembly GCA_026461075.1. Lineage (GTDB taxonomy): Bacteria > Bacteroidota > Bacteroidia > Chitinophagales > CAIODY01 > JAHEYX01. Next base: position 8,887 of record JAPJNH010000001.1, read on the forward strand.
CAAATAGAATCAGGAAAGGCGTTTTACTGACTTCGATTTGTTTTACACTTTTAATGTCTTTCCACGCAATCAGACCAGCGTTAACGGCACCGGAGTGGTCGGTGATACCTTCTTTAGAAAGGATAAGTCCGTTGTTTTTATTACTGAGCTGTTTAAGTAAAACGAAGCCTGCGTAGCCGAAGAATAGGACTGCTGCTGCGCCGATGGCTTTTACAATGAGCGGATTTTTGATCCAAAGATTTTCTGTAGCGGGAGTAAAAAAGAAAAGCCATATGCCGAGAGCAACAAAGACTGTTGCTCCCAGGATACGTCCCAATACTTGATTCCTGTTAATTGAGATATGCTCTTCCATTTGGAATTTGATTAGTTGATTTTTCCAACCATTTCTTCCGGCTTAACCCATGCATCGAATTCTTCTGCAGTAAGGTATCCTAAAGCGATAGCGGTTTCTTTTAAGGTAGATCCGTTTTTATGAGCAGTTTGAGCGATCTCCGCTGCTTTATAATAACCGATCTTTGTATTCAAAGCTGTAACCAACATTAAAGAGTTGTTTACATGCTTGTTGATGTTTTCTTGAATTGGCTCAATTCCTTGTGCGCATTTCAAATCGAAGCTTACGCAACCTTCGCCGATTAAGCGAGCACTATGCAAGAAGTTGTAGATCATCATTGGTTTAAATACGTTCAATTCAAAATGACCATTAGAACCGCCGATGCCGATAGCAACGTCGTTACCCATTACCTGCGCAGCGATCATTGTTAGGGCTTCACATTGCGTAGGATTTACTTTTCCTGGCATGATTGAAGATCCTGGTTCGTTGTCTGGGATGAAGATTTCTCCGATACCAGAACGCGGTCCGCTACTTAGCATGCGAATGTCGTTGGCGATTTTCATCAAGCTAACAGCGACCGTTTTAAGAGCGCCATGTGCTTCTACGATTGCATCGTGTGCAGCTAATGCTTCGAATTTATTTTCAGCAGTAACGAAAGGTAATTTGCTGATAGCGGCGATATGTTTCGCTACGTTTTCAGAATAGTTTTCAGGCGTGTTGATTCCTGTTCCTACGGCAGTACCACCCAAAGCTAGTTCGCTTAAGTGAGCCAAAGTGTTTTTGATTGCGCGTAAGCCGTGATCAAGCTGTGATACGTATCCAGAGAACTCTTGACCAAGTGTTAAAGGGGTAGCATCCATGAAGTGTGTACGTCCGATTTTAACGACCTTTTTGAAGGCTTCTGCTTTTTTAGCTAATGTATTACGTAATTGCTCGATACCAGGAATGGTAGTTTCAATTAAAATTTGGTAGGCTGCAATGTGCATTGCAGTAGGGAAGGTATCGTTAGACGATTGTGATTTGTTTACGTCGTCGTTTGGATGTAAGAATTTCTTTTCATCTAGTAAAGAACCGCCTTGCATCACATGACCGCGGTAAGCCACCACTTCGTTTACGTTCATATTCGATTGCGTACCGGAGCCGGTTTGCCAAACAACTAATGGAAATTGATCATCAAGTTTGCCTGCTAAGATTTCATCACATACCTGACCGATAAGATCGCATTTTTCTTTAGGAAGAACGCCAGCTTCGAAATTCGTAATGGCTGCTGCTTTTTTCAAAATAGCGAAAGCGCGGATGATTGGCTTCGGCATTTTGTTGATGTCTTGCGCGATACGGAAATTGTCGATACTACGTTGTGTTTGAGCCCCCCAATATACGTTGGCAGGTACTTCTACGACACCCATCGTGTCTTTTTCTTTACGGAATTCCATAGGGAGTGATTTTTTATGGTTGAAAAATGCGTTGCAAAAGTACGCACTCCAATTTATTTTTAATAAATTAAAGCTATAAAACCATAAATACTGTTACTATGACCTGTATCACTCAATGTTGGTGGCAAATCCTAGTTGCGAATGCTGCCTATTTTATCCTTGGCGCTATTTGGTATTCACCAAAAGTGATTGGTACTGCTTGGATGAAAGCGAACAATTTAAGTATGCCCGACGAAAACAACCGTCCACCGATGGCTCCGTTTTTAATTCGCGGCTTTATCTTTTCTCTATTTATTGTTATTGTGCAAGCGATGGTGTTCTGTTGGGGTAATGCGACAGCTTGTGAGGAGCAGAATTGTTTGTTGTATGCAATTCTACGTTCGATGGTGGTGAGTGTGTTGGCAATAGGTGGTTCGAGTGCTTTGCATAATAACTTTTTGATGAAGCCTTTTAAAGCGACCTTGATTGATTTGTTCTATCATTTAATTGCGGGAGCGATTACAGCGACTATTTTTTATTATTTGTGTTCGAGCTGTTGTAGCGAAGGCGCTTGTTGTTAAGAGGTTTAAAATTTCTCTTTCCACTTTTTTCCAAATCCCGAAACTTCGGGATGGAGTAAAAAATCGCCCCAGGAGAATTTGATGCTAAAATGTTCGTAATGTTTTCGCAAGCGAACAAAGCTCACAAGAACTAATGAAAAGTGAAAAGTGAATGATGAATGATGAAAGGTGAATAATTAAGTCCATTTTCAGCAGTAACCCCTGATTATTAATTATTCATTTTTCATTATTACTTTCCCAATTCATTTTCTATTGGGGCAAATTTTAAATACAGGTTTGAATACTTTAATTCAAGTTGCAATTACCTAATTTTTTATTAACCAAGATCGCATATCGCG
>JAPJNH010000006.1 GCA_026461075.1 Chitinophagales bacterium
AATGATGGAAATTGCATCGATACAACAAACCATGTCAAAGTAAATTACTTTCCATCACCTGCAGCATCCTATTCTGCTTTGATAAGTCCTTCCAATAAGGTTTGCTTAGGTCAGTCGCTTTCTATAAATGTAAATGGACTAAGTGCTATGAATTGGACACCAGCCTATGTGAATGGAACGACGTTTATTCCATTACAATCTACGCAGTATAATGTGTCAGGCATGGATGCGAATAACTGTTCTTACCAAGATCATTTTACAGTTTTGGTGGATACACTACCAAGTCATGTTGTTATTACAGGAAATCCTGTTATCAATATGAATAGCCCTTTCTATTATGCTGTAAATAGCGTCGCTGGACAGTCGTATCAATGGCTAATTAATGGCGGTAGTATTGTGAATGGTCAGGGTACTAATTCAATTGCGGTTTTATGGAATAGTGCTTCTCCAACTTATTCCTTGGGTGTCATTGTAGCGAATGCCTCAGGCTGTGCAGATACTTTTACATTGGCTTTGAGTTTTAGTAATGGCTTGAATGAATTAGGTAGTCAAGGAATTCAAGTATATCCAAATCCAGCGAGCTCTACTATCACGTTTTCACTTTCTGCAAATAGTAGAGGCAATCTGCCTTACCGTATTGAAAACGTCCTCGGACAAGTGCTTTTGAGGGGTGAATATCTCGGCCGCGAGACGAGAGTAGATGTTTCTAGTCTTACAGATGGGATTTACTATTTGAAGCTTGATTGCTATTCCATGCCATTTGTGGTAGGGCGTTAGACTTCAAAATTGATGATAGGTTTAATGTGAAATAATAAATATTAAAATAATATTTTTTAGTCAAATACTTCGAGTAATTATATTTAAATTGCGTTTAAATATTATATATATGAAGCGGTTGTTTTGTTTTCTTTTAATACTTTTAGTTGCCCCTGAAATTGTGATGGCGCAATTGAGTGGTAATTATACGATAGGTCCTACGCAACCCTATACAAACATCGCGTCTATTATATCCGCTTTAAACATTCAGGGGATATCGAATTCAGTAACAATTTCTGTTCCTGCCAATTATGTAGAAACCACTCCTGCAGGAGGTTTTGTGCTTGGTTCTACAATATTAAATGCAAGTTTGAATAGTACTTCTACTTTACAATTTGTCAAGAGTGGCGTAGGGAATAACCCTTTGATTTATGGAGCACCAGGTCAATATGCTACTACAAATATATATGGCTTGTCCGACGTTATTTGGGCTATTAATGGTTGTGATTATGTGAGTGTTGATGGAATTGATCTTTGTGATAGTACTAACAATTCTACCTTAGCAACAGCTAATGAGATTGGTTTTGGTTTTTATAAACTCAATGCCTCTGCACCATTTGACGGCTGTCAACATAATAGAATTCAAAATTGTTCAATAAGATTACAAGGGTATACTGTTACAGGGAATTTGAGTATTAAAAGTGCTGGCATATTTGTGTTTTGTAAGACAAGGAATGGAGGAACTGTAAGTAGTGGGCAAGTAGGTATGGTTCTTACCAACAGTAATGATGCTAGTTCTTTCAATCAATTTTATAGCAACAGAATTTCAGGTGCTAGTTGTGGTATTTATTTAGGAGGATCTGCAGGTACCTATGCTTATTGGGATACAGCTAATGATATCGGAGGTAATTCAAGTTCTACAGGAAACTATATTTATAATTTCGGAAACGATGGAAGTAGTCTTGGAATATATGCAGGCTTTGGTCAATCGAATACCAATATTTCATTCAATACAATTGACAATACTTTAGCTGCTTCACCAAGTTTGTCTGCTAATTATCTAGGTACCTTAACTGGAATTTCTTTCGTTGCGCAATTAACAAATCAAATTGTCTTAAATAGACAAGTGCGGGCACGTGGCAATACTATTTCAATTGGATATGCTTCCTCCATAACCGGGAATTATATTAGGCGCTTTTCTGGCATGAGTTTCTCTGTATCGAACGAAGACTTACTGATTGATAGCAATAGCATTTATTTTAATAATCCGTATGCCGTTTTAACAAGTGCTGATTGCTATGGAATCGACTTTGGTGGAGGGAATGCTTCAACAAAAGCTGTCGTGGCTAATAATAAAATAAGCGGCTTCGTTCGATTGAATCAAAATTTTAATGGTATCAATAATTTTAATTCAAATTTTGACAATGTACTGGTTAGCGCGAATGACATTGATGTGGATATGGAGTCGAATATTAGCAGTGGTTTTTACTATAGAGGAATCCGAGTTCTTAACGCTAGTGTTATTTCAAACTATAGTCTTATTAGAAATACTTTTCATGATGTGCAATTGTATACTACATCAAATTTTACTGCTGGAGCTATGGAGTTAACTTTTGATGGTTGTAAAAATTTGCATATCGATTCAAATGTCATTTCAAATTTCGGTTCCTCAAAATATGGTAGTCCAGTAACAGGGATAAGCCTGTCCTACAGTCATTTAGATACTTTTGAATGTTCTTATAATTCAATAAGTAATCTCAAAGGAGGTTATTCTTTGATTGGAATTTGGGATAAGCCTAGTTCCTTTTTAGCGAATGTAGTAGTAGATGTTCATCATAATTCAATCGAATACTTCAGGAGTACTTGTGATGATATTACCAATGTTGCATATTATCGTAATGCGAATCCTGGATCTTTTTACTTTCATCATAATATCATCAAAGATATTTCAGATACACTTTTTTCAACCCAGTTGAATCAACTTGCAGGATTGTATTTTAAAGGGGATTATCGCGATACTTTTAAGCGTGCATTGATTTATAATAATATTGTTAGCATTGGAAATTCTAAAGCCGGATTAAACGAGCCTTCAAATATGATAGGGAATATGGATGCAATACTCATCGCAAAAGGTGATCATAACAAACTTGAATTTGTAAATAATACGATGAGTGTTTTCGGAGTACTGAAAAATAGAAATGCCTATTCGAGCATAATCAGAAATAAAGGAACAGACACAATTCTTTTAAAAAACAATATTCTTGCTAATTATTGTGAATGGGACGTCACATATCCTCATGGTTACATTGCTGATCTAATATTCGATACTTCCTTAGCTGTGTTAAGTAGTTCATCCAATAATAATTCATACTTTTTAAAATCATTACACAATCAGTCTTCTACAATTGCTTTAATCGCACATCAGGCGATGGATAGTATAGGCTCCTTTCTTACATATGTTGCGCCTCGTGAATCGAATTCTTTTTATGAAGAACCTCCGTTTGCCAGCATGGATTATTTGAGTCCAAATTTTTGTCAGTTTAGTAGCTCAGTTATGACTCAAAATGAAAGTGCCGGAACTGCTAATTTACCTATCTCCTTGTTAGATGATGTTTTTGGGAATCCTCGTTTTGGCGCAGCGAATTATACGGGCCTAGGTACAGGATTAGATATTGGAGCCTATTAAATGGAATGCGCAAGTTATATGAATCCTTTACAGTTAGTTAGTGCACAAATTTCACCAGCTTCTACTGGTTGTAATGCGAGTGCAAGAACAGTTACTTGTTCTTTGACTGTTGCAAGCGGATTTGCTTTAAGTACTGTTCAATTGATTTATAGCTGGAATGGTAGTATGCAAACTCCTATTGCAATGACTAATGTAGGTTCGAATAATTGGTCTGTAACGCTACCAATCCCAAGTCCTGCATCAGCAATTGTTAGACTGTATATTGAGGCTTATTGTACAAATGGAAATTTTGTTAGAAGTAGCGTTTCCACTTATCAAGAAGCCGCCTTCAGTTCTAATAGCTTTCAAATTCTAGGATCTAATACTTTAGGTTGTGGGAATAATAGTACTAGTTTAAGTGTTTTTAATCAAGGCGATTCTACGATAGCGATTCCTTCAGGATATGGAATTTCTATGCCTTTTAATATTGGTTATGGTGATATTTTGAATATCAGCTTGCAGGGTAATGGTAGTTATTTAAATAATACATCTACCTATACATCCACAGGAGGTCCTGCTAGCAATGGTTTAATGAATTCCTTGGTAGGGCAGTATTCCAATTTTACAAGTAGTGTTTCTCCTATAAATTTGTTAGCAGGAAGTACATATTCTTTGTCATTTACAGTAGCTAATAAAAGTAATAGTGGATTGTTTTTTGGTGCCTTTTTATTGTATATCGATTTAAATAGGAATGGCTTTTTTGATTTACCTACTGAGTGCTTATATACATTGCCATATACTGCTATTTCAAGCGGACTAGCTGATTCTGCAACTTATTTCGCTTCTATTACTATTCCTTCATTAGGGGTATCGAGTGGTAAAACATTAATGCGCGCTGTGTTTACACGTGGTAATTTCTATTCTCCATGCAATGTTTACAGTATGGGTGAAACGGAAGATTATATCGTTAATCTAAGTGCTCCTTCTAGTCCACAATACAGTTATTCCTGGTCAGACAATGCCGTTAGTTTTGGAACGAATGCCAGTATGGTCAATTATTCAAATTCGCAACTAGGTAATCACACTATTCAAGTTGTGATTACGGATAATGCAAGTTGTCAGGCTGTTGATACCTTCAGTTTGCAAGTGATAAATTCTCTTAATATTAATTTAAGTCCGTCTACTTCTAATACACTTTGTCGTAACGACTCACTTATATTAACGGCCGCTTACACAGGTATAACACCTAGTTATACTTGGTTTTATAACGGAGCACTTATTCCGAATGCGTTAGGCCAAAGTTATACCGTGCATCAGCCGGGAGATTATTTTGTGTGGTTTAGTAATGGGACTTGTACAGATTCTACGAATCATGTCTTGGTGAATTATTATACTTCACCTGCAACTTCTTACAGTGCGAATGTTTTACCAAACGATTCTATTTGCAGTGGCCAGCCGATTTCTATCCATGTTAGCGGACTTACTGCTATGAATTGGACGCCGAATTATTCTAATGGAAGTATTATTACACCTCAGCAATCAGCCCAATATGCTGTAACAGGGATGGATGCGAATAACTGTTTTTATCAAGATAGTTTCAATATACATGTTGATACTATACCTAGCAATATTGTGATAGCAGGTAACCCTGTTATTAGTACGAGTGCACCTATTTTTTACGCGGTGAATAGCGTTGCTGGTCATTCGTACCAATGGCTAATTAATGGCGGTAGTATTGTGAATGGACAGGGTACTAATTCAATTGCGGTTTTATGGAATAGTGCTTCTCCAACTTATTCCTTGGGTGTCATTGTGGCGAATGCCTCTGGATGCGCAGATACGTTTAATTTGGCTTTGAGTTTTAGTAATGGCTTGAATGAATTAGGTAGCAATGGAATCAATTTATATCCCAGTCCTGCTAGCTCTACTATCACGTTTTCACTTTCTGCAAATAGTATTGGAAATAAACCTTACCGTATTGAAAACGTCCTCGGACAAGTACTTTTGAAGGGAGAGTATCTCGGCCGCGAGACGAGAGTAGATGTTTCTAGTCTTACAGATGGGATTTACTATTTGAAGCTTGATTGCTATTCCATACCATTTGTGGTAGGGCGTTAGACCAGTTTAAAGGGGTAATTCGATTTTTGAAGCGATTTATTTAAAATTGCTTCTACTTCCGTATCTTTAAGAACCGTGATTCCTGAACAAACCATACAGAAAGTTTTAGACGCAGCTCGTATCGAAGATGTGATTAGCGATTTTGTGCCCTTGAAGAAAAGAGGTGTCAACATGATCGGTAATTGCCCATTCCATCATGAGAAAACGCCCTCATTCACGGTATCTCCAGCAAAAGGGATTTATAAGTGTTTCGGCTGTGGCGCTAGTGGTAACGCTAGTAAATTTGTCATGGA
>JAPJNH010000075.1 GCA_026461075.1 Chitinophagales bacterium
AAACGTATTACCTCTTGCTACCAAACTAGATGATTGTATAGAATAAACACCACGTTTGCAATTCTCGAAAATACAATTTCTAAAGTTTGTGCCTGTATTAATATCGCCAATAATTGCAGATGAATTAGATGAGCCATTCTTTGGAGTACCATCAATAAAGATTGCAGTACCTATTAAATTTGCGCCATGGGATTGAAGTGTGTTATTAATATCTACAAACCTGTTATTAATCACTTTAAAACTTGAATTATAGGCTTTAATTCCATAGTCAAGATTCCCAAAATATCCCCTAATATTATTTGGAATTCCTATAGTAAAATTAACATTTGGCGATAAATCATGAAGAAGAACCCCAATTTCGCTTCTTTGAGTACTGAAAGGTGCATTAAGTACATCTGGAATAGCTATACCTGTTAAAATATGTGATGTTGCGTCAGTATAACATTCAAAATAAACTCCCGAGTTAATATAGCCATATACATTTGGACCTTGTACCTCTATACCAATTTTATTCTTGTTAAAAAAAGAATGATTTATACTAAAAATTGAGTTGTTCATTGCATAAACCCCAACCTTTGCATCTTCAATTATTGAGTTATCTGTAATAGTTAGTAATGCGCCTGGTTGAACTTCAATCCTATCCCACAAATGCTTATTCCCGCATGCCTTTATTGTAGTCATGGAAATATTTAAAGTGCAGTTTGGATTAACAATAATCTTAGCATTTTCCCCCATCAACAAGAGGCTATATTGGATATATATTGATTCATCGACGATAAAAGTACCATTTAGCACCATATTAAAAATTGTAGCCGTTCCTCCAGTACCAGCGCCACCAGAATTGATTGTATTATTAAAATAACTAGAATTGCCCGCTAAATTATTTGACCAAAACGGAGTAATGGTTGTAGACAGAGGAGCATATAAAAAATTCCCAGTGAAATTATTTGTTTGCAATGCATAAAGTCCTCTTGAAGTATTATTACCAGTTCCAAATTGATTTCCTAAATCAAGGTATGGAATTGGGCTACCTTGGTCTTGGTCGCAAGTAATTAATGAAGTTGGTTGACTTTGGCTAAATGTTGAATTCCACATTAAAATAAAAAATACAATATAAATCCACCTAAATAATATTAAGTTAATTATTGCATTGATCCTGACATCATACTGTGTAACTGATATTAGATTGCTAATTGATGATTGATGGTTAGTTTTCATAAAATATAAATTATTAATTAATAACACTTCTTTCACAAAAGTAAATATTTATATAAACAATTTGAAAATACATTTTAACTATTTGGATATTTCCCCTAAAAAAGCGGTGTTAATCCCTTATTAAGAGGTGTTTAACACAATTTGGCTTAATTACAAAATTTAAAAGGAGCAAAATTGTTTTTCAATAAACTAAAAATTGCTTATCAAGAAATAAAAACTACTTGGCATCCGATTGGAATTTAACAAGCGCAGTTTAATATGCCCTTTCGTTGCTTCCTTCTACATAATACGTGAAGGCTTTACAAACTACTCTGTTTCCTCCCGGTGTTGGATAATCACCACTGAAATACCAGTCGCCAGAATTATACGGCGTGGCGATATGTAAATTCTCTATCGTCTGGAAAATGATTTCCACTTCGGCTTTACAATCTTTTGGAGTAAGAATTTGTGATATACGTTTTGACACTTGCTCGTAGGTGAATGGCGCAAATATTTTCTTTACCACGTTTTCTTTCGGATGTTCTTCTTTCTTCAAAAGCTCTTTACACTCCGCGTATACTTCGTCGATGATATGCTCTAAATTATTTTCTTCTAATAATTCGATGGCAGCTTTGAATGCGATTAGATCACCAATCTTTGCCATATCAATTCCGTAGCAATCAGGGTAACGGATCTGCGGTGCCGAAGAAACGATCACAATCTTTTTCGGATTTAATCGGTCAAGTATACGAATGATACTATTACGCAAAGTAGTTCCGCGTACAATCGAATCATCAATCACCACAAGATTATCTACTCCCTCTTTTAAAGTACCATACGTGATATCATATACGTGCGCAACCATATCTGTACGATCTGTATCGTTAGTAATGAACGTACGAAGCTTTGCATCTTTGATTGCAATCTTTTCTGCTCTCGGACGAATACTTAAAATCTCTTCCAGCTTTTCTTCATCAAGATTAGGTCCTAAAGCAAGAATTTTTCTCTTCTTCACATCCTTAAGATAAGCCTCCATACCGCTAATCATTCCGTAGAAAGCAACCTCAGCAGTATTAGGTATATAAGAAAGGACAGTATTCTTTAAATCTTTATCAATCGCTTCCAAAACAGCAGGGCACAATAATTTTCCAAGCTCTTTACGCTCTTCGTAAATATCTGCATCACTTCCGCGAGAAAAATAAATACGTTCAAACGAACATGATTTTCTTTCGTTTGGTTCTTTAATTTGTTCTTCACTAACGGTACCGTCTTTACGAACAATAAGTGCATGACCTGGTTTTATTTCACGCACAGCACTTTTAGGAACATTAAACGCTGTTTGTATTTGTGGGCGTTCAGAAGTTACTACTACTACTTCCTCATCGGCATAATAATGCGCAGGACGAATACCAGCAGGATCACGTAATACAAATACATCTCCATGTCCGAATAAACCAGCCATCACATAACCACCATCCCAATTAGTAGATGATGTTTTAAGGATAGAAGCAATATCGAGATGTTGTGCAATTAGCGGACTAATCTCTTGTTTAGAAAAACCTTTTTCTTTAAATTGATAATACAATTGGTCGTTGGCTTCATCCAGACTTTGTCCGATGTTTTCCATTACGGTTATTGTATCTGATTTTTCGCGAGGATGTTGACCAATTTTAACGAGGTTGTTATAAAGCTCCTCCACATTAGTCATGTTAAAATTACCAGCTACAACAAGACTCCGTGTCATCCAATTATTTTCACGAATAAAAGGGTGACAATTCGCAATCGTATTTCCTCCGAAGGTTCCATAGCGAAGATGACCTAACATGATTTCGCCAAGGAATTCTACATTTTGCTTTAGCCAATTTGCATCCGTTAATTTCTCAGGACTAGTAGCATTCAACTTTTCGAGTGGCGCATTGATATGCGAAAAAATATGAGGGATTGCATTTTTATCAACTGAACGATAACGACTAATATACGGCTTGCCAGGATCAGGGTTGAGCTTAAT
>JAPJNH010000076.1 GCA_026461075.1 Chitinophagales bacterium
ATTAATGCATATAATACGCGACTGCAAATTGTATCCGATCGACTTAATCTGATTTATCGATTACAACAAAAACATCGAGTGACTTCAATACATGATTTAATGAACATTGAAGCTGAGCTTGCACAAAAGGTGACAATAATCGATTCACTTCAAGATAAAATTAATTCAACTGAAAAAGAAATTGTAGCACATACAAAAGAATTGATTTCTATTGCAGATTTGCTAAGCACCAACCGCAAAAAAGCGATTCCTAAAATTGAGTTAGAAATCAATCGCATGTTAATGGATGTGGCGATGGCTGGCGCAACATTAAAAATAGAATGCCTTGACTTAACACCTTCCGATTTTAATGCTGATGGAGGAAACCAGATTAAATTTTTATTTCTCGCCAATAAAGGTGGAACACACAAAGAAATTGGTAAGGTAGCATCAGGCGGTGAACTTTCTCGATTGATGCTTTGCATTAAAGCCATGATGGCTGAACTATCGGATATGCCAACCGTTATATTTGATGAGATTGACACTGGAATATCAGGCGAAACAGCAGCCAAGGTTGGAAGCATTGTAAAGAAGATGGCGGAAAATCATCAGGTAATTGCCATAACACACCTACCACAAATGGCAGGAAAGGGACATCATCATTACTTTGTTTACAAATCAAACAAAAAAGATAAGACCCATACTTCATTAAAATTACTGAATGAAACAGAACGTATTCAAGAAATAGCAAGAATGTTATCGGGGGAGGAATTAACAGAAGCCGCAATAGGCAATGCAAAAGCACTAATTAGCAACTAAATTTTCAAATAATTAAATTACATTTGACCAATAAATAAGATACTATGGCTACTAACCTGTTAGAAGGAAAAAGAGGAATTATTTTCGGAGCATTGGACCCAAATTCAATTGCTTGGAAAGTTGCTGAACGCTGTCATGAAGAAGGAGCAACATTTACATTAACTAATGCACCTGTCGCCCTAAGAATGGGTGCGATTAACGAGCTTGCCACAAAATGCAATGCTCAAGTTATTGGCGCTGATGCCACAAGCATCGAAGATCTTGAAAATTTATTTACTAAGTCGCAAGAAATATTAGGTGGTAAAATTGATTTTGTGCTGCACTCAATTGGTATGTCGCCTAACGTACGTAAAGGAAAAATCTATACTGATTTAGACTACGATTATTACCATAAAACGGTAGATATCTCTGCTATGTCATTGCATAAAACGCTTCAAACTGCAATGCGTTTAGACGCTATTTCAGAATGGGGTAGTGTAGTTGCTTTATCTTATATCGCAGCTCAGCGTGTATTCCCTGACTATGGAGATATGGCTGATGCTAAATCGATATTAGAAAGTATTACGCGTAGTTTTGGCTACCATTATGGCAAGGCAAAGAAAGTTCGTATCAATACGATTTCTCAATCACCAACAAAAACTACTGCTGGACAAGGCGTAAAAGGATTTGATGGTTTTTACAACTACGCAGATGCAATGTCTCCATTAGGAAATGCTAGTGCTGAAGCATGTGCTGATTATTGCTTGACGTTATTTAGTGATTATACTAAAATGGTTACTATGCAAAATTTATTTCATGACGGAGGATTCTCTTACACCGGTGTGAGTAAAGAAGTAATGGATAAATTCGCTGATTAAAAAAATGTACTCAATAAAAAAGAGCGACCAATTGGTCGCTCTTTTCATTTATACGAATCTGATTATGATTCCTCTTTTTTCTTCTTAGAAGGTTTCGAAGGTTTCACAATATTAATTTTTAAATGATCGGCTTCGGCTTCGTGTCCAAGCTCTAATGTATCACCTTCAACTAATTCTCCTTTGATAATTTCTTCGGCCATCGGATCTTCGATATATTTTTGAATTGCACGCTTTAAAGGACGGGCACCATAGCTAGAATCATAACCTCTGTCGGTTAAGAATTCTTTTGCCTGATCAGTTAACATTAGTTTATATCCAAGTTCGTTAACGCGCTTGTACAATCCTGCTAATTCAATATCAATAATCTTGAAGATATCTTCTTTAGTTAGGCTATTGAACATTACTACATCATCTATACGATTTAAGAACTCAGGAGCGAATACTTTTTTCAAAGAACTTTCAATAACACTTTTTGCGTGATCATCTGACTGACTTGAACGAGCATTGGTATTAAACCCTACTCCTTGTCCAAATTCTTTAAGTTGACGAGAGCCAATATTTGATGTCATGATAATAATCGTATTCTTGAAATCAATCTTACGTCCAAGGCTATCAGTTAACTGACCATCATCTAAAACTTGAAGTAATAAATTGAAAACATCTGGATGAGCTTTTTCAATCTCATCTAATAACACGATAGAGTAAGGCTTTCTACGAACTTTTTCTGTCAGCTGACCACCTTCTTCATACCCAACATATCCCGGAGG
>JAPJNH010000077.1 GCA_026461075.1 Chitinophagales bacterium
CCTGATGTAAATAAAATAGCCAATGTTCGCAACGATCGTATTAATTTACAAATAGCACGAAACAACGCAGTACACGCAGCCCTACAGGATAGCATCAACAATCATCAATTAGAGTTAGAATACGATAAGGCCTTTAATACGTGGAGAAATACACTATTAATCGAGCGACTAAAGGAAGACACTTATCTCCGCAACCTAAGCATCTATAAGGAAGGTGTTTTCTCTTCGTACGAATTAATCAGTTCACTCAATGAATGGCTCAATGCCAAACTCAATACTGAAAATGCAGCTGCGGCTTATCAGTATGCTAAAGCGCGCATTATTCTTCAAAACTCAATTCAATAATCTTATGAAAAAATATAGTTTTCTTCTCGGCGCAAGTTTAATTCTTTTCGCTTGCGGTAGCAAAGTAAAAACGATACATCCTGAACGAAAAGACATTACTGAAATGGTTTTTGCTTCGGGTATTTTGGAGGCGGAAGATCAATATAATTTAACTGCACAAACAGACGGTTATATTACGAAAATGAATTTCAAAGAAGGCGATATTGTTGCGGAAGGGCAATTAATGGTGGTGATTGATAATTCACAAAACATCGTCAACGCCACTAACAGCGAAGCGCTACATCAAATTGCAGCAGATAATGTGTCGGAGAAATCACCGCAACTTCAACAGATCGAAGCCAACTTGCAAGCGGCGATGAAAAAAGCGCAAGAAGACAAAATGCAGGCACAACGATATGAACGTCTATATGCGCAACGTAGTGTCTCAAAACTTGAATTAGAAAATGCACAACTTGGAGCTAATACATCGCAAGCAAATGTAGACGCTTTACATCACCAATATGAGGCGTTAAAAGTGAATGCCCGTCAACAAGAAATCACTCAACGTAATAATAGCCGTTTAAGTGCAATTGTAAAAGATCAAAACAATGTGCGTTCGCTCAGCAATGCGCGTGTATATGAACGTCGTAAACAGCTCGGGGATTATGTTCGTAAAGGTGATGTCATTGCAGTATTAGGTAATCCTAAACTAATTTATGCGAAAGTGAATGTCGATGAGACAAGCATGAATAAAGTAAAAGAAGGACAAGCATGTATTATTCGTTTAAATACAAACAAAGAAAAAATATATCACGCGAGCGTACAGCAGCTACTTCCAAAATTTGACCAAAGCTCTTTGAGCTATATTGTAAAATTATACTTTACCGATAGCCTCGACTTCCCGCTCATAGGCACACAATTAGAAGCAAATATCATCGCAGGTGAAAGAAAACAAGTACTGATTATTCCGAAGTCGTATCTCGACTACGGCAATAAAGTAACGCTTGCGAAAGATAAAAAGCAAATAACTATCAAAACAGGATTACTCTCTAACGATTACATAGAGGTTACTTCCGGGCTCACCGAAGCAGATGAGCTCATTGAAAATTTAAAATAAACTGGATGCAAAAGAAATATCAACATCCAGTCAGTAGCGAAATTTCGCTTACCTATATCACCTCGAAAAAGCGACTAACTATCGTAGCGGCTTTGGGTGTTACGATAGGTATTGCTATTTATATTTTTCTAAATTCTATGATGATGGGATTTAGCAGATTCTCAGATAGCATGATCTTCAAAAGTATAGCCGACGTGCGTATTTATCGAGATGATGAAATCAGTACGCCTCTAATTCCACAGGAAGCGAATGGACATTTGAATCTCCTCGTGAATCCGAACATTGTCCCTAATGATAAGACGATTATCAATCCGCATGCTATCATGGATTTACTACGTAAACAAGAGGGCGTGACAATGGTCAGTGCACAAGTAGCAAGTCCGGTATTTTATCATAAAGGAGAATCGGAATTTTCTGGCGCAACGATTGGTGTCAACATCGATGAAGCCGATCGCTTGTATGATATTCAAAGCACGATGGTTGCGGGAAATCTACACGATCTGAATACCACAACGAATGGGGTGATTATAGGTGTAGGTGTTGCTGAAAAATTGAGTGTGAAAGTAGGTGATAATATCAGTTTAACTTCCCCAAAGAATGTCCCTAAGGTACTTCGCGTAGTAGGTCTTTTCAAGACCGCCAATGCTACGGTAGACAAGTCGCGTTCGTATATGAACATCGCTACGGCACAACAAATCTTACTAAAAGGTCCCGAATATGTGAGCGATATAAATATCAAAATTAAGAACCATGCACTAGCACCTAACTATGCAGCCAAGTTTTCAGTGATGACCGGTTATAAAGCAGAAGATTGGCAAGCGGCGAATGCCACCTTCGTCTCCGCTAGTAAAATGCGGGCCGTGATATTAGGAACCATTTCATTTACAGTATTGATTGTGGCTGCTTTCGGGATTTACAATATCTTAAGTATGACGATTAGTCAGAAGATGAATGATATTGCGATCTTGAAGGCGATGGGTTTTAAAGGAAGAGATGTGACGCGCATCTTCGTGCAGCAGGCATTAATTATCGGAGCGATAGGTGTTGTGTTTGGATTACTCTTAGCAAGCCTACTAATTTATCGCATGTCGAAAGTTTATCTCGGAGGCGATATCGGTTATTTCCCCATTCAGTTTGAGTGGACCGTCTACTTGAGAGGAGCCATTATTGGTATTTTAGTAACCTTCTTTGCAGGATTGATTCCAGCGCGTAAAGCAGCGAATGTCGACCCCGTAAGCATTTTGAGAAAATAATATGAAACAGGAAATAATTCTAGAAACCAAAGGCGTAGGCAAGTACTTCTACGAGCCAGAAAAATTTCGTGTTTTAGATGATATCAGCTTTGATGTTCGTCGTGGCGAATTCGTGTCCTTAATTGGTAAGTCAGGAAGTGGTAAATCTACTTTGCTCTATATTCTCTCAACAATGGATACGGAATATGACGGTCGTCTAATCATCGATGGAAAGGACGTTACAGGACTTAAGCAAAATGATTTAGCAGATATTCGTAATGAGAAGATAGGCTTTGTATTTCAATTCCATTATCTACTCCCTGAATTCTCTTGCTTGCGTAATGTGATGATTCCTGCGTTGAAACTAGGTCGTTTTAGCAAAGAAGAAATAGAGGCGCGCGCCTACGAAAAGTTGAAAGCACTCGACCTCGAAGATCAAGCACTGAAGCCTGCTTCAAAGTTATCCGGCGGACAACAACAACGTGTAGCTATTGCACGTGCTTTAATCAACGACCCATTGATTATTATGGGCGACGAACCTACAGGTAACCTCGATTCCAAAAATGCGAATGTCGTCTTTGATATTTTTAAAGAGTTGGCACAGGAACACGGACAGACGATTGTGGCCGTTACACATGATACCGACTTCGCTAAACGATCCGATCGAGTAATTGAACTGTTGGACGGTAAAATATTAACGACCAACAAAAGCTTTTAAAGCGCCTATATGCTTATTTTTGCGCATGATTCGTAAATGGCTCTTGTCTTTGCTCCTCTTACTCGCTGCGCTGCCTTCTTTAGCGCAAGTGAGTATTGAATGGCATGGCCTGTTCCCAAACGAAAACAGAAAGGGCAAGGCACTCCCCTATGCAGCGATCGATTCTATAGATGCAACTAAACAAGTGCAACAACAATTGAAACGTTGGCAGGAAAAAGGCTATCTACTAGCGCAATGCGATTCCATTAGATATGCGAATAAAACGAAACGATTCGATGTTTACTTCAGCACCGGCAAAGTATTCATCTGGACAAAAATTCAAATCTCTAATAAAGACAGATCCTGGCTACAAGGCGTAAACGCCGCGCTGCCGATTGCGGAAAATGCGCGCATCCGACCGAAAGCTTTTTCCAATTTTAAAGAGCAGGTGCTCACCTATGCCGAAAATCACGGTTATCCCTTTGCGCAGATAGGTTTAGATAGCATTTATATCGGAGACGGAACGCTGAGTGCACATCTTGATTTTCACACCGGACCTTTCATCGTTTTAGACAGTATTATTCAACGTGAGGCAGTGCAGGTGCAATACCCTTTCTTATATCGCTATCTCGGACTGCAACCCAATAAAGCATACGATGAATCTGCGATTAAGGCGGTGAATACAAATTTAAAAAATTTAAGTTTTGTAAAAGTGGCACAGCCTGCAGAAGTGCTGTTTTTAGATGGACATAGCTTGTTATATGTTTCCTTATTGCCAAAACAGGCGAATCGATTCAACTTCATCATTGGTTTTGTGCCTGCCAACAATACAGGTATCGGAGCGCGGAGTACTGTGCAATGGACAGGTGATGGAGAGTTTCATTTGGAGAATATCAATAAGACGGCGAATGAATTCAATACCACCTTTAAGTTAAATCCAGATCAAACAAGATTCCTACACGTGGATTATACGCATCCCTACCCCTTCAAGTTGAGATTTGGTTTGAAAGGGAGTTTGGATATCAATAAGTTTGATACCAGTAGCTTGAACGTGCTGACGCAAGCGGGTGTCATGCAATGGTACAAAGGGAACAATACGATTCAATGGTACTATAAATCGTTTAGGACTACTTTGCTAAATGTCGATACCGTAGCGATTTTGGCAGCGCATAAACTGCCTGCGCAAATCGACGGACGTACACAAAGTATCGGAGCGGAGATGAAATGGCGTACTACAGACAATTTGATAGCACCGCATAAAGGATGGGAAGCACGATTAAACCTTAGCAGCGGCTTACGTAAGGTATTTTACAATAATCAGATCATCGCATTAGATTATCACTACGACTCCTTGAATAGCTTTCGCGCAATGTATGATACGCTTAACAAGAATCAGTGGATGGCGGCTTTACAATGTCAGGCAGCGGCTTATATTCCCTTCTCCGAACATGTGATACTGAAGCTTGGCGTTCGAGCTTCGAAACGATGGGGCGTGCAGGCATTCGATAACGAGGTGGAAAGAATTGGCGGATTTAAAACATTAAGAGGTTTCAACGAACTTACCTTCCCCTTGACAGGCTATAGCATACAAACAGCGGAATTGCGCTATATTTTAGAAGGTAATTCATTCGTCTATCTGTTCATGGACCAGGCGTATACGGAGCTCTATACCTATACACAGCATGTCACGCAACACCCATTGGGTTTCGGAGCCGGACTAGCATTCGAAACAAAAGCAGGAATTTTCCAAGTGTCTTATGCGTATGGCAAAACAGATCAAACGCCCGTGCAATGGCGTTCTGCAAAGATTCACTTCGGATACTTAGTGCAGTTCTAATCCTTATACATAGGTTGTTTAGGCTCATCATCGAATTCAATTTGCATATACATATTGAGATGAATAGAATTGATTTTTCCTGAAACACTTAAAGAATACATGTCGCGTATCAATTCTTCGTCTACCAAAGCCTGATAGTAACGTGCTGAATAATAGTTGGACGTATAAGGCTCTTGATGGATTTCTCCAAAATGGTACTTCGCTAATAAAATTTTAAGCTCTTCAAAAGTTAATGAAGGCGAAGCTTGGAAAAAGATGCTGTGATCGGAGAAGGCGGCATTTTCAGGTGTTTCGCCAATAAGAATACTGATGGCTCG
>JAPJNH010000078.1 GCA_026461075.1 Chitinophagales bacterium
AGTACTGTTTTTAAAAATGGATGGGCATGTGGATTTAATAATCCGGTTTTTGCTGAAATTGATTTGAATAATGATGGCACGCAGGATTTAATTGTTTTTGATGGGTTTTCAGCACGCTTAAATTGCTTTGTTTATGGTCCTAGCGGTTACGTATATGCGCCAGAATATAATTCTTTGTTTCCTCAAAACTTAGAAGGGTGGGTGCGGACGTATGATTATGATAATGATGGCGACAAAGATGTGTTCAGTTATTTTGCGGGAGGAATTAGAGTAGATCGTAATGAAAGTACTGTTTCTTCCGGACTTAGTTTTACTAATGTCACGATGCAGTTAAATTGTAATTACAGTGGGACGAATCCGAATTTGTTCGTTACGCGAGTCGATATTCCTGCGTTGACAGATATCGATAATGATGGTGATATGGATATTCTGGCTTTTTCAATTAATGGAAGCTGGATTGATTTAGATAAGAATTTATCGATGGATTCATTAGGAAATAATAATCAGTTTAAATTTCACAATGTGCCAGGTTGCTGGGGTTACTTTTATAAAGAAGCTGTTGCAAACAAGGCTGTTTTACCTGTGAATACTTCCTGCGCGTTATTGCCTGCGCATCCATTTCGAATGGATCAGAATAAATTCGATTCAGGTTCTGCAATTTGGGTAGAAGATTTAGATGGTGATGGCGATCAGGATTTTTTATGTGGTGATAAAGTAGGCCGAAATTTATTGAAGGTAGAAAATTGTGGCAATGCTGATTCTGCCTATGCATGCTCGCAAGATACCGCGTATCCGTCAAATACAACTTCAGCATCCATGCGAGATATTGCAGCTCCTTATTTAATCGATTATGATAAAGATGGCGACAGAGATTTACTCGTAGCAAATTTTAATTCAAGTGGTGAAGATTTTAATAATACTATTTATTACGAAAATATTGGCACTGCAACATCACCAAATTTTAATTACATAAAAAACCGCGTGTTGATTGATGAAATGATTGATGTAGGCACATCTTCACATCCTGTGTTTTTCGATTGGGATGGTGATGGACTGAAAGATTTATTAATCAGTAATGATGGATATTACGAGGGAGGAAGCTTCGTTAGCAAGGTGACGTACTATAAAAATATTTCTCAAGGTGCTAATCATCAATTTCAAAATATTAATGATAGTATAATTAATTTTCGATCATTGAATATCATTGGAACTCGACTCGCTTTTGGTGATTTAAACAATGATGGAGATCAAGATATGCTTGTTGGTGATGCGACTGGTCGCTTAAGTTATTTTCAAAATATTGGAACTGCTACTAATCCGAATTTTATTTTCTCGCAAGGGTATTATCAGAATATTGATGTGGGGTCTGATGCGGCCCCTCAGTTAGTAGATGTTAATCGAGATGGATTACTGGATATGCTAATTGGTGAGCGTAATGGGAATATTAATTACTATCGGAATTCAGGTAGTATTTCTTCTCCTGTTTTTAGCTTTGAAACAGATTCGTTTGGTAAAATCAATGTTGGATTAGGTACGTATGGAATTGGATATAGTGTTCCTTTATTATATGATGTAAACGGAAATTATGAATTGCTGGTTGGTAGTTATAAAGGTGCTTTGTATCATTATGATAATGTCGATGGAAATTTGTTGGGTGCTTTTCAATTATTGGATTCTACATTTCAAAACATAAAAGATCAAACAAAATCATATCCCTCAATGAATTATGTGTATGGGGATGTGAAATTCTATTTGGTGATTGGAAATCAGAGTGGGGGAGTTGTACTTTACACTCAAAACAACAACAATTCTATAGCAGAAAGTCAACTAGAAAATTTAACAATTAAAGTCTATCCTAACCCGGTTCCTGATTTTCTGAATGTTGAATCAAATTCAGGTCAGCAAATGGACCTGTATACTTTGCAAGGCAACTTAGTGAATTCGTTTACTATCGGTAGCGGATTAACGAAAATTGATTTAAGTAATCTTTCTTCAGGGGTTTATTACCTGAAGTCTACTTCAAATCATGTTGCTAAAGTGGTTAAGCTTTAATTTATTTTTGAATAATCAATTTCTCGGTTTGGGTATTTTCTCCCTCTGTAATTCGTAAAAAGTAAACGCCATTTTCCAAATTTGAAATGGATAATTCGTTCTCTGATTTATCAGTTACAAATGCCGTTATTTGACCACCAAGTATCGTATAAACTTCAATTTTTATTCTGGATGCAGCGTTAAAATTGATTTGAATAGAAGAACTAGCAGGGTTTGGATACAATGTATAATTGTTATTATTCACACTTGTAATTCCTGCAGCACTGCAACCTGTCATGACCTTCATGGCATCTAGTTTACCATGACCCCAATTATTGTTTGGCAAATTACTTCCTGTGAATTGATCTGCTTTAGAGCAATACATGATTTTGTTCTTCACATCTTGCCAGGATGCATTCGGATATGCTTCGAAATATAATGCCGCTACTCCAGCAACAACAGGCGCTGCAGACGATGTTCCTCCATCGCGAATATGCTTTCCATCTGTCGTTAATTTATAAGGTTGGTTTGCAATAAACCATGCTTGTGCTGAGGCAGGCAATGCCGACATTGTATATTCTCCTGTAGAAGTAATATCAGGCTTTATTCTCCCATCACGAGTCGGACCTTTACTTGAACTCACTGCTAATGCTCCTTCTGTTGTTGGAAATGTTTGTAGGGTTCCATTATAATCGATGTAGTTATTACGATTGACGTATTGCCCTACCGTTATGACTTTGTCGCTTGCTTGAAAGCTACTGCAAATTGTTTTGTTATAGTCTGGTAAAACATAGTTGCTGATGTTTGGATATGTTCCGGGAGCTGGCAATCCGTAATCAATCATATCAAACGACCAAACATCAAATTTCCCTGTTCCAGTACTCATCAAACGGAAATAATCAAATGTAGAATCAGGAAGGATGTAAAAAATAAAACTATAGCGATTGCCTAGCAGCTGACCGTAGGTCTGATAACGTGCTAATCTGTTTCCTGCAAAACTCATAATAGAATCATTCCTTAAAACACCCACATTGCCTGCAATTCCCATCCATTGATCTTGCGCCGCATTGGTATAAATCGGATTTAATGCATCTGCTCCCAACGAGAATTTCATGTTTCTTAAATCAGCTGTGTCCGCCCATAGTTCTATATAAATCGAGTTCGAGCTATTATTCACAAACCAGGTAAATAACGTATCGTTTCCTGTTGGCTGATGAAGTAAATGATGCGCAATGTTTCCTGCGTTTCCAGCAGCAGCAACTACTGTTCTTCCATTCTTAGCTGTAATTAAATTGTCAATCGTTTGAGCTTGTAAATCTCTAGCATCGTGCGACCCTAAATAAGTACCTGCACTAATATTAATCACGCAAGGTTTATTCAAGGAATCTGCTTTGTGAAAAATATAATTCACTGCATCCGCAATGCTGCTTAACCATGCATTATCAGCTAAATTAAAATTCAGTTTTACAGAGATAATATCTGCTTTTGGGGCTACTCCCGTGAATATCGTATCAGTGCCACCACTACTCGCAGCAATTCCTGTTACATGGGTGCCATGTGCTCCAATATCATCCGTAGCAGAAGCTAAGCCAGCATTAATATCAATTGCCGAAAATTCTTGTCCGTAGTTGTACGGATTAGGCGTATTACCTGCCGTTGTTAGCGTATGATCCCAAACCCAAAGTATACGGGTGTTTCCTAGACTGTCTTTAAAGTCGGGATGTGTAATGTCGATGCCCGTATCAATCACCCCCATAATAACATCTTTCCCTTTGTAGGTAGTTGTAAGCGGGGCAAGTCCGTTGTGAACAGCATTGATATTATTATTGATGCGCATTTTGTCATTCATCGGCTCCACTTGCATCGCACCTTCTTCCATGCGAATAACACTTGTATTAAGCGCAAAATGCTTCATCGTAAATAGGGGTATATCAGCGGCTACAATATCGCCAACAATAAACTTCACTGTTCCGTTATATTGCGGAATAGCCTCTTTCAGATAATTAATATCACCTTTAATGAGTACCGAAATATGCTCATTTTCACTCTTGGCTTCATTAATTCTCTTCAATAAATTAAAGCTTAGTTTGGTGTCCTGCGCAAATGAAATCTGACACAAGATTAACAAGATTAGACAGCTGTAAATTCTTTTCATAAAAGCTAAATTTGTTCGGTTGTTTTCTTTCCTTTTTGATGGGAAAGGGGTACTTTTGTCATCCTGTTAAAATAACAGAGTCTAGCAAAGGTAAACTATTATAATTCAATAAAAATGTCAGACGATCGCAAAATTATTTTTTCGATGGTAGGGGTAAGCAAGACTTATCCACCACAAAAACAAGTACTAAAAAACATTTATTTAAGCTTTTTCTATGGAGCTAAAATCGGGATCCTAGGTTTGAATGGTTCAGGTAAATCTTCATTATTAAAAATCATCGCTGGTTTAGATAAGTCATTTCAAGGTGATGTTGTTTTTTCTCCAGGATACACTGTAGGCTTTTTGTCTCAGGAGCCAGAGCTAGATAATACCAAAACAGCGCGTGAAATTGTGATGGAAGGTGTCCAGGAAACAGTCGATGTTCTAAAAGAATACGAAGAGGTGAATATTAAACTCGGAGAGCCTTGCACCGACGATGAAATGAATAAATTAATCGACCGTCAGGCGGAGTTGATGGATAAGATTGATGCAAGTAATGCTTGGGAGCTAGATAACAAGATTGAGATTGCCATGGATGCATTACGTTGTCCTGATCCTGAATCGAGAGTGGATGTTTTATCAGGAGGAGAACGTCGCCGAATTGCCTTATGCCGTTTGTTATTACAAGAACCAGATATTTTATTGTTGGATGAGCCTACTAACCACTTGGATGCTGAATCGGTTGAATGGTTAGAGCATCACTTACAGCAATATAAGGGAACAGTAATTGCGGTTACCCACGACCGTTACTTTCTTGATAATGTTGCAGGATGGATTCTTGAATTAGATCGTGGCGAAGGAATTCCATGGCAAGGAAATTATTCAAGCTGGTTAGAGCAGAAGTCGAAGCGTTTAGCACAAGAAGAAAAGCAAGAGAGTCGCAGAGCGAAAACATTAGAGCGTGAATTAGATTGGGTGCGTATGGCTCCGAAAGCGCGTCATGCAAAATCGAAAGCGCGTTTACAGGCCTACGATAAAATGTTGAATGAAGAAACACGCGAGAAAGAAGAGAAGTTAGAAATCTTCATTCCTGCTGGACCTCGTTTAGGGACTAACGTTATTGAAGCTACGAATATCAGCAAAGGTTTCGGAGATCGTTTATTGATTGATAATTTAAGTTTCTCGTTACCGCAAGCGGGAATCGTTGGTATTATCGGACCAAATGGTGCAGGTAAGAC